>NZ_CP069421.1:2735494-3070988 GCF_018118585.1 Aristaeella lactis
CCATGAAGGGAAGATAGTTCTTCTTGATGAGGATGAACAGTTTACAGTCATTATGGCTGAAAAAGCCGGAACCGGAAAACCAAAATACGCTTATCGAGGAGAAAACGGATTGTTCGGTTATATTGATGAACAGGGCCAGGTTGTTATGCCCCCGCAATTTATTCACGCAGATGACTTTGCAGGTGATTATGCAGAAGTAGAAGTCATACCGGAAGTATCGATAGAAAACCGCGAAGGGCTGATTAATACAAATGGAGAGTGGGTACTGCATCCGGACAAGTCTGCTTGGCTGAAGCGTTCTGATGATGGATTGTATATATTGGGACTTAACGGCAAATGCGGTTTCCTGGATATTGAGACAGGGTTTTTCTCGGGGTATTTGTATGATGATGTAATACCACAATACTTGTATGGCTATGCTTCTGATGGTAATACTTCCAGCCTGATCCGTATCAAGATAGATGGGAAGACCGGGTTCGCGGACAGAAAGACAGGGGGAATCCGTATACCGTGCCAGTATGAGGCAGCTGATGATTTCGCAAGAGGCTATGCGACAGTGACCTCTCCGGACGGACAAACCCTGCTGATTGATGAGAACGGAAAAGAATATATCGCGCCTGAAGGAACCACTATATACGGAAACCGCTTTTCTGATGACCTGTGCGTTGTTCAAGACAAGGAAAGCGGTTTATATGGATACATGGATATGGAAGGGAAGCTGGTGATTCCAGCGGAATACAGCTCGGCATATTCATTTGATGACGGAACTGCTTCAGTGAGAAAAGACAATGTATGGTATGAAATCACTCCGGAAGGACAACTGAAGGTCGCCCCCAAAAACACTGAAACACGTTGGTATATATCCGAGAATATGGATTATATTCAACAGGAAGACAATCCTGATACGCTGGCTGTTTTCGGGGAAGGGGACACATTGCTGTTCACCGTGACTGTGCCGAACCTGAAGTATATAAAAGCATGCGGAGCGGATGGCGTGCTCTGGTATGAGATTGAAGATCCGGATGGGGAAGATTTCGTAACAAGACACAGGTTTGGCCTGATGAATGATCAGGGGAATATCCTGACAGAACCGCAGTTTGGCAGAAAATATAGCGACAGCAAGTATCGTTTTTGTGAAGGCTTGTGTGCTGTGATAGATGCTGAATCCGGAAAAGCAGGATATATTGACGCGGTTGGGAACTGGGTTATTCCGCCACGATATAAAGAAGCGGAATCTTTCATAAATGGCAGGGCCTGGGTGACAGAAGGAAGAGCTGCACCGTTTGGTTATTATGGGTGGATTATCTATGAACGGAAGCTGATCAATCAGGCGGGAGAAATCCTGTTTACGGAAACCGTACCGGATACGGGGGAATACGAATATGAATACTATTAAACCGGAATATGTTTATTTGTGCAGATGATTATTCCATCGTGAAAATACAAGCGTAAAGATTTCTTTTGTTTCCTCTTTCTTTATTTCAACATTCCGTCTGTCAGGTTAACAACCCAGGTGAGGCAATCTTCATTCATCTTTGTGAGCTGGTCGGTGGCTTTTACTTTCTGGAAGCCGCCATCCATAATGGCTGTTAAGACAGGCGAGACCAGGGATAGGTCGCATAAACCCATATGACCTATGTTTTCATAATGGATGTTTGTATAAAGAGGGTTGGGACTGTCCCAAAACTTTGCGTTGTTTCCGTACTGTCCCCATTCCTTCAGATGCGGATAACTGGCATCGGAATAGATGCTTAATACAGGGACATTATAATCGCTGTCATCAAAAATGAACTTGCCGTTTTCAACACCCTTAATGTCGTACATAAACGGTGATTCCAAAGCAATAACACCGACCACGTCATTCCTGATCCTGGCCATGGCATATGCCGCCGACCCGCCGAGGGAATGCCCTTCAGCGATAAACTGAGATGCTCCGGCTTTTGCTGTCCAGTCATCCATGACCGCATTCAGATCATCGGTTCTGATTTCCATCCACTTATGGAAAACTTCATAGGCCTTCTCAGGATCCTCATCCGGTTTCAGGGCAGACATTTCCTTTAAAAAGTCCATGCTTGGGCCGCTTTTCCTGCCATTTTCATATCTGACCCATGCCGCCTGACCGGGGTGAGCTACCGCAAGGACTGTGTATCCGTGGCTTGCCAGTTCCCGATAAAGACTCACGTTGTTATCTATTGTTCCGCAGGATCCATGAGACGCCACAATAACCGACTTTTCTTCGGTACAATCAACGGGATACCATCTTCTGACCTGAAGCTGCCTCTTGCTGTCCTTCCCGGAATAGGGATCTGCCTTGTCTTCATTCACCCAGTAATCTTCGGAAGTGACTTGGTATTTCCCTGTGACAGGAATCTCTTTTACCGGCGGGAACAATATAAACTTAAGGGCCACGATTACCACAGCCACGATTACGATCGCAATCATCACGCGTTTCACCTTCCTGTTTCCTGCTGCTTTTTTCATAACGAATCTTCCTTCAGTTCGCGTTTCAGGATTTTCTTATAAAACTCCAAATCTGTCTTCACTCTCTCCAACCCATACTCCAGCATGTAGAGCTGGTAATTGTCTATGTTGGTGACAGCCTGTTCAACGGACTTTTCTCCGGAAACCTCCAGCAGGTTGCTGACAAGGCCGGGGTCTTCCTTTATTCGTCTGGTGTTTCTTTCTATCGCGGTTTTCTGGGTTTTATCAACGCAGTCTTTAATGACAAGAAGTTTCCTGTACTCGTCCTCCAGATCGGAAATGAACGATTTAAGGAACGCGACTCTTTTCTTGCCGGGGGCGATTCCAAGGAAGAAAAACTTCCCCTCCTCCATGCTCTTCATCTTTTGGATGTTGATCGGAGTTCCCACCCAATCTTTATAATAGTACACGCCTTCGGGTGTGAGGCTGTACTGCTTCTTCAGGGTATTATTGTCCACATATTCGGTTACGGAAACATATCCTTTGTCCAGAAGTTTCCTGATTGCAGTCTGCATACTTCCAAGGCTGTCACTGCAAACTGTGGAAAGATTCTGCTGTATATAGGTGCGCATTTCATAGATCGTCATGGCTTTCAGAATAAGCAGGCTGAGGATCATGTTTTCCATCGTCAGTGCTCCTTTCCTGTGTTGCTAATAGGAATATTACTATTAGTAATATATTCTGTCAAGAAACTGAGTCAAACAGAAACGTTCCAAATGATATAAAAACAGCGCTCCGGATCGTTTGATCCGGAGCGCTGCCTGATCCTGAAGTGTTTATCAGGCATGGATTTCGTCTTTGATCTCTTCCAGGTACCGGTCCAGGGCATTTTCCACGGTGGGCATGGGAGTGAAGCCGGATTCGGCAAGCTTGGAACCGTCCAGGCGGGAATTGAGAGGCCGCTTGGCGGGGGTGGGATATTCGGAGGAGGGAACCGGAATGACCCGACAGGGAAGGCCGGCCTTCTCCATAATCATCTTCGCGAAATCATACCAGGACAGGAAACCTTCATTGCGGACATGATAGATGCCGTATTTGTCGGTGATGATCATATCGCAGATGACGCGGGCGAGGTCCTGGGTATAGGTGGGGGATCCGATCTGGTCATTGACCACGCGGATCTCCTTTTTCTCAGCACCGAGGCGCAGCATGGTGCGGACGAAGTTGTGGCCGTTTTTGCCGAAGACCCAGCTGGTGCGAAGGATGAAGTAGCGGGTCATCAGGGAGCGGACGGCGTCCTCGCCCTGAACCTTGCTCATGCCGTAGACGTTCTGGGGGCCGTAGGGATCATCCACCTGGTAGGGCTTATCCCCGGTGCCGGGGAAAACATAGTCGGTGGAGATGAACACCAGTTTCGCACCTACGCTGAGGGCGGCCCGGACCACATTAACCGTACCCATGCCGTTGACGGCGGCACAGATTTCAGGCTGCGACTCCGCTTTGTCCACGCCGGTATAGGCAGCGCAATGGACAATGACGGACGGGCGGAACTCCTGTACATAGTTTTTGACGGCCTGGCCGTCGGTCAGGTCAAAATCCTGCATGTCGACGCCGCGGCATTCAATGCCCCGGGCCTCCAGCTGGCGTACGGTGTCCCAGCCGAGCTGACCGGCGTATCCGGTTACGAGAACTCTCATACAGCACCTCCGGAATTTAATTAAGAATTAAGAATTCAGAATTCTGCGATCGCTGTTACCAAAAGGCTGAAACGCCTTTTGACAGCTGTAGCATGGCAACCGTTACCCAAATCAAAGATTTGGACAGTTGCTCAACAATGACCGCGGCGGCGGGGGAGATTTCTCCGCTCCACTGCGTTCCGGTCGAAATGACACTTTGGCGAACGGGTTTCTACTACTGTGGGGGAGACTTAATCAATGCACAATGAATAATCTCTGCCGCGGCGGGGAAACATCAAATAACAACAATATATTATATAACATCAGGGGTTTTTCCGGCAAGAAGTGAGGAAAAGAAAAACGCCTGCGGATTTCCGCAGGCGTAATAATCATATGTTTATCCTACAAATTCATGATAAATGGCGTGGATGGTGGCTTCGAAGTCGTTGTCATTGACACCGACGATAATGCTCAGCTCGCTGGAGCCCTGGTCGATCATCCGCACGTTGATGCGGGCACGGCTCATGGCGGAGAAGAGACGGGCGGCGGTGCCGCAGTTATGCACCATGCCGCGGCCGACGGTCGCAATGATGGACATGTTGTCGCTGACAGAGACGCTGCCACTGCCGTTGACCAGGTTTTCGATCTCCCGGAGGATATCGGTGCGGTGGGGCTCCAGGGAGGAGCTGTTCACCACGACGCACATGCTGTCGATACCGGTGGGCATATGCTCAAAGGACACGCCGTAATTCTCGAGGACCTGCAGAACCTTGCGGCCGAAACCGACCTCGCTGTTCATCATGCTCTTTTCCACGGAGATAACGCTGTATCCCTTGTGGCCGGCGATACCGGTGATCGTGGGAACGGAGATCTCGTTGGGAGCGTTCTTGCTGATCATGGTGCCGGGATGATACGGCTTGTTGGTGTTGCGGATGTTGGTGGGGATGCCGGCCTTGTGCACGGGGAACATGGCGTCCTCATGCAGGACGGAAGCGCCCATGTGGCTCAGCTCCCGGAGTTCCTTGTAGGTGATGGAGGAGATTTCCGCCGGGTTGTCAATGATCCGGGGATCCGCCATCAGGAAACCGGAAACGTCGGTCCAGTTTTCATACACATCGGCATTGACCGCGCGGGCAACCAGGGCGCCGGTGATATCACTGCCGCTGCGGGAGAAAGTGCAGACTTCGCCGTTCTCCTTGGAACCGTAGAAACCGGGCACAACGGAAGGCTCGCCGTCCTTCAGGAGGGCGGAAAGCTTTTCCTGGGTTTTCTCATCATCCAGGGTGCCGTTTTCGCGGAAGATGATTCCGTCATAGGGATCCACGAAACGCCATCCCAGGTAGTCAGCCATGAGGATACCGCAGAGGTACTCACCGCGGCTGGCGCACCAGTCCTTGCCCTTGCCGCCGGAGATGCCCTGTTCCACCTCGTCCAGCTTGGAGGCGATATCCACCTTCAGATGCAGGCCGCGGGCGATGGACAGATAGCGATCCCGGATACGGGAAAAAGGCTCGGCGATGGACTTGCCTTCGGTGGCAAGATCGTAGCACTGATACAGCAGATCAGTGACTTTATCGTCTTCCTTGTAGCGCTTTCCGGGGGCGCTGGGGATCAGGTAACGGCGGGTGGGTTCCAGCTCCAGGATGCTCCGCACTTTGCGGAACTGTTCGTCATTGGCCAGCGAACTGCCGCCGAACTTTGTCACAATACATTCAAGCACAGGCGTTCCTCCATTGATCGTACATAGCAGACTAACGCTTATAATACCGCTGAAAGGGCTTTTATGTCAATCATTTTCGGGCTGTGACGGTCAGGGCAAAAATCTTTTCCGCGCCGCCGGCATGCAAAGCATCGGCGCAGCGGCACAGGGTGGTGCCTGTGGTGCGTACGTCATCCACGATAAGCACGGGAAAAGAAATGGGTTCTTTGGCCCGGAAAGCGCCTTTCAGGTTAGCGGCACGCTGCCCGGCGCTGAGGCCGACCTGGTGTTTTTCAAACCG
The DNA here is from genome assembly GCF_018118585.1 of Aristaeella lactis. Classification (NCBI taxonomy): domain Bacteria; kingdom Bacillati; phylum Bacillota; class Clostridia; order Eubacteriales; family Aristaeellaceae; genus Aristaeella; species Aristaeella lactis. Next base: position 2,741,592 of record NZ_CP069421.1, read on the forward strand.
GTCCCGCCGAAGCAGCAGCTGGCGGCAGGGCAGGGACAGCTTTTCGGCAAAGGCTTCCGCCAGCAGTCTCCCGTGATCAACAGCCCGGTCCCGGCGGCGGGATTCCGGCATGGTGACCCAGGTGACAACGGTATCCGGCGGAAAAACAACGTCATCCGGCAGGGGCAGGAGCAGGTCCGCGAGCACACCGGCTGCCCGGGCCTCCGCGCCGTATTTGAGCCGGATGATCAGCTGGCGGGGAACGCCGTCATGGGGACGGAGGGACCAGACGGTCAGTCCTGGCTGCAGTTCCTTTTCCCGCCAGGCATAGAAAAGGCCATTGTACCGGAGGGAATCACGGCAGGCAGCGCAAAGCGCGCCTCCGTCCGTTGCCCGGCCGCAGGCGCAGCACAAAACATTCTCGGGCCAGATCACATCCCGGCCCCAGGCGGCAAGCGCTTTTTCCAAAGGCCCCCACTTGCCAAAGAGCCATTTTTCAAATTTACGGGAACTCATCGGACCAGCTCCCCGGTATCAATGAGCCGCCGGGCCAGGGTGGTATAGCGGCGGATCACATGGTCGTTCTCCACCATGCGGCGGATGACGGACTCCATGCCGACGAGCACCACCAGGCTTTTTGCCCGGGTCAGGGCGGTATAAAGCAGGTTGCGGGTAAGCAGCATGGGCGGGCCGGGGGTCACCGGCATCACGATGACCGGGAACTCACTGCCCTGGGATTTGTGCACGCTGAGGCAGTAGGCGGGTTCCAGGTCTTCCAGGTCCCCGGTTTCATAGGTGACATCCCGGTCTTCGTCGAAGCGGACGGTCAGTGTCTGGTTTTCCGGATCCACGGCGGTGATGAAGCCCACATCCCCGTTGAAGACACCGGCGCCTTCCTCAATGCCTTCCGGGGTTTTCCGATACCAGGGCAGCCGGTAGTCGTTCCGGGTCTGGATCACCTTATCGCCAAGACGGAAGAGAATCTCTCCCCAGAGGAGCTGCGGCTTGTCCGGGGACGGCGGGTTCAGGACTTCCTGCAGGCGCAGGTTAAGGGCGTTGACGCCGCATTCCCCCTTGCGGGAAGGGGCCAGGACCTGGATGTTCCGGACGGAAAGGGCCAGGCGGTCCTTTTCCGGATAGTGCAGGTAGCCGGGCAGGCGGGAGGTGACCAGGGCCGTGATGCTCTGGGCCGCGTCCGCCAGGGCAGTCTTTCGCTCAAAGAAGAAATCGGTGCCCTTTTCGTTGAGGATGGGCATTTTTCCGCTGTTGATCAGGTGGGCGTTGAGGACGATATGGCTTTCGCCGCTCTGGCGGTAGATCTCCGTGAGGCGGACGCAGGGAACTTCCCCGCTGTCAAGGATATCCCCCAGTACATTGCCGGCGCCGACGCTGGGCAGCTGGTCCGCGTCACCGACGAGGATCAGGCGGGTGTCGGGACGGATGGCCTTGAGGAGGGCCCGCATGAGCACCAGGTCGATCATGGAGGTTTCATCGGCAATGACGCAGTCCGTATCCAGCGGATTGTCTTCGGTGCGGGTGAAGGCACCCTGCTCACCGCTGTATTCCAGCAGGCGGTGGATGGTGCGGGCTTCGGCCCCGGTGGCCTCGCTCATGCGCTTGGCGGCACGGCCGGTCGGCGCGCACAGGACGGTTTCATGCTCCTTCGAGAGCAGCTCCAGGATACAGTTGATGATGGTGGTCTTGCCGGTGCCGGGGCCGCCGGTGATGACAAAGACGCCGTTTTCCAGCGCGCCGGCGATGGCCTTGCGCTGGGTGGGGGAAAAAGTGATTCCGCGGCTCTTTTCAAAAGACGTGATGGCGCGGGAAACACCCGCGTATTTATCGGCGGAAGCGGCGGTCATCAGGCGGCGGATCATGAGGGCGACCTCCTGCTCCGCGTGCCAGTAGTACGGCAGGTAGATCCGGCGGGTGTCCGGATCATCCGATTCGGACAGAAGGGCGCCGGAAACCAGCAGGCCGCGCAGCGCCTGCTGGCAGAGCGACAGGGGAACGTTGAGCAAAGACGCGGAGGAGGAACAGAGTTCCTGCTCCGGCAGGTAGATATGGCCGGAAACCGCGGCGGCGTCACGCAGGATGTATTTCATGGCGGAACAGACGCGGTCTTCACTTTCAGGCGGAATCCCCAGGGACAGGCCGATCCGGTCGGCTGTTTTGAAACCGACACCCTCCAGGTCATCGCAGAGGCGGTAGGGATTTTCTCGGATCATCTCCGGTGTACGGTCGCCATAATGGCGGCTGATCCGGATGGCCAGGGCGGGGGAGATGCCGTAGGACTGGAGGAAGATCATGGCACGGCGGGTGCTCTGCTGCTCCAGGAAACTTTCGGCGATCATGGCGGCGCGCTTTTTGCCGATCCCCTTGACCTCGCTCAGCCGCTCGGGATGCTCGGAAAGGATGGTAAGGGTATCCTCGCCGAAGGCGGCAACGATCAGCGTAGCGGTGGAAGGACCTACCCCGTGGATGAGGCCGCTGCCGAGGAAACGTTCTATACCCAGGAGTGTTGTGGGCGTTTTCAGTTCACAGGAGACGCAGCGGAACTGGCGGCCGTAGGTACGGTGCTCAGTCCATTCGCCGGTGAAGACAGCCTGCTCGCCGGGGCTGAGTTCCGGCAGGGAACCGGTGACAGTGACCTCAGACCGGCCTGAACGGACGGTAAGGACGGTCCAGCCGTTTTCCTCATTCCGGAAGACGGTTCCCTCGATGGTTGCTTCAAGCTGTTCCATACATACGCTCCGCTGTTAACAGTAATTCATAATTCACAATTCATCATTTATATGCATGAACCGGGTGTCTGGTGAGGTTTGATATCAGCACCGAAAAAAGATGATTTACGTGAAAGATATGCAGGTGATGATTCGTTATATTCCTGAATTCCTGATTCCGGAATTTCAGACTGCCGACGCCTGATTGTATCATACAAAACATCTATTGTCATCAGAGCCGCGGTTTGATATAATAATTTGAAAAGGTAACAGCATATAGGACGGAGGAGTGGCACGTATGGATTTAATGAGGACCCTGCTGATATACATGTCGGCGACGTTAACGCTGGCGGTGCAGAGCACGGCCGCTCCGAAGGAGACGCCCATCCCGAGTCCCGTTCAGGATACGGCGATCGTGGAGACTACGGACACTGTCGAAAAGGGCAGTGAAACCATCACCGCGGCGCCGAAGGCAAAGGAGAAGGAGACGGAGAAGATCACGCCCTTCCCGGTGCCTACCATTACGCCGAACACGAAGGGTTATCACAACCTGACCATGGGGACCAAGGGCAAGGAAGTCAAAAAACTGCAGGAAAAACTGATCGAGCTGAAATACCTGCCGGATGATTCCGCGGACGGAGCCTACGGACGGCAAACCTATAACGCAGTTAAGAAATTCCAGTATTACAACGGCCTGAAGGCCGACGGCATTGCCGGACGGGCGACGCAGACCAACCTGTTTGAAAACGACCAGATCGTTCCGAATCCGGAACAGACCGCCGCGCCGGAAGTGACACCCGCTCCGCCGGAAGCCACGAATGCGCCGGAAACACCCCCTGCCTCCGAGACCGCGGCTCCTGAAACTGTCCCCCCCGAGACAGACGCCCCTGTGACGGATGCGCCTGAGACAGAAGCTCCGGCCGAAGAAACCGCCGTGCCGGCGGAAACAGAAGCGGTTCAGGAAACCGAAACCGCCCCGGCAACGGATGAGGATATTCCGGAAGTGGTTGAAAACGTGGATCTGGACGCGGACTTCTATGAACCGGTCAGCGGTAACGTTGCCCTGAACGAGGGAGATGGCCCGCTGGAATTCATGGTGATGGAAGACGGCGTTCCGGTCACAACCCGGCCGCGCCTGAGCCAGAACGAAAACAAGATCCGCGTCAGCCTGGATGACCTGTGCGAGTGCGTGGACGGATGGCAGCTGACGGATGACGGCGTGGGTTCCGTTGTGCTGGAAGCCGCGGGATATACCCTGGTCCTGTATAACGAGGACAAGGGCTGCTCCGCGTCGGTGGACGGCATGGAGATCTCCATGAAGGAAGACGATTACGACTTCGCCACGGAAGGCCACTTCATCAATGCCCAGTTCCTGGCTTCCGCCCTGAAGGGAGAAGCGGTCTGGGATCAGGAAGAGAACACGCTGATGCTTCGGATCCGGGACAAGGAAGCCACCCAGTCAGCTGACTGATGGACAATCCGGTCTGGAAACGTCCGGACAGGAAATTGAAACCGATATCGAAATGCTGTATGATATGAACCCTCACCGGAATTGTTCCGGTGACGGACAAAAAACAAAGGAGGTGCTTTGCCGTGAAGTCCGCTTTGATCCGACTGAGCCTGGTCGAGAATGTAAACAACTTCGTCAACATCGTTGCGCGCTACCCGTATGAGATGGATCTGCGTGCAGGGCGCCATGTGGTTGATGCCAAGTCGATCCTCGGAATCTTCTCCCTGGACCTGTCAAAGCCTATCACCCTGGAAATCTACAGCGATGACTGCAGCGACCTGCTGGAGGAAATTAAACCGTTCCTGGCAGCGGAGGAGTAAGCTCCCCGAACCGGAATGGAAACTGAAGATTTGCCGGCCTCACAAGGCCGGCTTTTCTGTTTTTTCCGAACAATACGGCAAAAAATCTTTAAATCATTCGGGAAAAGTGGTATACTGTTTATTTGTAAGGTTATGCATTTATGGACGCTGCTGGAGCAGGGATGGGGAGATACAGCATATGGACAGAATCCGCCGGAATGAACGAATGACTGCCATGATGAAACTGCTGTCGGGGACACCGAACAGGATTTTCACACTGAACAGCTTTTGTGAACTGTTTGGTACCGCGAAGTCCACGATGAGCGAGGACGTTGACCTGCTGCAGCAGGTTTCCAAAGCTTTCGACCTGGGCGAAGTGGAGACCGTGACCGGCGCTGCCGGCGGCGTGAGATACCGCCCGACGGTCAGCCGGGAAAAGGCGCGCGTGACGATCGGAGACCTGTGCGAGAAGCTCAGCGGAACGGAACGGGTCCTGCCGGGCGGATTCCTGTATTACAGCGATATCCTGTCCACGCCGGAGATCGTGAACCGCATGGGCGAGATCATCGCGACCGAGTACTATGACACACAGCCGGACTTTGTGCTGACGATGGAAACGAAGGGCATTCCGGTTGCCTTCGCCACGGCGAACGCGCTGGGTGTCCCGCTGGTGATCGCCCGCCATTCCTCCAGGGTGTATGAGGGATCCGCGGTGAACATCAACTATGTTTCCGGAAGCGGAAGCATTGAAACCATGAGCCTGAGCCGCCGCGCGGTGAAGGAAAACCAGCAGGCGCTGATTGTGGATGACTTCCTCAAGGGCGGCGGAACCGCCGGCGGTATGGTGGAACTGATGCGGGAGTTCAATGTGAAAGTGGTCGGAATGGCGTTTGTCATGGCTACCGCGACCCCGGAAAAGAAGCGGATCAGCGGGGAGAAAGCCCTGATGACACTGGAAGTAACGAATGATGAAACGCCCGTAGCCGTTGTGCGTCCCGCGGAATGGCTGCGCTGAGCTGAATTTGCCAAAGAGCGAATACGCATGATATAATATTCTGTTGTGGGAAGGAGGGGAAACGCGGGTGTATGAAATGATGCCTCCGGAGCCGGTACAAATGCCGACGCCGCCGGAAAACAAACGAATGAGTGTGCCGCAGATCATGCTGATCGTGCTGGTGCTTGCGTTTGCTGTCTGGTATCTTGTCACCGCGCTGGCCCCCCAGAACCCGACTTCCGCCCAGATCCAGGCCGGTGTGATCGGTTCCCGGTATACGGGTGACTGCCTGATCGTGCGGGATGAGATTCCTTATAACGAGGACACGGTTTCCAGCGTGCGCTACGTGGCGGAAGAGGGAAGCTATGTCACAAAGGGAACCAAGATCTGCAACGTTTACTCCACCAGCTACAGCACCAAGGAACAGAAAGTGCTGCAGGATTACCGGGACCAGATCAAGGAATACCAGATTAAACTGCTCAGGCAGCAGGTGAGCACTGACGCCTACATGGAAAAACTGGAGGCTGACGTGCTGACCCGCGCGCGGGAGGTCAGGGAACTGATCGCCGGCGCCAGGGGCAATATGTATAACCAGGAAACGGAGCTTGCCGCCGCGATCAAGAAACGGCAGGAAAGGCTTCGGGAACTGTATGTCAAGGATCAGCGCCTGAGCCGTTACTATGACGATGAGCAGAGCCAGCTTCAGCGGATCACCAGCTGGACAAAGCAGTGTGACGCAAAGGCTGAAGGCCTGGTAAGCTTCTATTCCGACGGCTACGAGTACGGGCTGACGATGTCCAACTACTCTGAGTTCAGTCCCGCGGAAGTCCGGGCGATGATCAACGGAGCGAAACCTTCGGACAATCTGAGCCTGAAGGGCAAGACCACCGTTTACCGCCTGATCAAGGACGGGCACTGGGTTGTGCTGATGCTGATCAGGGACAACAACTGGAATCCGGTGGAAGGCGCTGAATACGAACTGAAGCTGGAAAACTTCAAGGATACGATGGTTCGCGCCAGGGTGCTGAGCTTTACCCGGACGGGCGGAGAGCTGGAGGTACAGCTTGAGGTCATGTCCGATGTCCAGCCGGTTATGTATATCCGTACATGCACAGGCGTCCTGGGTGACAACGTGACCAGCCTCATGGTTCCGCCCCAGGCGATCTGGACGCAGGACAATATGCCCGGCGTGGTGGTGCTGGACGGAGATTATCCGTTCTTTATCCCCGTGAATGTTGTGGACAAGCGGGACGGGATGGTTTATATCTCCCCGATCCAGCCGGATACGATCTATGAAGGACAGACGGTAAAACTGTTCTGGTGAGGAGGACATGGAATCCATGACCCGGGAGGAACTGGAACGCAGGGTTACGCTGGTACGGCAGGAACTGGAGGAGGCCGCGAACGGCCGGTATCCCGTTCCGAAGCTGATCGCTGTGACCAAGACCCACAGCGCGGAGGAGATCCTGCCGCTGGCGGAGATGGGGATCACGGAGATCGGCGAAAACAGGGTGCAGGAGCTGCTGACCAAACTGCCGGCGCTCCGGGACAGCTTCCGGATCCACCTGATCGGCCGCCTTCAGCGGAACAAGGTAAAGCAGATTGTCGGAGACGTATGTATGATCCAGTCCGTGGACAGCGAACCGCTGGCCATGGAGATTCATAACCGGGCACTGGCCGCCGGAAAGCGGATGCCGGTCCTGGTGGAGATCAGCCCTGCCGGGGAAGAACAGAAAGGCGGGGTTCCCTTCGAAGAAACGGAAGCGTTCCTGAAAAAGATCGCTCCCCTGGAGGGACTGGAGATCCGGGGCCTGATGGCGGTGATGCCGCTGACGGAAGACCGGGAATATCTTGACGGATTGTTCGCGCGGACACGGGAACTGTTTGATCGCCTGAAAGACAGGAATCTGAGCGGAGCCGCCATGGAAGAGCTGAGCATGGGAATGTCCGGTGACTACCAGCTGGCGGCGGCTCACGGAGCGACCATGGTTCGCGTAGGAAGCGCGATATTCGGACCCCGCGGTTGACGGGGCAAAAGAAAGGAAATGCAGATGGCACTGAAAGATCTGATGAAGAGTATTGAAGGGGTCTTTTCCCGGGTGTCGGCGGATATTACCCGCCGGCCGGACGGAGGCACCAGTCATTACCGCCCGCTTCGGAAAAAGTCGGCGGAACCCCAGCAGGGCGGAATGCCCCAGGCGCAGGGTGCCGGCCAGGATCCCCTTTATGTACATACAGGGTTTACCGGAATGAATCCGCCCGTGAACTACGGCGGTTACGAACAGCAGACTGCTTTCGGCCAGACAGCTTACGGTCAGACCGCGTATGACCAGACTGCCTACGGGCAGACTGCCTACAACCAGACCGCCTATAATCAGACGGTTTACGGCCAGCAGCAGGGAACCGGATATTTCCGTACGCAGGAACAGATGCCCGCGCAGGACTATGTCGGCAAGGGCAGCTTCAGCGGACAGACCAGCTATATGCAGGGCGGCAGGGATAATATTTCCTATATGCCCGGCATGGAACCGAGAATGGACCACGCGCAGTATCATGTGGAGCATATCATTACCCTGACCGGCCTGAAGAGCTGCTATGAAGCGATTGAGTGCATGAAAGACGGGGAAACCCTGATCGTGATGCTGGATGCCATCGCCAATGAGAGCGAGAGCATGCGCTGCCAGGATATGCTGGCGGGCGCGGCCTTCACCCTTGGCTGCTCTGTCCGTCTGCTGGCAGGCGCACGTATTGTGGTGATCGCGCCGGAAGGCGTGAAGATCCTGCCGGAACAGCCGGCAGCCGCGGAAATGCTGCGGCAGCCGGACGTAATGTCCGCGTGGGTGCCGCCGGCTGCGGCGGCGGAAGCGCCCTATCCGGGCCGGCGTGAACGCCGGAACGGGTCAAACACGGTGGAATGGAACGCGGCACGCAACGGCGAGCTGCAGGGATATAATCCGTATACCGGAACGATGCCGGTGGCTGCCGGAGCCTATGGCAGCTTCGGAGGATACGGGTTCTGATTCAGAATCGCTGATTCTGAATCAATGAATAATGAACAATGAATAATTTATGAGCCGGAAGGAGGATACGAGCATGGAAAGAATCACGGCCGATATCATTGCGGACAAGGAGTTTACCATTGAAGCAAGAGGTTACAACCGGGACGAGGTGGACGGCTTCCTGGACCTGATCTGTGAAGAACTGGACAGACTGAACAATGAAATCCAGGACCTGCGCCAGAAGACCACGATCGTAAGACCCACGGCACCTGAGACCGAAAACAACGGGATCAGCAAAGAAGATGAAGGCAAATTCCGGGAGATCCTGGAAATGGCCGCAACCGTGAAGGAAGAAACCATCCGTAAAGCCCGGGAAGACGCGGAAGCGATCCGCCTGAAGGCTGAAACCGAAGCGAGTGAGCGCCTGAACGGCCTGGCTGAAGAGCGGGAAGGTCTGGAGAAGGAAGTTGCCGCCCTGAAGGAAACCGCGGTGGAATACCGCAGGCAGTTTGAGGAACTCCTTCACGCGCAGCAGGAAGCGCTGGAAAAGGCTACTGGCCTGTTTTAAGGAATAAAGGGAGGGCATCGGTATGTTTGGTTTCAGACCGGATGGAAAACGTCTGAGGGACGTAGACCCCATTGTGCAGATTACTCCTTACCTGATGCCCATGCGCTGCGACGCGCAGGTGTTCCTGCAGCACAAAATGGACTATGAAAAGGCGGCCCGGTATATCGCCGAGAAGAACCGGCAGGGCGAAAAGATCACCTTTATGCAGATCATCGCCGCCGCTTATGTCCGGTCGGTCAGCCAGCTGCCTGAACTGAACCGGTATATTTTCAACAAACAATACTATGCCCGGAACAACTGCTCCATTTCCTACGTGGTCCTGAAGGATCCCCAGAACAATGAGAGCAACGAAGTGACGGCGCGGATCGAGTTTGACCTGACAGATACGATCTTTGACGTACGGGACCGGATGATCGCCGCCCAGGAGAAGATCCGGGAAGAGGAAGACGATGCTTTCCTCACCAAGCTGGCAGGTGCCCTGCTGAAGATCCCCGGCCTGGCCACAGGCATTGTGGGACTGTATCGGCTGCTGGACCGTTACGGCCTCGCACCGGGATTCCTGATCCGGGAACTGCCCTTCTACAGCGGCCTGTTCATCACGAACAACGCGTCCATCGGCCTGAACCATGTATGGCATCACATCTATAACTTCGGCAGTGTGAGCATGTTTATCGGCATGGGCAACATCCTGAAGGAAGCCATTACGGACAGCGAAGGCAAGACGAGGATGAAGCGCTGGCTGCCGCTGGGCATGACGGCGGATGAGCGGATGTGCTCCGGCGCCCACTATTCGGCGTTCTTCGCCTCCATGATCAAATACATGGATGATCCCGCTTTGCTGGAAGCCCCGCCGGAATCTGTCCGGTTTGATTTTGACAACAAGTATGAATACCATGTGCCTAAAGTGAAAAAGGCTTGACATCGTCAAGCCTTTTCACTTTGGCAATGCAGAATTCAGAATGAAGAATGCAGAATGAAATACTGAAAGGAGTGTGCAAACGCACACTCCTTTGTTTCGGAATGGGATTTAAACAAAGCTTTCGTCCTGATTGAACAGCGGAATGAAATCCCGGTCGGCGGAGTCGGGCTCCTGCAGGAAGCCGGGAAGGTCCAGGGCCAGCATATGGTCCCGTACCCGGTTATACTCTTTTTCCGTGATCCGACGGTCCAGACCGGGCACGGATACATTGTTGCAGGGAATATACTGCCGCATCAGGCTGACAGGGGTACCTGCTGGCAGTTCATCCCGGATCCAGGTGAGGAGACGCAGACTTTCGGAGGTAAAACCGGGCAGGATCAGATGGCGGACAAGGGTGCCGCGGAGCATGATGCCGTCTTCATCATAAACCGGGGTGCCGGTCTGGCGGCACATTTCCTTCAGCGCGGCGGAGGCGGCAGTAAAGTAATCCGGCGCACCGGCGCATACCCGTCCGGCCCGCTGGCTGAAATGCTTCAGGTCCGGAAGGTATACGTCGATGACGCCTTCCAGCCGGCGAAGGGTTTCCACTGTTTCATAACCGGAGGTGTTCCAGACGAGCGGGAGGGGCGGGCGCCAGAGTTCCAGCGCTTCCAGGATCCGGGGAATAAAAGGGGTTCCGGTGATGAACGACAGGGTGTGAACGCCGAGATCCGTCAGGCGCTTCAAGGCGTCTGACAATTCCCGCGGGGTAAAAGGACGGCCTTCATTCCGGTGGGAAATGTCTCCGTTCTGGCAATAGACACAGCGGAGGGTGCATCCGGAAAAGAAAACCGCGCCGGTGCCGCGGGCACCCGAAACAGGCGGTTCCTCCCACAGGTGCGGGGCAATACGGGCAATGAGCATATCCTCACCCAGACCGCAGAAACCCGGCTGCCTGGACCGGTCAGCGCCGCATTGGCGGGGACATAAAGTACAATTCATAATTCACAATTCACAATGCATAATGATATGTTTGGGAAGCTAACAGCCAACTTTTGGAGAAGATATAGGGGAAACGGAAACAGAAAACTGTCCGTGACCGTATTATATAAGGGCGCTGAGGAAATGGCAACCGGTACGGGACTTGAGAACAGAAGCGCTTTCAGATATAATATATGCTGTCGGAAACTTTGCAGAAAAGGAGAAGACGAGATTGGATAAATGGAATCGTGACGGTCAGAATCTATATACAGATATGAACGCCCAGCGCAGGCACCGGAGGAAACCGGACCAGGCAGTCCCGGAAGCGCCGGACGCAAAGAATGCGGCGGAAGAACCGGAAATCCGGTATGACCCCAATATATTCCGCAGGCCGGTTGTGAAGAGCGAACCGGAAACGCCCGCAGAACCGGAGACGCCGGCCGTACCGGAAGAGCCGGATCTGCCGGAAGAAGCGGCCATGCCTGAAGAGGCCGCGGCTGATCTGCCGGAAGTGAATGACAAGCCGGAAGAAAGTGAAATTCCGGAAGAATCTGATGATTCTCCCGTTTCTCCTGCTGCGGAAACGAAGGAAGAGACATCCGCCGGAGAAATAAAAGAAGAGACACCTGTCATCGGACAGGAGGCGGACAGCCGGGTGCCTCCGGAAGCGCGCCGCATGGCGGCAGCGCCGTATGGAACGGCCAGGCCGGAAGCAAAGCGGCCGGGTACCCGTCCGCAGGTTGCGCCGCCCAGGAAACCGATCCAGACCGAACGGCCGGTGAATCCCCGGCCCAGGCCGAGGCCGCAGGGCAATGTGAACGCAAACGCACGGACGGCTGCTCCCGAAAGAAACCAGCAGGGCAGGTCACCGCGGGTACGGGTGGGCTATGCTCCCGGACGGATGAGCGATGATATGACCCAGCAGATCCCCACGCAGGAAACGATCCGGGAACAGCTTTATTCCCGTGACGCCAAAGCCTATCTTGAAAAACGGAGCCAGCCTTTCCGCACAGAGAACAGCGGAGCCCCCATACAGGACCGTCCGGAGCATAAGCTGCTGCGGATCGTTGTGGCGCTGCTGATCATTGCCGGCCTTGTCATGGCAGGTGTGATGATCATCCGGAACAAAAACAAGAGGGACGCGACGGTCCGCCGGACAGCTCCCAGGGTGATTGATTACGTGGTCAAACCGGAGACAGAAGGCCTGACAGCTCCGGCAGACCTGAGCTTTGCGGTGACAACCGAAAAGGACGTGGACATGGTCCGCCTGTACGCGGACGGTGACAGGGCCCTGGATACAGAGACTGTGGTTGCCTCCAATACAGATGCCATGGAATGGGGCATCAAACTCCATATAGAAACCGGCTTTGACGGTACGGTAACCCTTCAGGTTCACCGGGCCGGTGATGACCTGTGGTATAACACCGAGTACACTACACCGATTCACGTGATCGCGCCGCTGACAACAGTGGAACCGGAAGAAGGCAGCTCCGGTGAGGACACAGAGCCTCCGGCTGACGGCGAAGACGGAACAGGCGAAGCCGCGGCTGACCTTTATGACGGTGCCAATCCGGAGGAAGATGATGATTACTATGATCCCGACGCGGAGGCTGCCAAAGCGGCTGCGGAAGCGGAGGGAGAACTGACCGGTGACGGGGAAGCGGCTGACGGAACGGCCGCCGGAGACGACGAACCGGAAGGAGAGCCGGAGGGCGAGCCTGAAGGGGAACCGGAGGACGAACCTGAAGACGAACCGGAAGAGGGACTGAACGAAGGATCAGCAGATGAACCGGATGAGGATGTGCCGGTAATCGCTGAACTGCGGACGATACAGCCGACAGAAACGCCGGCGCCTGCAACCCCGAAGCCGACAGCAACTCCGCCGATGAAGGTGGAAGCGGCTGCTGAAGCGGATCCGTCGCTGATCACCAGCACAACGGTTTATACCAGCAACACCAAGAAGGAAAAATCATACAGCAGGCCGGCCAAGGAACTGATCCATATGCCGGAAGCTGACGGATACTACCGTGGCGGGAAAAAACTCGGAGTACTGACGTTCCGGGGCGATAACTTCCGCCGGAACGCCGCTGTCGGTACCCTGGACGGGGCCCCGACGAAGCTTTCAGTGATCTGGGATGAAGAGAGCGGCAGCGCCCGCGGCACAAACACGACCTATTACGGCTACGGCTGGACGGGCCAGCCTGCTATCGCCCTGTGGAGTAAAGAAGTCCGCACGGGAAGCAACCTGTTCCAGTCGAAACAGGAAAAGAGCGGCCTGAAGGAAGTGATCATTGCCGGAATGGACGGCAACATCCGCTTCCTGGACCTGAAGGACGGCTCAATCACGCGTAACAGCATCAAACTGGGTTATCCCATGCGCGGAACCCCGAGTTTACATCCCGGCGGAGCTCCTTTCATGAGCGTTGGACAGTTTGCCCGGAAGATGAAAGTCAAGACGGGCAAGATCGGCCTGCGGCAGTATAACCTGTATTCCCAGAAGGAACTGAAGCTCCTGGACGGCCTGGACGGAAAGTACCACCGTCCGCTGAATGACGTGGGCAGCTTCGAGACGTCGGCGCTGATTGACTGGACCACTGAAACGCTGATCACTGCCGGCTCAAACGGTATGCTGTACCTGGAAGCCCTGAACACGAATTTTGACTACAATGCCAATGTGATGAGCATTTCCCCGTCCATCACCGTGATGACCTCCAAGGCCAAGGGCCAGAAGAGCACAGCGCTGATGGCGGTGGAATCCTCCATTGCGGCATATGACAAATACGTCTTCTACGCGGATATGGGCGGCATCCTGCGGTGTGTGGATACGGACTTCCTGAAACCGGTCTGGGCTGTGGATACGGGAGACTCCGTTATGGCGGCAATCGCCCTGGACCTGACTGAAAAAGAGGAAGGGGAAGCCGGAGAAGCGGAAACGGCCGAAACAGAAGAAGCGGAAGACGCAGAACAGACTGAAACAACGATTGATGACAACCGGGAACTGAGCCTGTATACGGCGAATATGCTGAATAACCGGAAAAAGGGAGACAGCAACATCCAGATCCGCCGGTATGACGCGCTGAGCGGCAAGCAGGCCTGGAGCGTGGACATCGGCGTGCACAAGGGCAAGAAGGATAAGGAAGACGTCGGTGCCAAGGCCTCCCCGGTGATCGGACAGAACAGGCTGAGCGATCTGGTTTACTACACGGTGACCGGCCTTTCAGATGAAGGCAGGAGCCGGCTCGGTCTGTCCGGTGACGCTCCCGCGGCGCTGATCGCGCTTGAAAAGAAAACAGGGAACATCGTCTGGGCCTTCGGACTGTCCAGCCGCAGCGAATCCTCTCCGATCGCGGTTTATGACAAGGACGGAAACGGCTGGATCATCCAGTGCGAACAGAACGGCAAGATCCACCTGCTGGACGGCCGGAACGGCAGCCTGGTGGACACCTGCGAGCTGAAAGCCCAGATTGAGGCATCCCCCGCGGCCTATGACGATATCATGGTCATCGGCACAACGGGCAAGGGAACATCTTACGTATACGGTATCAAGATTGAAACAGGAGTCGGACTGGAAGAGGAGGCCGGCAATGAAGAAGATTCTGGCGGCGCTTGATCAGGGAACAACCAGCTCCAGGGCAGTGATCTTTACCGAAGACGGAGAGATCCTGTCCGCCTTCAACAAAGAATTCCCCCAGTATTATCCGAAACCGGGCTGGGTGGAACACGATCCGAAGGACATCCTGGACAGCCAGATTTCAGCCCTGCGGGAAGCAGTGCGCCTGAGCGGTGTGAACGCGGCGGATATTGCGGCGATCGGCATCACCAACCAGCGTGAGACCACCTTCCTCTGGGACCGGAAAACCGGCGAGTGTGTTGGCAACGCGATTGTATGGCAGTGCCGGCGCACCAGCCAGATCGTGGACCGGCTTGTGGCGGACGGCTGCGGGGATATGATCCGGGAAAAGACCGGTCTGGTTCCGGACGCCTATTTCTCCGGAACCAAGCTGAAATGGCTGCTGGATTATTACAATCTGACAGACCGGGCGGAAAAAGGCGAGCTGTGCTTCGGTACGGTTGACAGCTTCCTGTGCTGGAACCTGCTGGAAGGCAGGCCGCATGTGACCGACGCGACCAACGCCGGCCGGACGATGCTGTTTAACCTGCGGACGCAGGACTGGGATGACGACCTGCTGAAGCTGCTGGGCATCCCGAAGGCCTGCCTGCCCCGGGTGGTGGATACAGCCGGACCGATTGGTATGCTGGATCCCGCGATCCTGGGACGGGCGATACCGGTGACCGCCATGGCGGGCGACCAGCATGCCAGCCTTTTTGGCCAGGCATGCCTGAAAACCGGTGATATCAAGAACACCTACGGCACCGGCTGCTTTATGCTGATGAATACCGGCGACCGGCCGGTGATGAGCGAACACGGCCTGCTGACCACCATGGCCTGGCGTATAGGCGGAAAGCCGACCTACGCCCTGGAGGGAAGCGTGTTCATGGGCGGAGCCACCATCCAGTGGCTTCGGGATGAACTGAAGATCATTGATCACGCGGCGGAAACGGAAGGCATTGCCCGTTCCGTGCAGAGCACCGGCGGGGTTTACCTCGTGCCGGCCTTTACGGGCCTGGGGGCCCCCTGGTGGGATATGTACAGCCGGGGGACACTGGTCGGCATGACCCGGGGTACAGGCAGGGCCCATATTATCCGGGCGGCATTGGAAGCCATCGCCTACCAGAGCGCGGACCTGATGGACGCGATGATCGCGGACTGCGGCAGCAGGCCGGAAAGCCTGCAGGTGGACGGCGGCGCGAGCGCCAACAGTTTCCTGATGCAGTTCCAGGCGGATATCACAAACATCCCGGTGGTGCGGCCGCGGGTGCTGGAAACAACAGCACTGGGCGCGGCACTGCTGGCCGGCCTCGGCGCGGGAATCTACAGCAGCCTGGAGGAAACCGCGAAGGTATGGCAGAAGGACCTGGAGTTTGATCCCAAAATGGATGAAGCCACCAGGCTGCTGAACCTGAAGGGCTGGCATAAGGCTGTTGAAAGAAGCTTAAACTGGGCAAAGGATTAACATATCATTTTACGGAAGGAAGTCCTTACTCTTGAAAGAGAAGATCCACAAACTGTTTTCCAATGTCTGGACGATCCCCAATGTGCTGACGATCCTCCGGATCATCCTGATCCCCGTGTTCGTCGTCCTGTTCTTCAAAGGACAGAAAATGGCGGCCCTGGCAGTCTTCTGCGCCGCCAGCCTGACGGATATGCTGGACGGGTATCTTGCCCGGAAGCTGAACCAGATCACGGACTTCGGCAAGCTGTTTGACCCGCTGGCCGATAAGCTGATGGTTCTGACCGCCATGGTCTGCCAGACGTTCTGGGGCCCTCTGCCGCTGGTCGCGGTGATCATTGTTGCCGCCAAAGAACTGATGATGGTTCTCGGCGGTGTGTTTATGCTCAGCAAGGACGTGGTTGTCTACAGCAACTACTTCGGCAAGGCGGCACAGGTGGGCTTCATCGCAGCCCTGATCCTGTCCTTCTTCCATGACAAGTTCCTTGAAGGAAACATTGTCCTGTTCGGAATGACGCCGGATATCCTGATCCTGTGGCTCACCGTGGCCCTGGCCATCATCGCCATGGGCGTCTATGCCGCAGGCGCGATCAAAACCATCCGGGCGAAGAAAAGCGGGCAGGCATAATTTCGGAACTGTTGTTTATTTAGCTTTGCTGTGTTTGGAAAGACCGGCAATATTGGTTCACATTATAAAATTCTGAATTCTGCATTCTGAATTAAAGAAAATCCGGAGGATTTTTATGAGACTAGACGGAAGAGCACCGGACGAGAAGCGGCCGGTAAGCATTCAAACAGATTTTGTTCGCACGGCCTATGGCAGCTGCCTGATCGCCACGGGAAACACCCGGGTGATCTGCACCGCGAGCGTGGAAGAGGCAGTGCCTCCTTTCCTGAAGGGGAAGGGACAGGGCTGGGTGACAGCGGAATACGCAATGCTGCCGGCATCCACCACGGAACGGAAAAAGCGCGACGGCATCAAAAAGGACGGCCGGAGCGTGGAGATCCAGCGGCTGATCGGCCGGGCCCTGCGGCAGGCAGTGGACCTGAAAGCCCTGGGAGAAAGGACTATTACGCTGGACTGCGACGTGCTGGAAGCAGACGGCGGTACCCGCACGGCCTCCATCACCGGAGCCATGGTGGCCCTGACCTGCGCGGCGGAACGGCTGGTGCGGGAGAAGAAACTTCCGATCAGTCCCGTTATTCACCAGGTGGCGGCCATCAGCGCCGGTGTGATTGATGACGTTCCATGCCTGGACCTGTGCTATCAGGAAGACAGCCATGCCCAGGTGGATATGAACTTTGTGATGAACGAGAAGGGCGAGTTCATCGAACTGCAGGGCACCGGTGAAGGCCGTGCCTTCACCAAGCAGGAACTGGATACCATCATGGACTACGGTGCCAAGGGTATCCGGGAGCTGATGGATGCCCAGCGGGAAGCCCTCGGGGACCGGGCAGCGTATATCGCGCCGAAGCCCCTGCTGCTGGTGGCCACGGGCAATGAACACAAGCTGCGGGAACTGCAGGAGATGTTCAAGGATTTCTATACCCTTGCCCCGATGACTGCTGTCGGTTTCTTCGGACCAATTGAGGAGAACGCCAATACCTTTGCCGGCAATGCCGCCATCAAGGCGGAAGCTGTGTGCGAGGCGACCGGCCTGCCCGCCATCGGTGATGACAGCGGCCTGGAAGTGGAAGCGCTGGACGGAGAACCCGGCGTCTACTCCGCCCGTTATGCCGGAGAACACGGGGACGATGAGGCAAACAACGATCTGCTTCTGAGCCGGATGGAAGGAAAAGAGGACCGTGCCGCGGCCTTTAAGTGCGCGCTGGCCCTGAAGATCCCGGGCAAGGATACCATTATCGCGGAGGGCAGCTGCCCCGGCGTCCTGCTGACAGAGCGCAGGGGTACCGGCGGTTTCGGCTATGATCCGCTGTTCCTCTATGAGCCGATGAACAAGACCTACGCGGAGATGAACGCGGAGGAAAAGAACCAGATCAGTCACCGTTCCCGCGCGGCGGAGATGATGCGCAGCATCATGTCCCAGCTGATTACAAAAGAATAACAACAGATTCAAGTATCAAAAGGTCCTGCAGACGCAGGATCTTTTTTATTCACTCGATTGTATAGATCACTGACTGCCTGGTAACACATTAATGGTTCAAGGTATATTTTTTATATAACCGATTGGGAAAATATGGACAAAAGTAAATACAAATAGTATAATTGCAAAGACATTTACGGTATTTGAAGGAAAAACAGAACCCTGATGAACAGACCATAAAAATCCATATCCGGCTGATTTCAGCTTTCGCTTTCCGGGGGATAAAAACGAAAGGTTGTCTCGAAAAAAACACAGCAAAGAGATCAGCTGTTATTCCGGCAGAGATTGAAATGTGCAGTAACATGTCACAGCTGCTGACAAACAACTGAGTAATCAGTGAGAAAAAGGAGTCCTGCCTGATGACGGTAGGGCTTCTTCTTTAGTTCAAAGCCGCAGGACCCAACCCTAATCTTCAGTATTCGGACTAGGAGTGAAACGTATGCGTATCAAGCGAATTGTCTCATTTATCCTCTCTTTCCTGATTCTTTTCAATGTACAAGCCCCAGCATTCACAGAGTCGGAAAAGACGGATGACGGTCCGCAGCTCCATACCGTGACATGGGCACTGGATCCGGAGTATACCTTGAAAGCCCTGACTCCGGAGAGGACATCCATGACAGAAGACGGACAGGTTTTTACCAATACTGATGGTCCTGCCCGTACAGAGATTCAGTCTGCGTACCATGTGAACCAGACGCTTGTTTCAGTCAGCATGGATGGAACCGGGTTTTCGTTTGCGCCGATCATGCATGATGATTATTATCCGGATATTGATGAAGATGATCCTGACGAAGTAGATCCTGAAGAACCTGACAATACGGAAGAGCCGGCTGAAACCGGGGAACCGGAAGAGACGCCGGCTCTGGACGAACCTGCGGATGAGCCTGCAGATAAACCGACAGACAAACCGACAGAAGGACCTACAGAAACGCCTGCAGATGAACCTGCAGAAGAACCAACAGATACACCTGCGGAAGATCCAACAGAGGGACCGGCGGAAGAACCGATAGATGAACCCGCGGAAGACACAGCAACGCTTCAAACAGGGTATGGAAAAACAGAAAAAGAGATAGAAGTATATCACAGGGCAAGAGATACGGAACCTGTCGGAAAACTGCCTGCCAATGTGATCGTTTATATTATTTCACAGATATCACGCCAATGGGCTTATATCGTTTTTGATACTCCGGACGGAATTGTGGAAGGATATGTCCGGGCAAACAGGCTTGTTAACCTGGATCCGGAAGAAGAACAGAACGCCGTTAAAGAAGCGAAAAAGCAGGAAGATTATCGTGAATGGCACGAACATCCGCTTCTCCGTACAAGCAAATATGTGATAACACCGGGCAATACGGAAGAGCCTTCTGTATCTGAAACACCTGCATCTCAGGAAACACCCGCACCAGGCAATGAACCGGAATCAGATGAAACTCCTGATCCGACAGAAACTCCGTCAGAAACACCGACAACAGATGAAACCACAGATCCGGAGGAAACGGAGAAACCGGACGAAACATCCACGCCGGATCCTACGCCAACCAATACTCCGGACGTAACAGACACGCCTGTTCCGGAAACAACGGATACCCCCACTCCTGTGCCTACAGACACACCCACTCCGGTACCTACAGATACTCCGACGCCTGTACCAACCGACACACCGACCCCCATACCTACAGACACACCGGAACCCGCGCCGACAGAGTCACCTGCTCCGGATCCAACAGAAGTGGTTTCAGTTACAGAAACGCCCACGGAAAACACTGATGACTCGGATAATAATACAGGCAGGAGTCTGTTGGACCTTTTCATCTCTTCCGCTGCCGCGGAGGAGATCCGGCCGGAAGAAGAGAAAACCCGTCCGACAGTTATTACAGGACAAAAAATCGGCGGCAGCAGAGGCGTTCAAAAAAGGATGCTCAAGAGCGCGGCACCTGCTTCGTCCGGTTTCAGTGCTGCCCTTTATTCCGGATTGTTTGACGAAGCTACGGATGTACGCCTGTCTGCTACCACAACCGGTGTGAAGGAAGATATCCTTGTTTCACGGTATACCGGGAACCATGTCTATTCTTATAAGCTGAATACAGAAGACTTGACAGCTTCCCTGTCCGGAAACGTGGTCAATCTTATTGACAGTGACGGAAACTGCCTTGCGCGCATTGGCGCGCCGAATATGACAGACGCCGCCGGGAACTACAGCACGGATATCGCTGTAACACTGACAGGAAACGGCGGAAGTTATACGCTTACCTATGTGCCTAATGATGAATGGATGAAGTCCGCTGTTTATCCGGTAACAATTGATCCGACAGCACAATACTATAACAATCTGGCAAGTGGTATCGGAGATAATTATGTAAATGCAAATAACGGGGCCAGGCTATATGATTTCAAGTCAGATGATTTGTATGTTGGGCAAAAAGATGGTGGAGATTATACCGCCTTTGTTTGTCCGTCATTAAGGGGTTTTGAAGATTCTGCAAGACCGGAAGCAGTCGGATTTCCTTTAGACGAGAAGGTTCCGATTCTGATAGAAAGTGTTATTTGGTATTATTATGTGGAAAACTTTGGTGACGCGAATGCAAAAATCAGGGTCAACCTTGCCACCAGCTCATGGAACTCGAAAGATGTAACATATAACACGAAGCCTTCAGTATCAGCTGATATTTACGCCGAGTCAACAGAACCGTTGCATAAAGGCTGGAACTGGATTGACGTGACACCACTTTTTTCTTCATGGCTGAACGCATGGGGACAATTGCCTAATTATGGTTTTGCCGTAACAATATCCTCATCCTGGGCCCATATCTATTCTGCGGACAGAGAACGTTCACAGCGAATGAACTTTTCCGCAACATACTATACGAATGTACCGGCGCCAAGTGTTTCCGCAAAAACCGGCGGAGATATTAGTTCCGGAACTGGTTGGGTAGAGTTAAGCTGGAATCCCGTTGAAGGCGCAAAAAACTATCTTTTAGGAATCTGGACCGGAGAGGATAAACGTGAAAATATAAACGAATATAGGTATACCTATGTCGGGGAAGATGTATATACATATACAACTAAAGGGAAAAAGCTCTGGATAACGGAACAAGAAGATAAAGAAAAAAAATATGTTATACACTGGGATGGAAAAGGCCGTGAATTGACAACAGTCCCAAGAGAAGGCGTGTCCAATATGGATTACTGCTTTATTCTGGTTCCTGCAAACAAATACGGTCAGACAACAAGCTCCAGAGCTGCGGCTACACTGGCGGTTTCACTTCCGGATAGATTAGGTCCAACCATGCCGACTAGTGTGAAAGTCGATCCAAAAGGATATACAAATGCCAAAAATGTAACGGTAAGTTGGTCGGGAATTACAGATGTTCCATCGCCTTCTATGGATGGCGGGCATATTGAATATACTTTGGATCCGCCGGCAAATACAAAAGAAACAACATGGACATGGATAGATACGGGAGTTACACCGGATAAAGAATCATTTTCTTTGAATGTAAGCGGGCTGAATGATGGGGCACATATCATATATATTCGTGGCAAGGATAAAAATAAAAATTATGGGGCGGCTAAGGGCGAATACATATATATCGACAAGAAAGCGCCTACAACACCGACAGTATCGTTTACTCCTGACACATGGACATCGCAGGCTAAAGGTGCGGTATCATGGAAAGGACTCAGTGATGAACTAAGTAATTTCCGTGTTGAATACCGCATAGATCAGGGAAGTTATATCAATCTGAACAAACCCAACGCGGGAGCGGGTACAGTTGATACAATAGATCTGAAGAACCTTTCTGAGGGGACGCACACTATAAGCATTCGTGGTGTGGACAGTGTAGGAAATGCAGGTAAAGAAGGAACGGCAACAATATATATTGACCGAAACGGGCCAACTCTTTCCAAGGATCTGACAGTTGAACCAGCAGACTGGACAAACCTAAACACAATAAAGATTCAGTGGTTCGGTGCTGCAGACAAATACAGTGGACTAAACAAAATAGCCTACGCGGTAGACAATGGTGCATTTACAGATACTACTACATCTGTGAATGGACCAACGGATATTAGTGTCTCGGGCGTATCGGAAGGAGAACACCTTGCCAGGCTAAAGCTGACAGATAAAGCGGGTAATGCAAGGGCGTATTCCGCATGGTTTAAAATTGACCGATCCGCTCCGACCATCGGGAAAGTAAACGCCGATCCTGCAACCTGGACGGCACAAAAAGAACTGCAGCTGATATGGGAAAACGCGGCAGATCAATACAGCGGATTAAATTCAATCAAATATACTGTGGATAAAGGACAAAAACTGGACGCCGCGCTGCTTGCAAGCGGATGGGTCAAAGTGAATGTTTCCGCGTTGACAGACGGAATCCATTCCCTGACGCTGTATGTAAAAGATAAAATAGGCTACGAGACGCAAAAAGAGGTTCCTATCTATATTGACCGTACTTCGCCGATTATCAGGGAATGGGGCATTACTCCGGATATCTGGAGCAATGACAAGGAAGGTACCCTGACCTGGAAAGGAGTGTCGGATGCAAAGAGCGGCCTGAATACTATTTCTTATCAGATTGATACAAGGGATCCTATATCTGTCTCTTTGAAAGAAAGCGATTCCGCTTCAATGGATCTTTCAGCTTTGGCGGACGGAAAGCATACTGTTACTTTCCGCGTAACAGACAAGGCTGGTGTGACAGCGGAAGACAAAACTTCCCTTTGGATTGACAGAACTTCTCCCACTGTGGAAGTAACGACCGTCACTCCGGATGATTGGGCAGACACAGAGACTGTGAAGATCCTCTGGAATGGTGCTGCCGATGCCCATAGTGGCCTGGCATCTGTAGAGTACAGCCTCGATAATGGCCTTTCCTATACTGCTCTTGATACAGCCCCAAATGGTGAAAGCGAGATTTCTGTATCCGAAATACCGGACGGGGAACAGAAACTGCTTTTGCGGTTTACTGATAACGCACAGAATGCCAGCATTATTCCTCTGACTTACCGGATTGACCGGACAGTACCGGAAACAGAGATCCTTTACCCTGCAGAGGGAGATATTGTGACGGGCGTCCTGGATATCCAGGGCAGCGTGACAGACATTTCACTGAAGGATTGGGTGTTTACTGCCTGGGACGATTCCGGAAAAACGGTTCAGCTGCAGGGAAATGAGGAGAAACAGGCAGAACAATTAGGCTTGCTGGACACCAGTGTTTTCCCTGACGGTGCTGAAATTCACATGGAACTGACGGCGCATGATTCGGCAGGTCATGAAACGGTGTCACAGGGTATCTGTATCAAAGCGGTCCATCAGGCGCAGCGGGTCTCCGCCGGTGTTGAAATCACATCACCGGAAAACAACGAGGTATTGTCTGCGGTTCAGACTTCCGGACAATATGAATTGCAGTACTCTGAAGAGGAAACGGAAGGCATTGCCATCCTGGACAGAAATGTACTCAGGAAGACAGATGGATTGAGCTTCCTGCTGTATCCCATTATTTATCCCGAAAATTCCATCCATACTGTTTCTGTTGTTTCCACAGACGCAGAAGGACAGTCCCATTATTCCCAGGGGTTCCAGAGTACCCTGGCCTTCAGTGATCTGCTGCAGAACGATGAAAAGATAGCCGATTCCAATAATGTGCAGTTTTCAGAAACCGGAGCTCTGGCTTTGGCAGACGGCGCGACCTTTACCTTAAAGACCATTTCCTTCCTGCGTGAGGCAGTGGCAGTACGGATACATTGCCTGTCAAACAGATCCTCTGTCATTTCCTGCGAATACAGTATTGATAACGGAGCAAACTGGCTTCCGCTGTATGGGGATAAAGACACGGTGCTCCCGTCTCCGAAAAAGTCCATACAGATCCGCTGCAAAATGAATAATGCGGGTACTGTTCTGCAGGGCATGGATCTTACAGAGATCCATGAAGGGAATCCTGTTCGTTTCAGGAGCAATCTGCTCAAACCGGTCCACACCTATTCTTTGTTGGTACCGGCACAGGGTTCGACAGCAGCGGTAGTTCCGGAGAACAACTGTGACGCTGAGTTTGCTTCTGTTGCGCTGTATGTTGACGGAGCGCAGCAGGATGACAGTCAGACGGTTCATCTGCTTCCTTATGAGGATGGAACAAAACATACGGTGGCTCAGGCCGGCGTGACGGAAGACGGTTCTTTTTATGGCGGTGGTGCTTCTTCCTTTGTGATCCTTCGAAGCGCTCCGGATGCAACGGACGCTTTTGAAACAGGGAAGATCGATCTGAAGAACGAGATCCATGCTCTTCGGGCAGAAGCATTGTGCATGGATGAAAACGGGACGCCTGCGGCACAGGGACAGTTTGAGTACTCTGTTGATGGGGATGAATGGAAGACGCTGGATCTTTCGGAGTATTGTTTCCTGCAGGAAGCGACCCGTTCAGTGTACCTGCGTGCTGTACTCCCCAAAGGAATTGTTCTGAAGGGTATTCATGTCGAAGGCATTAGTCTGAAGAACGCATCCATTATTTCAACACTGGTAAAACCGGCTGCCAATGTCCGTGTTTCCGACTATGGCAGCTATACCGGAGACCTGAAGAGATATGTTTTGTCCTGGACGGATCCGAATGAAAAGGATACAACCTGTGATAATACAGTATTCTATGATATTTACCGGGATAACGAGCTGATTGCGTCTGTCCGGCGGACTACTTTTACAGATACAGAATATATTGATAATGCTGTATATAAAGTTGCCATTCGTAAAGTGTATGAAGACCCTAAAGATGGCAAAGATAACATTCTGACAAGAGAATCTGAAGCAAAAACCGGGTCTGTTAGCAAAGTTAATCCACCGGTTGTTGTAACACCGACACCGATATATATCGCGGATGATCCAACTCCGCCGCCGTCCACCCCGAAACCGACTCCCCGTCCAACACCGGAGCCTGTAACAGTAACGGCGACGCCGATGGCGCTGCCGACATACGGCATTGAAAGTGTAACACCTGTGCCGGTTGAAATCCCTAAACTGATAGAATTTGAGGATCCGAGCCGGGTTTATGCCAACATGGAGTATGTGAGTTCGGGCGAGATTCCGGCAGTGGATTTTGCGCTGGATCAGAGCCTGCTTGGTCCTCATCGTTTCTGTTCGCTTGGCTTTGAACCGATCAACTTCAACACCGGCGATTTCTTTGTGGAAGCCCGGGATTTCGTGATCCCGGATATGGGCGGAACAGGACTTGATCTGATCCGTACCTACAACAGCCAGTCTCTGACTAAAGGTATACTTTTCGGTGATAAGTGGTCCTGCGAAGCAGAACAGACCCTGACAATGAATGATAACGGGGTTCTCTGCTGGAAACGCAGTGACGGCAGTGTTGTCCGCTTTATGAAGAAGGAAGACGGTCATTTCATTACGGATACAACAGAATATGAAGCGATCGCTGAGACTGAAGAAGGATACGTAATCCTGCTGGAAGACGGAACGGGATACGGATTCGACAGAGAAGGCAGCCTGATCTGGACTAAGAAGAATGGCGGACGGCAGGAAATCAAATATGTCAGAAATGAAAATGGCCGCCTCGAAAAAGTCATTCTGCCTTCCGGTAGGGAACTGCGTGTGGAAACAAACGATCAGGGACAGATTGTGAAGATTTGGCTGACCAATACTTCCTTTGTGCGCTATTCCTATAAAGGGAATATGCTGACTGAAGTGACGGATGCAGAGGGTAACAAGACCCGTTATGAATATGATCCGGAAGGACAGATGACTGCCTGGTATGACGGTAACGGCGTATGCCAGGCCAAGAATACCTATGATGACCAGAATCGGGTCATTGCCCAGACAGATGCTAATGGCGGAGAATACCGGCTGGAATACGGAGAGGATTATACAACCGCTACAGATGCTGAAGGCAATTCCGTGACATATTTCCGGGATGAACAGCAGCGTACCAGCAAGATTGTTGATGCGCTGGGCGGAGTGACCTTATTTACCTATGGTGAACAGGGAGAAATCATTTCCGAAACGGATCCCCTGGGCAACGTGACCATGTACAGCTATGACAGGCTGGGGAACAAGATCAGTTCAACCGATGCCCGGGGCGAAAGCGTATTCTTCATCTGGGACGGAGCACATCACCTGCTCAGCAGAACAGACCAGAACGGAAACACAACAAGCTATTCCTATGACAAAGCAGGCAATGTGCTTACTGAAACAGCACCGGATGGCGGCGTGACAAGTTATACCTATGACGATCATGGGCAGATGCTGTCCATTACGGACACTCTTGGAAACGCAACGAACTATACATATAACAGCAGGGGATTGCTGGAAACAGTAACAGATCCGCTTGGGAATAAAACCAGTTATCAATATGATGAATACGGTTATCCGGCATCCGAGACCAATGCTTTGGGCGAAACAACCCAGACAAAGTATGACACGAAAGGCAATCTGCTGAAGATTACCTATGCGGATCATACTTCTGTTTCGTATACCTATGATGCCCTCGGCCGTAAAACGGCCATGACGGATCCGAAAGGAAATACCATCCGGTATCAGTATGATGGCCTTGGCCAGTTGATCCGGACCACGCTTCCGGATGGCAGCAGACAGGAAGCCTCTTACACGAAGAACGGCCAGACTGCATCTATAACGGATGCCCTTGGGAATGCTGCTTTCTTCACTTATGACGCCAACGGGAACCGCCTGACAGCAACCGACGCGGATGGATATACAACCACCGACACCTATGACGCTGCCGGACATCTGCTGTCTGAAACCAACGCGCTTGGCGGAAAGACTGTCTATACCTATGACTCGGTTGGTTTGCCACTGGCAGTAACAGATCCTGTTGGCAGTACGCAAACCTTCGAGTATGATGGCTGCGGTAACATCCTGACAAGAATACTCCCCAATGGCGCGCAAATTACGGCGGAATATGACAGCATGAACCGTGTGATCCGGCAGGTCAACGCTATAGGCGGCGAAACCCGGATTTCCTATGACCTGCTGGGCAGGATTACAGAGGTAACAGACCCGTTGGGTGCAAAGACGACCTATTCCTATGATGCCAACGGTAATCTTCTGACAGCCACGGACACGCTCGGAAATACACTTTCTTATACCTATGACGCGCTGAACCGGGTTACGGAAGAAAAAGCACCTAACGGGGCAGTTACGAAGTATGAATATGATGTGACCGGAAATCTGATCGCATCCATAGACGCGCTTGGCAATACAACAGCATACGAATATGATACAAACGGTAATCTGACAGCAGTCAGAGACGCTCTTGGTCAGGTGACCACCGTAAAGTATGACAAGATTGGGCAGGCTATATCAGCCAGGCAGAAAAATGGCGGCGTGCTTGCCACAACGTATGACAAAGCCGGACAGGTGGCGTCTGAAACAGATGCTAACGGAAACACTACAAAGTACAATTATAACAAGCGCGGCCTGATAACGGAGATTACGGATGCTCTGAACCAGAAAGCGAGCATTGAATACGACTCGCTTGGAAACATCTCCAGGATTGCTGCGCCTGACGGAGGGGTCACCCTCTATGAATACGATACCGCCGGACGGTTGGAGAAAACCACGGACGCGGCAGGCTGTGAGACGGTTTATACATATAACGCTGCCGGACAGATTGCTTCCAGCGCCGTTAACGGTAATGCTGACACTTATGAGTACGATGCCGCCGGAAATATTTCTGCAGTGATGGATGCGGAAGGCAGAACGGTTCGCTTCGTGTATGACCTTGCGGGCAATACTATAGAAGTGATCTATCCGGACGGAAGCAAGGACACAACAGAATATGATGTCCTGGGCAGGATTCTCCGGCAGGTTTCTCGTACGGGCCTGATAACGGAATATGCTTATGACGAGCTTGGTAATACAATAAGTGTTAAGCAGGGAGACAGAATCACCCGATATGAGTATGATCTGCTTTCCCGCCTGACAAAAACAATAGCTCCGGACGGATCTGAAACGAGCTATGAATACGATGCTATCGGCAATCTGATTACCTCAACTGATCCGCTTGGGAATAAAACCGAATATGCCTATACGCCTGAATCCCTGCTGGAGAAGGTTACCTATGCCAACGGCGCACAGCAGTCACTCAGGTATGACCTTGCGGGCAATATGCTTTCCGAAACAGACGCGGAAGGTTATACAAAGAAATACCAGTATGACAAAGTGAATCGCCTGACTGCTGTGACGGATGAACTGGGACACAGGACCAGCTATACCTATGACGCGGCGGATAACCTTGCGCAGGTAAAGGATGCCCTTGGGCGTATTACCAGCTATGTGTATGATAACCAGGGCAACCTGACCGAAGAAACGGATGCTCTCGGGAATACGGTGCGTTATATATACACACCGGAAGGCTGGACGGACAAGGTCATAAAGGCGGACGGAAAAGAAATAACCTTTACCTATGATAAGACTGGTAATCTTCTGGCACAGAAAGCCGGGGATGAATACACTGTTTCCACAGGCTATAACGTGATGGGACAGGTCAACCGGCTAAGCAGTCAGGAAGGAGATATCGTCTACCAGTATAATGAGCAGGGATATCTGGTTTCTGTGACGAATGTTAAGGGCGAAACAGTCAGGTATACCTACGATGCGTTTGGCAATAAAGAAACAATGATCCTTCCGGATGGACGGGAGATCCGCTATACCTATGACGCCCTGAACCGGCTGACGAGTGTAAAGGAATTTGATGGTGAGGAAACCCGTTACAGTTATGATGCTATTGGCAGAAGGATAAAGACGGAAAACAGCACCTTGACAACAGCATATGAATATGACAGTGTCGGCAATCTGATTCGTCAGCTGACCGAAGGCGACAGTAATGTATCCTTCAGCTACAGTCATAACAAAAACGGATATATTACCAAAGAGATCCGGACAGAAAACGGTGAGGACACAGAAAGCAGCTATACGTATGATGCTCTGGGACAGCTGACCGCTTTCGTGCAGAGCACAGGCTACGCAGAACGGTATACTTATGACGCTGCCGGTAATATGACGCAGAAGACTATCACACCGGAGAACAAAAAGGCACCAGTTACCCTGAAAATGAAATACAACAAGGGAAATCAGCTGACAGAAATGCTGAATGGCAGGGATCGTATCAGCTACAGCTATGATCCTAATGGCAGCATGGTACAGAAGGTGCTGAACAGCCAGAAGTACGGAACACTGACGGATAGTTATACGTATGATGTGATGGATCAGCTGATCGGCTATACCGGTTATGATGGCTATACCCAGGCCTTCACCTATGACGCGGGTGGTATGCGCCTGAAGAAGCAGGAGAAGGGAAACGCGAAACGGTCTACTCTCGAAGAACTGCTTAGGGGTAACATTGAAGGATTACCGGAAATTGTTGAACCCGGGGCCGTGGAAGAAGACTATGAGTGGGCGACAACAGAGTATCTGTATGATATTACCGAAGGATACTATCAGGTGCTGCAGGAAACAACCACCAAGGGAAATGAGGAAAGTACTTCCAACTATATCTATGGTCTGGAACGGATTGCAGGATATACCGCAGACACAAAGACCTCATATATTTATGATGGCAGGGGCTCTGTATCACAGACGGTGATAACGCTCATGGCGGGAATCACAACCGATCCTGTACAAAGCAAGAATATCCAATCTTACAGGTACACACCTTTCGGAGAACAACAGCATACAAAGACAAGTGGATTTACGTATAACGCGGAAGCATATGACGCTGCTACGGGAATGCTGAATCTACGCGCACGGCAGTATGAGGCGACAATGAACCGGTTCAGTCAGAAAGATATTCTGAAGGGCAAGGTGACCAGTCCTTTGTCTTTGAACAGGTATGGGTATTGTGTGAATAGTCCGATAGTGTTTGTGGATATAGATGGAATGGAAAAAATAATAGTATCTGGCAATGTGGTCAATGAACCACCTAAAGATGGTGATAGAAAAATTGCTTTTGGGGATTACAATTTTATATCATCTGCCTTACGCGATATTAGAGAGATAGTGCAAACAGAATCAAATGAAAAAATAGGGTGGCTTATTGCAGATGACGGTTGGATAGAAGATGTAGATAAACCTAATTTTGAGAAAGCAGCGAAAGACTTGGCTGGAAAACAAGTAACAATAACATACATAAAAACAGCTGATGAATGTAGTCAATATATTAACAAAGAAGGAAGAGAAAACGATGAAATAACAAGTATGAAAATATATAGCCACGGAACAGTAAATAATGATGGGACTATTGCACTTGGATATTCCACTCATAATGATAAATTAAATATTACAAAAGAAACAGTAAGCTCATGGAATAAACAAGCATTTGCAAAAAACGCAGAAATATATATTCAAGCGTGTAATGCGGGTTCTCGACTTGAAAATAGTCTTGCACAATATATGGCTAATGCAATTGGAGTAGATGTATACGCATACGCTGGAAAATCAGAATATAGTTTTATTGATTATCCCAAAGAGAAGAGAATATTGGTAGATGATAAAGGGACTGTATCTAAGGCGCCAATAGTTATAGAAGTGGACAAATTGCGTGAAGAAAATAAAGATAAAGGTTTTATTCCAACTGGTTCAATATGGGCACCAACTGCAGCTGATTTTAGTATAAAATCTATCGCCCAAGGTTTGTTCCAAGGCTTTCCGAGTCCAGCTCAAAGTTACGTTTTTAAAAAAGATAAAAAACCAACAAAAGTAGAATCTTTTCCGAATCTAGTAGTGCCAGAGGAAACACCACCTCCGTTGCTTAGCCTGCGCCCAACACCTACCCCCACTTTACAACCTGTGAAACAGTTGACTATACCCATGCCTTTAGCACAACCAACGCCTGGACCTATCACACAACCAACGCCTTATCCAAGAAAACAAAAAGTCAAATAGGAGACAATAAGATAGTCATAGTCCTTACATGAAAAAAAAAACTGTGGTAAAGATAAAAAGGGGTGGTAATAAATGCATAAGAATAATGTGCAACCATTGCGATTATGTTTTCTATTCCTTTGGTTACAGTTTATCTTATCAATTATAGTATGGAATTATTATGTATATCTGCTAGATACGGGTTTTTATCAGTTTGAAGATTTATCATCTATCCAGGTGGTTAATCGAATGTTTTTCCTTCAGATTATAGGAAGAATTGCAGGCCCATTATTATTTTATCGGTATATAAAGCATTTTCAAACATCAAAGGAAAAAGTATCTGTAAATCGCTTAAAAGCGTTTTCAGTTATTCTAATATGTATGGGTATAATAGAATTCATAAAGTGGAAAATATATGGCATATCATCCGAAAACAGAATTCAACTTCTTTGCTCTTCAATATATCCGATGGCTTTTTTTGCAGCATATTGTTTCTTTACATCCGATAGAGATGGATTTTTAGTGAAAGTACTATGTATAGGGACAATTTGTACTGCGGTTATATGTATTTTACCAATACTTTCCTTTTCGTTTGATTTTTACACTGAAAAAGTATATGTAGACTATAATATTAGTTTTATCATCTATCCAATTATATTGGTATTCTATGCATAAACCAGCAGGAGACAGGGGATAATATGTAGTGCCCCTACCAGTTTGCAACATCGTGGATTTACCTGTAAGCTTTATGCGACACAAAAAAAGGAGACAGGGGACGGTTCTCTGTCTCCTTTTTTATTGACGGCATTCAACAGGCTTGATATGAAAAAGCCATAGGAGGAACAGCATATCGACAGGAAAAGAGGGATAACAGATGCCCCGTACGGCCAGGAAAAAGAGCTGTAAGCAAATCTACCACGTCATGCTGCGAGGGATCAATAAACAGCAGATCTTTTATGAAAAAGAAGATTATCAGTTCTTTGTCAGTTTGCTGGAACGGTACAAGGAACCGTGCGGATATGAGATATATGCGTATTGCCTGATGGGGAATCATATTCATCTGTTGATCCGGGAAGGAAATGAAGTAACAACAGGAGATATCTTCAGGCATATAGGCAGTGCGTTTGTTTATTGGTATAACATCAAGTATGAGAGAGTAGGACATCTGTTTCAGGACAGATATAAAAGTGAACCGGTTGAAGATGAGACATATCTTTTGACAGTGTTCAGATATATACTGAATAACCCTGTAAAGGCGGGATTATGCTGCAAAGCGGAAGAGTATCCATACAGCAGTGCGGGGGAGTATCTGAAAGGAATAAACGGAATAACTGATACGTCATATATCAAGGGAATGTATAATGAAAAGAACCTGAAGGAATACATATACCAGAAGAATGAAGATCAGTGCATGGAAATGGATGAAACGAACCGAAAAAGGGTAACGGATGAAGAAGCCAGGCAACTGATCAGCAAGGAACTGGGCGGCGTTATACCTGCAATAGGGAAAGCGAAAGAGCGAAAAGGACTGAACAGCTCAATAAACAGACTGATTCGTGCCGGAATATCCATACGGCAGCTGAGCCGGCTGACAGGGATAACCAAAAAGATCATTGAAAACGCGTTGGAATAATGAACAAAAAAAGGAGACACAGAACCGTCCCCTGTCTCCCAGTCCCCTGTCTCCCAGAACCGTCCCCTGTCTCCTCCTCCCCTGTCTCCTCCTGTCTCCTGCGTCCCCTGTCTCCTGGAATGGAACCGTCCCCTGTCTCCTGTGTCTCCTGAAAAAACAATTAGCAAAGATAAAAGCGAACAAAAGTAAACTGATTTATGCACAGTAGATATAATGCATTAATGCTTCTGCTTTGATATATTGTTATATACCTGTATACATATTATGTGGAAATAGGAGGGCCCTTTGTTTGAAAATCAGTACAAAAGATACTAGGATTGTTTTCTTAGCAATATGGGTTATGTTGGTTGGATTTAGCGTTGCTAATATGAGTAATGTATATTATATTACATCGAATATATTAAATAATAGTTGTATTTCATTGGGCTATACAATCAATCCGGTATGCAGGTGTGAAATGTCTTGCTTTACCTGCGTGAGTATAATTATATACTGGTTAAAAAAACGCAGTGCACATGACAACAACTCATTATCTATCCATATGAAGTTCATGATTTACTTAAGTGGCTTCCTATGTATATGGATGGTAGCACAACAAGAAGTGACAGACGATTATGAAATCTATCGAGTTTTTTCTACGTCTTCTCTTGCTTTATTATTTGTTGTGAGTTGGTTTGGTTTTTCAATGATATTTGTTTATGGCAATCGAACAAAAAAGATTGTGTTTTGTGCATATATCCTAGTTATTTTTGGGCTACATGTCATTATATGTGATTTGGTTACGGGTGCATATTATAATGATGTTTGTAATTCGTTAAGCAAAGTTATATTTGTATTAGTCATGAGCATTCCAGCTGTTTCTATGTTATTATGTGGATTATGTAATAAAATAACGAATAGCGAAATAGTGATGATACACAGATTGCCCTATCTATTGATTGTGTTTGGATTGATTATTTCAATCATATGGAATGCTTTGATAGGATGCTCTGAGATTGGCTTGTGGTCAATGTTGGGAAGAATTAACTGGCCGGTTTTGATTACTGGAGTTGTAACTATTATTATCTTTGGAATAGCGATTTATTTGTTGTTTGCTATAAAATGCATAAGAAAATATCGATTCTTTTTCATGAGTATAATATTAGCAGTATTTATAGAATTATTTATGGGATATCTGAGCTTGAGCACTGATAGTTACTACCCGGGTATTAAAATATTTAATTGCACACTATTTCCTGCTTTTTATCTTATACTAACAACTATAGTTCAAAGTACTCATCATATGAAGAAATGGGATTCTGTTCTTAGATTGGTTATATATGCCATCATGGCTATAATTCCTTGTTTATTATGTAAAACAGGAAATTATACCAAAGATTGTATAAGCTTAATAGTTTTATCATCAATGTACAAGGTGCCATTAATTATAGAATTGTTACGCTATTTCTGCCGTAAAGGATACGAAAGCAATGGAACAGCTCAAGATCATTGAAAAGCCTGACGGGAAATGGATAGAGTCCTTGTGCGCTGAGAATGACTAAGAAATGTGAAGAATAACAGTACGATGCTGTCTCAATGTTTCAATCGCCTTACGCTGATGAAAGAAAGGTCCTGTAGTCGCAGGGCCTTTTTTGTGGGCATTTGGGGACATGAGTGAGTCGGCAAGTGCTGGCTTTAGCAACACAAACAGGAAAGATTTGTAAGCATGATTGAAATGTACGGTCAAATATGCGAAAATAGAACCACATTTGCATCTGTAAATATATGGAAGCAACATAATGCAGCTGTGGATCAGAAGCCTTTCCGGATCATAAAGGTTGATCAAAAGCATTGGGGGAAAGTTCATGAAGAAGCTTGGTTTGTTTATTGCTGTGATGGTTGTAATGCTGTGTATAGCTGTTGGAGCATGTGCTGACGGACTGGATTTGGACGGTGAAACTTTTATTCCGGATGAAACATTCCGGGCATATTTACTTCAGTTTGATACAGATGGAGATCATTCTCTGAATGATGAAGAGATTGATGCTGTTACATGTATAGATGTCACCAATCTGGGAGTCAAAACGCTTGGAGGACTTTATAACTTTACAGAACTGGAAGAATTGTATTGCAGTGGTAACCAGCTGACGGCCCTGTTTACCGGTGACAACCGGAATCTTAAGGTTGTTTCGTGTGAAGATAATAGCCTGACATCATTATCGGTGACGGGCAACTACAACCTGGAAAAACTGAATTGCAGCGGAAATGAGCTGACATCATTGGATGTCAGCAGCGCATATCCATATCTGAAAAGCCTTGAATGCAAAGGCAACAAAATATCTGAACTGGATATCAGTGAATGCCATGATCTTGTGAAAGTGATCATAAAGAACAAACAGAAGGAATATGATACCTACTATTCCTGGGACGGCGGAGAATCAGGATGTTTGAGTGTTGATAAAACAGTAAGCCTGATAACAGGTGTTGATAAAGGGATTGTCCTGAATGACACCAATTTCCCGGATGAAACATTCAGAGCTTATATTGAAAGGTATTGTGATAACGGCGACGCGATTTTAACTCCGGAAGAAGTGGATAGCGTCACCTCAATATATGTAAATTACGAAGATATAAAATCATTCAAGGGTATTGAGTTCTTTACATCCCTCAAAGAGCTTCGCTGCATGGATATAGACATTACGTCTTTGGATCTGAGGGCAAATACGAATCTGGAAGAGCTTAATTGTTATGGATGTCCCATAGAATCGCTGGATTTGGGTCAATGTACAAAACTGAGATTGCTAAACTGTTCACGGACGAATATATCATCTCTGGATGTCAGCAAAAATACTTTATTGGAGAAACTGACCTGCTGGTATCTTCCGATAACATCTATTGATCTGAGCCAGAATGCAAATCTGCAGGAACTGGATTGCCTGCATAATAATCTTAGGGAGCTGGATTTAAGCCACAATCCGGAACTGACGCAGCTGGACTGCAGGGAAAACCAGCTGACAAAACTGGATTTAAGCAACAACACAAAACTGAAAACTGTGGTATGTAATGACAACCAGCTGACAGCATTGGATATCAGCAAATGCGCTGACCTATGGGGCGTGTATTGCTATAATAATCAGCTTACCGAACTGAACACAGAAAACAACGGAACCATATTTTCAATCTGGTGCAACGGTAATCAGCTGACAACGCTGGACGTGAGTAAAAATCCCAAACTGGCTTATTTCAACTGCAGCGAAAACAAAATAACGGTACTGGATATAAGTAAATGTCCTGCCCTTATCAAACTGATTGTGGATGAAACAAGATTTGAGGATGATAAAACCTATGGCTGGAGCCGATATATCCCGGAGGAATACTTCGCCGTGGATAAAAATGTCAGGCTCATTCCGGTGGCGGTTGAAAGTGTTTCTTTGAACTATACCAAGCTGGATATGACCGCGGGCGAGAATAAGCAGCTGACAGAAACAATATCTCCTTTCTATGCGGGGAATCAGAATATCAGATGGGATAGTGATCATCCGGAAATTGCGATAGTGGATTCAAACGGAAAGATAACGGCTGTGACGCCTGGACGCGCAACGATAACGGTGACAACTGAGGACAGCGGAAAGACTGCCGCGTGTGTGGTTACAGTTTCTCCTAATGGAGAAGGCTCTGTACCTGTGTTGGGTGTGACACTGAACAAGGCCGAACTGACACTGTCAGAAGGCGCCATGGAAACGCTGTTTGCCACGGTTACTCCCGCCTATGCTACTAACGGTAAATTCATCTGGAGCAGCAATAACAACAGCGTTGCAACGGTGGACGCGGGAGGTAAGGTGACTGCTGTTGCGGCCGGCAAGGCAACAATCACCGCAATGTCAGAAGACGGTACAAAAACAGCAAGCTGCACGGTTATTGTTGATTCGGGAGACAAGGTGGAAGCCTTTGTGACCCGGTGCTACAGCATCATCCTGGGCCGGAAACCGGATGCCGCGGGATTCGCGGACTGGACGACAGCCCTGAGGAACAAGACAAAGACCGCTTCTGAGATTATCTACGGTTTTGTGGGGAGCAACGAGTTCAAAAACAAGAACTACAGCTGCTCTGATGTTGTTGAGATCCTGTACAAAGCCATGCTGGGACGCGGTTCTGATGCCAAAGGCAAGGAATATTGGGTTACGAAACTGGAGGATGGTCAGCCTGTGGGGGCAGCCATCAATGGGTTCTGCGCGTCCAATGAATTCCAACGGATCTGCAGGGAATACGGAATCACACCCGGTTCGGTGAAGGTCGAGAGTGCAAACGAAACAGGAAACGGCAATAACGGAGCGGATAACCCGAGAATCCTGACGTCTGCCAGGCGTACGATCAAAAAGGAGAAAGCGGAAAACTTTATCCGCCGTTGTTATGCACGGATTCTGGGCAGGGAAGTGGACCAGGACGGCCTGACCAACTGGGCCGAGATACTGACAAGTGGACAGATGACGCCGGAGCAGGTGGCTAACAGCTTCTTCTCTTCTGAGGAATTCGAGAACAGGAACCTGGATAGCGAGGAGATTGTGAAAATCCTATATAGGGTGTACATGGGCCGTGAAGCTGATCAGGAAGACCTGAACACCTGGGTCGAAAAACTGAACAATGGCACAAAACTGCAGGAACTGGTGAAGACATTCTCAAAGACAAAAGAATTTAAGGCTATAATATCTTCGATGATTGATTGAGGTGGGTATAAGTACAGGGGTTACGGCGGCATGCTGTAACCCCTGTGCCATATGAAGGTATCGAAGTGCTGGATGAGTCAAACAGGACAGTCGCTGTTGACTCCAAACTAGAAAAAAGCAGCTGCCCGGAAGCAATTGACAGCAAAAAACGTCATAATAGACAGAGAACAAAAGTAAGAGTAAAAGGAGATACAGAGCTGCTCCCAGTCGCCCGTCCGCCTGTCGCCCAGTAAAAGTGAGGTAATTAAGCTATGAAAACAAAAACCCTTATAATATTGTTTATCATTAGTAGTATTATTTTTTCCCCAGTAATATCATTATCAGACGATAATCGGGTAGGCGAAATGTTTGAAACAGCAGATGATATTATTACGGCAATACGTGATGGGAATACCGCTGAATATGAACAATGCTTGTATTTGGAGATCCTATATGATGAGGATGGCTTGAATACTATTCCTCAAAACGCTTTTTCTTTCTTTCCCAATGTACAGGAATTAACTATTGATTCCGGTGTCACTTGTGAAGATTATAGTTCTATAAAAGACTTAAGAAATCTAACAGTGCTTAATCTATGTGATGCTGACCTTGTAAACATAGATTTCCTCAATTCATTAACCAATCTTCAAATCCTTGGGTTATCTGGCAATAGCATCAGGAATGGGAATCCAATAGCATCTTTGCGTGATTTGGAGTTTCTTGATGTTTCAGAGAATGAATTATCAGACATCTCTTTTGTTTCAGAGTTGATAAATCTGAAAGTGTTATATATTGAAGGAAACAAGGGAATATCAGATATAACTCCATTATCCACCCTTGAAAAACTCGAAGCATTATCTTTATCCAATACGGCTGTTAAAGATATTGAATCTCTATGCACTCTGAAAAAACTGGAGGAATTATCTGTGGCAGGGAATGGAATAGACAATCTGGATCCTATATCTGCACTGGAGAATTTGATTTGGCTAGATGTGAGAAATAATAACATTTTTGATGTATTTCCACTGAGCAAACTGAAGAAACTGGAATATTTGTATCTGGCAGGAAACCCTATAGAAAACCTTCAGACGCTGAAAGACCTGCCGCTTATCAGTCTTGATGGCATTATGGAGCTTGCCCCTTAAGCATTTAGGCACAAGAGATACAAGTGACAGGGGATTGATAAGTTCCCTCCATGGGAGAAAGGGACGGGAGACACAGAACCGTCCCCTGTCTCCTCCACGTTCTTGCAAACTGGCTGGGGCACTACATATTATTCCCTGTCTCCAATATTATATGCAGAAGTCAAAAGGAGAAGGTTGTCGTGAGAAAAATGTGTTTTTTACTTATTTTGCTTATAATACCAGTTTTTGCATACGGAGAGAAGCTTTTTTCTCCATATGGTCAATATGGGTTACAACAATTTGAACAAAATGGGAAGATGGGGATATGTGATAATAACGGGAATACTATTGTAGATGCTGAATATGAATATATATCACCTGATTTTCATAATGGGTGTGCCATGTTGATAAAAGACCACCTCATTGGTTTTTATAATGAGGTTGGATCTATTATTTCAGAACCGATTTGGGAAAAAGCTTGGGATTACCAATGTGGACTTGCTTCAATAATGATTGAAAATAGAATCGGATTTATCGATACATTAGGAAATATAATTGTTCAACCTATATGGTCTGAGAAGTCAAGCAAGTATTTCTACTGTAATCGTGCTTTAGTCTATGACTTGGAGGGTAATCCATATCTTATAGATAATAATGGTAATATAGTTTTTCGTTTTATGGATTTTATAAACGATCAACATTTCGATATTCCGGATGACTTGGCTATAACTACATGTGTTAACGGTTGCTATATACTCAGAATGTGGCAGAAAACATATGGCGAGAATTATCACTACTATGTCTTAAATACAGAATTTACTTTGATTGGTCCGTTTATAAGCAAAGCAGATAT
Source organism: Aristaeella lactis (assembly GCF_018118585.1). Taxonomy (NCBI): domain Bacteria; kingdom Bacillati; phylum Bacillota; class Clostridia; order Eubacteriales; family Aristaeellaceae; genus Aristaeella; species Aristaeella lactis. Next base: position 2,780,898 of record NZ_CP069421.1, read on the forward strand.
AGCATATATATCGGATGATATCCTTATATTGATTGATGAAGAATCGTCTTCAGAAAACACAGTCAGGTATATTAATCCAGATGGAAGACAATGGTCTCGCATAATTGGAACGATAGATGATATGACTTCTTTTGCGGAAGGACGGGGTTTTGTAAAAGCAGAAGAACACAAGTGGTTATGCTTCGATAAGACTGGTAACACTTTATTTGAACTTGAGCATGATAGGATTCCTATTGGCTATCAGGATGGAATTGTCACTGCTTATGATTATGAATCAGACAATGCATATTATTATGATATTAATGGAGAACTATTGTTTACAATACCAGGTGGAGAATTAGCTTCTGGTGAACGAGTATGTTATTACGATATAGATAAATGTGCATATGGATATTATGATTATAATATGAACTTGGTTATTGCGCCAGAATGGCAAAGTGCAAATGATTTTGAAGATGAGTATACAGTGGTTTACGACAAAGAATATAATGCTTATTGGATAGATAGAGAAGGTCATGTTATAGCACCATATAAGACTACCATACAAGACTAAGAAGGAGACAGGAAGACAGGGGACGGTTCTCTGTCTCCAGTCGCCATGTCTTTGTGTTTCGGCGTTTTCCATCCCCTGTCTCCATTATATAAAATATGATAAATAATACGGGAGGAAAAATGAAAAGAGATATTATTGTTTGCTTGAAGATCATTATAATTTTATTATGCTTCCTTTTCCCTGTGGCATCATGCGCTGAAGAATCGGCTCGCATTAACCCTTTAAGATATGATTACTCTTCTTCTCTTTATTGGGGATACTCTGCGACTTGGAATAATGAAGATCTGGATGCGACCTTCCAGAAGTTTCAGGATATGCCGCAATCCGAATTACAGGATATGTATGATCATCCTGAAAATTGGGGGAAGGGATGGATTCTATTTAGCGTATCCCCTTCATGGGTAGATGGGGTCGGCAATCTCGGTTATTTTTCAACACCTGAAGTATTGAAAGAGATAACAGGAAAATACAGCAATAGGGGATTATTGTATTACGGGAACATGTCAATTGAAAATATCAGAATAGACAATAGCAATGAGATAGGTATATATCCATATTATTATATGCAAGTATTGTATAATGAAGACCCGGATACAGATAATTCCATGATCAGTAATGAATGGGTTTTGGAATATGTTTACAAAAAAGCCGACAATCCGGATGATATATTGGAAGAAAAAATGCGGGATATTTGCCTGTATGCTGATGTATACGTATTGCAATCTGACGGATTTTACACATATAAGGATGTTGAGATTAGTTTGAATAATATCAAAAAGGCACAACCATTGAATAAAGCGGCGGTTTCGGTTCGCCTAAACAAAGCAGAATTATGCACTGAAGATGATGATCCAAACCTTGATACTGCTTATGATATTATCTATGTAGATGACGAATTGGATAGAGATACAGACGATTTGCCGTCATATTTGTATGCGCTTGAGCTAGATATCAGTATAAACGATGATATATCTGTAACGCCATACGATTATGAGGAACAACCAATTGAAGACTCCTGGGTTGTGTTTCTGGAGGATGAAAGTCAGGAGACTGTATGGGGTCCGGTGAAAAACGCGAAACTCGAAAATTACTACTTGCTGACCAATAAAAAGCTAACAGATATCCGCACTGGTGACCTATGGCTGAGCTTTTGTACAGTACATATTCAGGGCAAAGAATGGTTCAACGAAATACCTTTTAATATTGTAATTGAAATATCACAGGAGATTAGTGGAAAGGCTGAAGCACAGAAGCCGTGAACCTGAGACCATTGAGGAAACACTGGGAGATGGAGAGGGGGATGGTTCTCTGTCTCCTTTTTCAGTTCCCTGTCTCCTATATATACAATAATCCGGAAATAATACAAAAATTTGAGATTTACAAAGAAGATCAAGAGAAAAAGAAAAAAAGTAACTAATGTCAGAAAGGCATAAAGGAGATATGTACTATGAGAAAAACGGTTTTATGTATTGTAATATCCATGGTGTTATTATTTCAATACTCGATATCAATATGTGAAACAACAGAGAACCAATCGGTGGAAATTAAGCTTGTTAGTTATGATTTCTCAGCATCGAACAATTGGGGCGAAAAAAACAGTATATATACGATAGGCGGCTCCTCATATGAATTTCTGGATACTGATTATGTTGGATTTGATTTAGCACAACACGAAGAGAACATGAGCATGCATAAGGTGTTACTTCGTTTTCAGATTGAGAATCATCAAATTAATGATGAAGAGAATAACATTGTTCAGATTATGAACGTCAGATCTTTTTGCCAAGGTGACTGTTATCTATTCCCTAAAGGACAAATGTTTTTTTCGACAGGTTATACGGAAGATGAAGGGGAAATGTTTGAGCGCTACTGGCTGTTGGAAGCATTGTGTGTCTATCCGATAGATATATATATCGAAGATGCTGTCGAATCTGCTATATACGATACAGAGTTCGAATGTGATATAGTTTTTGGTAAGGAAGAACAACAAAACGCTAAAATACATATTGATGACTCTGTAAAAAGAAAAAGGCTACTGGATGATAACGCATATTCTGCGGTTGTTTCATCAATAAAGGAGGAATCATTATCTGTTGATAGTGATTTCTACGATGAAGAATATATCAAAGGATATATTTCCAGATATATTCCACAAGCAGTTCAATGTGAATTGTTGGAGAATCCGGAAAATTTTGTGTTGACTAAAATATCATTCTATATTGAGAACAGGATTGGGGCAGGAATATGCAATATAAGGAGAAGGATGACTTATCCAACAGATAATATCTGGATGATATGGGGAACAGATGATTCGGGCGGCGATTTCCAAGTGTATTGGGGGAAAGGTAAGTATTTCTGTGAAGATATTTTATTACTATATCGAAAAAACAATTACCCACAAATAGAAGAATTGATGAATAAACTGAGGATTAGCATTAGCTTGTCAAATGAGTATGCTGGCTATATTGACTGGGAAGAAGGTGGTGGGTCAGGATGGCCTGGGCCTATAATAGAATTACCGTTAATATACAATAACTAAAGAGTGGAGACAGAGGATAATATGTAGTGCCCCAGCCAGTTTGCAAGAACGCAAGGAGACAAGGAGACAGGGGACGGTTCGCTGTCTCCTTTTCAGTCCCCTGTCTCCATCACAAGGTCCTGCAGACGCAGGGCTTTTCTTTACGAAAAAACACAGGGAAAAACCAGATTACTGGAAGCAATTGACAGCAAAAAACGTCATAATAGACAGAGAACAAAAAGCAATGGCAAAAGAGACGCGGAATTGTCCTGTATATGCCTTGATGGCACAGCGAACTAATAGGAGAAAAACATGATAAAAAAAGTGATATGTATATGCTTAATAGCAGTAATCCTTATACCTGGTATAGTATGTGCATTATCTATGGATAATACATATTTGCCAGAAGAGATTCGATTACTCATTCAGAAAGAAGAGACACTTAATGGGTTTGAATTGATAACAGCCGATGAGGATACATTGAGGGGATACCCGACAGATATATCATTGGTTATGCTGGCAAAAGGGGAGTGCTGTATCCTTTTTGTTGCAAGGGAAACGGATGCAGGATGGATTACACAAGCTTGTTCCCGCAAAAGCCTATATCCAACAAAGGTTATGAATGAAGGAATAAAACTCACAAAAATTGATTCACAACGCTTTGAAATAGGCTGGCCTGGCGAAACCTATCGATTCTATGCTGGAGGAACGGATCATTATTGCTGGTTCTATGAAGCGGAGATTCAGACTGACAAAGGAATATGTATTGCAAAAGGAGAAGGAAGAGAAAGCATTCTCTTTACATGCAACGGAGAAGAAACGAGATGGTTTCCACCATACTATGACAACCAAACATGGCTGAATTTTAACCCATATTTGTTTCCTAAAAGTATTGAAGAAGCTGACCGGAGCAATAGAATTATGGCATCCTTAAGCGAGTATTTTCCGGATGGGACTGCCATTAAAATCAAGCATTTGAAAAGAAAAACTCACTTGTATAACTGCCCTGATAAAAACAGCAAAGAAATAGACACATCTCTTTTATTTAAACAGGATACATTTATATATTATGGCTGTTTGGACGATGAATGGTACATTGTCGGTTATCAAAATGATCACGATTATTCCTGTGTGGGCTATATAACGAAGAAAATGCTATCCTTGAGCAAAAGGGAACAAAGGATTACAAAAATAGCATTATATAATACTCCGTTGATAGCTGAAGAAAACACATGGTTGACAATGGATCCTTTCTATTCTCAGAATCAGTATATAGAAATACCGGCTGGGACAAAAATGATTGGTCTGGGAGGATTAGACGCAAATTATGTATATGTTGAGGTTGAAATAAACGGGGAAACTATTAGAGGATTTGCACCCAAAAAACATTTGGACACTATTTGCTGAAATGAATGATTACAATGGAGAAAAAGTGATGAAACAGATGCGGATCGAGAAAGGGATTATTTGCCTGGCAGCAGTGATGATGCTGGTTATGATGCCTTTATGTGCATGCCGCGCAGAAACGGAAGATATCGAAGACTTACAGCCGGCAAACGTGAACATGACGCTTGTTTCGTATGATATTGTCGACAGATATAAAAGTACATATGAAGAATACAAAAAGAATGTTTGGCTTCGGTTTATTGTAGAGTATGATGAGGAACGCTTTACAATAGAAGATACAGAAATACTGTACTATGGTCCGAACGAAAACAGAGTTCTTGATGTCGAGTTATTATCCTCATCTGATCCATATATTTTTGATTACCGGTTTGGCTATATGCGGATGAAGGATCCTGTAGATGACAGTTATATCAGGGATCTGATAAGTGACGGGTATATGGAAGCCCGGTTTGTTTTGCGCGAAAAGGACAGCGGTGAAGAACTGGCAGTTGAATGCGATATAGACAGTGAAAATGCAGTTATGGAGACAGAGACAGATGAGGAAGCCTATGAGATAACTGTCAACAAATATGAGTATGAAGAGATTGACATATCAGATCGGAATCTTGATACGAAGCTAAGGATGTACAGAGATACGCATCCAGGAATAAAGTGTTACCGTGTCAAACTGTACGGAAAGGAGAAACGGAAACCTCCGTACAAAGTAATAGGCGCAGTAGAATTCTATTCCTTATCATCTTATCTGTCCCTTAACTGGGATGGCGGGGTTGGCGGCGTATCATCTTTCGAATGGCTTGACGCGTATGACCTTCTATATGAAACCGAGAAAGATATCTATTTCGAAGGGACTCTGTTGGCGGATGATACCGAATCCATTCCTGACCTCATCCGGAATGCTGAAATGGTTGTGACCTATTCAACGGAGTATGCGGGGACTTTTGACACATTTGATGCCGGGGATCGGTTTGACGGGCCAAGGATGTGCACTCCGATAAAAGTGAAACTGGCAAAGCCAGTGTCATATACTTTTTGCCTGGATTCATGGGATGATTCGCCGTTATATTATCCAAACATGGATGAGACTGGAAGAGAGTTTTTCTCTGACTATACAGACAGCGAACATAAACTTGTCTGGTTGCTGGGATGGATATATGGATCAGATTATATTCCTGATCTCGAAGACATAGAAGTATCATGTTCCATTGATGGTGTGAATGTCTGCATTCCTCCGTTTTTATCTGATACCAATACAATCAATATCGATGAAACAATGTGGTTCAGGATCGCAATTGCAATCAGCGTGGATAAGAATACAGAGCCGGAAGAAGCGGTCTATGCGCTGCTGCAACCTGATGCAATGATACTGAAAGGCAATGTAAACAAACAGGTCGTTGAGCTGAAACCAGTAACAGATCCCGGTATAAACACACCAATCAACCGGGATGCGATGGTATATAATGACAAACTGAAATTGTGGAAATACAGTTCATATCCTCAATCGCATATACGAATCGTATCTGTTGAACCTCTGACAGAAGAGTCTGAGACGCCTGATCTATGGCATTGTTCTTATTTATGGAATGGATACAGTTGCTGGGAGATTACGCTGGAGTGTGAACCGGCATCAGATGATTCCATATTTTATTGCTATGCCGGAATGGAATCTCCCCGAAGTGAAGAAATCTATATTTTCGAGGATCATGATTACTTTTATCCGGCATTTACAAACAAGGAAATTGGGAAGAATAATCAGTTTATGATCCATTTGGTGGTCAGAGATGGAAACGCATCCAGGGAAGATGTTGTTAATATGCTGTCTGATTCTCAGGTGGTCTTTCCGCTCTCATATGAACCGGTTTTTTATAACTGTATCGACTCAATTGAATTTGGACTATGGGCGACAAAAGGGGAAATTGACCTATGTGAATAAAGAGTTTCTACTTAACGGGAGACAGGAGACAGTTCTCTGCCTCCTTTTCAGTCCCCTGTCTCCCACCCTGTCTCCATCACAAGGTCCTGCAGATGCAGGGCCTTTTCTTTACGAAAAAACACAGGGAAAAACCAGAGAACTGGAAGCAATTGACAGCAAAAAACGTCATAATAGACAGAGAACAAAAGTAAGAGTAAAAGGAGATACAGAGTTGTCCCCTGTGATGAATAATTGAGAGGGAGATAAGATGAAAAGAATTATCATACCTGTACTCATACTGATTCTACTTTGTGAACTAGTGTGCTATGCCGAAGATACTGAGCAGGAATACGCCTATATGGATGGAATTGCCCGATACCGAAACGCGGAGGGGAAGCTGGGCTTGTTGAAGGAGCCTGGAATAGTTTTGGCAGCGGCAGAATATGACTATATTGGTTTCTTTGATCAGAATGGCTTGGCTCCGGTCTGTAAAACAGTGAATGGAGAAGAAAGTTGGGGAATGATCAGCCGGAATGGAAAAAAACTCATAGAATCAGATCAGTTTAGTTATATCTGTGAGCGGGAACACCCAGGGCTCGGTTATTCCGGACAATATGGTTCATATTACGCAGAAGGAAAAAACGGTGAAAAGTACGTTGTGTTTGCAGATGGAACAGTGAGCCGGTTTCCAGATCAGGAAGAATTAAATCTTACCGGCCTGCAGGCTGAGCGCAATTCTGATTTCTATTTTATAAACGGGTCGATTTTCCTTTATACCGACAAGGGATATCGGCTGTTTGACAAAAACTTTCAGCCCCTTTTCCCTGAAACGTGGAGCAATTGCATTCCTCTGCCATCCGGCGGAGGCTGCGTGCAGAAGGACGGCGGGCTCTGGGGAATCGTTGACAGCACTGGAAAGCTTACAGTGGATTATCTTTATGACTGGATGATCAGTACAGACTGGGGAATCATCGTAAAGGGTCAGGGAAGTGAAAAAGGGCAGGTTGGCATGATTTCCTGTGAGGGCAAAGTGCTTCTGCCGCTTCAATTTGAGGATATCGCCGTACCCTCAGAGAACCGGATCGCGGTTTTACAGGACGGCAAAGTCGGTTATATGAATCCGGAACTGGAATGGGTCATTTCTCCGCAGTGGGATGGAGCGGGGCAGTTTCATAATGGTTTAGCCGTTGTATATAACAGAGAGCGGAAATCGGTGATCGATGAGAATGGTCGCACGGTTCTGGATCTTTCGAATCAGGAACTGCGGGTCTTAAGAAGTGTGCAGATCGCTGTTTACGACGAAGAGAAAAAGCGGCTAACCCTATATGACCGGGAAGGCAAAATGATATCGGAGATACAGAATGTATATTTTCCGAACAGCATTGAGGAGAAAAGCGGGCTTCTGGCTGTTTATCTTGATAACGGAGAAGATCAGCCGGCAGCCGCAGTTGTGAACATTGATACCGGGGAAGTAATTTCTAAACCCGAATGGAAGACAATTGAACCGTTTGAGAACGGTTACGCGATTGTGAACTGCGGGGAGGAAGAGGAACCGAAGCTGGGTGTCATTGATGCTGATGGACAATATATTGTGAAGCCGGAGTATTCCTCCATATCACAAGCAGACGGAGTTTTTTATGCGGATAAGGAATATGAGGATTCCAGCGACAGTTTCATCTTTGACACACACGGTGATATTCTTGAAAGCATGCATTATTTGGGGCAATCATTTGGATGATAATATAAAGCAAAAGTGATGTGCACCCTCTTTACTGGACAACCAGTAAGGAGAGTGCATCAACCAGGATGGTCAGCCCATATGTGGAATAAAACTATCTCCTTTTTCTGGCATTATTCGAAAATAAATGCCTGGGGAATACAACCTGCTTTTGCAATAGGAGATTAAGGATGAAAAAGATAGTATTAGTAATTCTATGCTTAGTAATGTTTCTAATGTCGGGGCTTTCTGCTTATGCTGATGCAAGTGATAATATTGTAATCGGTTTTTATGATAAAAACGGAGTTGCCATCTATAAGGAAAATGATCGGTATGGCCTTATCAATACAGATGGTGTTAAACTTACAAAGGCAGAATATGACAGCATAATCATGGCCAAAGGGTTATATTTACCTTCATCTGAAGAGTATGGTTGGTATATTTACAGAAAAGGTGAGGAAGCAGGCTGTATCAGTAAAAATGGTAAAGTGGTGAAATATGATCCTGAGTGGAACAACAGCAAATACGAGTATTTTATCGGCAATCTGATGGTCATCAAAAATACTGTCACAAATAAATATAATATCTGCAACCCTGACGGAGATTTGCTGTCCGAAGGCTGGTATGAAAAAGTAACGGCTATGCCTCTAGGCGGAGCACTAATAGAAGACGGTGAAAATATTATTGAAATTGATGACAATGGGGAAGTTGTTGCTCAAATACAGGCGGATGGAGAAACTGTAGGCCGTTGTTCCGAAGAATATGTATATATGCATGATTCTTCGATACATGGAAAATGTTCACTGCGCAGCTTATCTGATTTAGCCAAAATAATAGGGGATTGTGATTTTATAGATTATACCGGTTATCACGATGGACTTATTCTTGCAAGAAGAAAAGATAAAATTGGGTTTTTTGATAAACAAGGTGTTTTGACTGTTCCGTTTATATATAACATTGGCTCGAACAATTTTTCCAATGGTAAAGCTGTTGTAGAGGACGATCTATTTTATTACTTTATAAATACGGCCGGTGAAGAATTGCATAAAATTAGAACAGATGCGATTTCCCTAATTACACATTTTTCAAAATGGGGCATACTTTTTTCGGAGGAAGATAAACAAATATGGGGTTTTATGGACGAACGGGGGAATGTTCTTTTTGAAGTGGATAGCAGTCGATATTCATGGTTCCCTGATCTTTATAGTTCGCTGGAATATATTCCGGTTTATGATACACTCAAAGAAAAGTATGGCATGATAAAACATGATGGGACATGGATTCTTGAAACGGAATATGATTCTGTTGGAGACTTTGAAGGTGAGTATACATATGCTGAATTGGGGTCACTCTATGGAATAATAAATAAGATGGGAGAATGGGTGTGTAAACCGCAATGGGAATTCCTTGACATGATTATTGAAAGAGATAAAGAGGTTTATATTATAGGCAGAAAAAGACAAGATTATGAAGTACAGGTATATAACATAAAAGGAGAATGGGTTTGTCCTTATTTCTGGAACAATAGTAAGTGGTAATGACTGCGCAGGAGACCGGGGATGCAGACAGGACAGTTTTCTGTCAGGGGGATTTGCTGTGAAACCAGTGTTGAAAGAAATATATCTTGATATGCTGAAACATATACAGGATTATGGGTTTAAACTATATAAAGGGAAAATCTGGAAATATGATCCTTCGATAGGTTATGTTATGTCGTTGGAGGTCGATTCAACAAGATGGGGAACACTCAACGATATTGTTTTATGTGCCGCAACGAGTCAGGAACCCGTAAAACTAAAAGAGACAAGAAAGGCGAACGGGTTTTATTTCAAGACATGCCTGCGGGTTGGCATGTATGTATTAAGACATGAAGGAAAACAAGTGATCACCTGGGATGATCCGTATGAAAAAGCAGATCTTGTTATGAAAAAACAATATGAAGCTTTGAAACCATATCTTGGAACATATTTATATCCTTTACTTATGTTTGATAATGACGTGGAAAAATATTTTGCAAGCATGGAAAAACTGTATCTGATGGAATGCGAAGCATATCTTGGAGAAAAAGGAGTCAAATGGCTGGATCTGGCACTTGAAGCATACAGACTGGGTGATATCAAGCGCTCCATGAGGATTATTGATTTGAATACAGATCTGTGTGAAAAGCAGATAGAAAAGTATAACGCAGAATCTAAAGACAGTGTGCGCTGGTGGATGCAGGAGAAACAAAAAACAATTGAGTTGGCAGACTTAATCAACAAAAAGCCAGAGACTGTTCGTCGTATTATTGATGAAAACAGGGCGATATCGGAGAAGACCTGTCAACAATTCTTTACTTCAAGGTTTTTCAGTCTGAAGTCATGAATGCTGGAGATAAAGGGGACGGGAGACAGTTCTCTGTCTCCCCGGAGGAGGTTAGCCATATGAGAAGATTCATAATATTCTTTTTGATTGGAATATGTTTATGGTCCCCTGTCTGTCGGTGCGAAACTGTTGAGAATACCTATATATGGGCACCTCAGGGAGAAGTATGCTACTTTGAAAAAGATGGACTGATCGGACTTATGAAGACTAACGGGGAAGTGCTCATTGAGCCAAGGTTCACGAACGCAAAGCCTTTTTATTTCAACATAGCTGTTGTGGAAGAAAATGGTCTTCTTGGTGCGATTACAGATAAAGGAGAGGTATTGATTGAGCCTGTTCATCAATGGGATGCCCTATATTTTATGGGCACTGCCATCAATAAAACCATGCATCATGAAACATTGATATATGAAAAAGAGCGAAAGTTTGGTTTTGTAACACTTGATGGTGTTATTAACGAAGAGCTATGGGACGATATATCCCCTTTTGTCGGTGGAACAGCAATTGTAAAGCGTAACAATCAATATAATTTGATTGACACGCAAGGCAGAATCCTGTGCCAGGAATGGTATTCGAAAATCAACTTTGATTATGATCAATTATCTTCTTCGCTTTTAGCGCAGGATGCGCAGGGAAAGTATGGGGCATTGGGACCCGCGGGAGAAGTTCTGATCTCCTTTGAATGGGATTATATAAGAAAAGCGGACGATTGCTATATCGTGGGGAAGGATGAGAAAAAAGGGATTTTAAACAGCAAGGGTGAACTTCGCGCTGCGCTGGAATGGGATGACATATCTTCTTTTTATGTTAAAAGCGGTGATCCCCTGATGGCACGAAAAGATGGGAAATGGGGTTTTATTGATCTGGACGGTAATCAGGTAATTCCTTTTTTATGGGATAACGTATATGCATTCTCCCAAGGGGTTGCAAAAGTCGAAACAGACAATCTGTCTGGTTTTATCAACAAAGAGGGCGAATATGTTATTCCATTACAAAAGATGGTAACAGATGATTATTTTGATTCAGACGAAACAGTTTGTTTTACTGATATAAACGATATAAACCAATGGGGATACATGGATCGAAACGGTAATATCCTTTGTAAAGTGAATTATCAGCATTATATGGGCGAACCAATAAAGCAGGAAGGTTTGAGTGTGGTAATAAAAGGTAAAAAAGATGGGTATATGGATATTTACGGAAATATGGTATTCCCCTTTCAATGGGAACTTGCAGATGGTTTTTCAAACGGTCTGGCGTTTGTAGGGGATGGGGAAGCATGGGCTGTCATAAACAACAAAGGTGAATATGTGACTGACTATATTTGGGCTATGCCGGGTTGCTTTGAGCAATATGATGAAATGCTGCTGTCCAAGGTATGTATGCGGACAGATACGGGGTTCGTGGAAGGGTATATCGACCAGAATGGTCAGCCCATATGCGGAGTAAAACTGCCTGTATGGTAAGAGCCAGGGGACGATTTCGTGTCTCCTGTATCCCTGGAGGAAGTGTAAAATGAAAAAAGAGTTATTGGTGTTGTTATGTATTGTTTGCTGTGCTTTGTGTTCAGTTTGTTATGCTTCAGGGTGTCAGGCAAGAATAACAGGAACAACATATGAATGTGCGGGTGAATTCAGGAATAACTGGGTTGGAAAAGCAACAGATTATATTTTTGTGCAGGACTCACAAGTTGATATAACAGAAAAAATGAAACACATCAAAGATATTCTTGCACAGTGTTCTTTATACAGTGAAGATGATATCAATGTACCAATAGAGGTAAAAAAAGTATCATGTGTTCAAACTCAGTTTGGAATGAATGATGATGATCTGATCAAAATGTATATGAATCCAGAACAGTACAGTCGTTTCTGGGCGCATTGCCGGATAGAAACCCGGGAAGACCTGCTTCTGTTGTATTCAGAGACGGATGATAAAGGTCTCTGGATAGACAGGGGCTGCGGACAGGAATTACCCAGATATGATGATGTGGAAATAAAAAAGGATATCAGCAATGACGTGTATTTGATCATCATCGTTCAAAATGACTTATTCGATGATGTGAATCAGGCGATAACCGGAGCGCACATCAGATTTGTGTTCTCGGACATGATAGGAAATGAGTATACATATACTGCGGATCTCAGCGAGGCTGTCCGGATTAATCCTGAAGAGGCAGTAACTTTTCAAATTGAATCCATAGAAGATAGTGAGACAAAGTTGGACGAGAATGTAATCCAATATTTTATGAAGTCTGGTGTTAAGGACAGAAACAAGAAGCAAAAGCTGACAGATCATCCGGATCAGTATGAATGCAGGTCATGTACTATCACTCTTTCGGATGAAAATCCTGAGTTTTACTTTGCCAAACCCGAGTTCGACTCAACTGAATCAGAGATCATTTTTGTGGATGAAGATATCTTTGATGGTTGTTCAGACATGGAGTCCAATACGATTATTCTGTACTATTTTGTTCCCAAACAAAAAAAGACACATGATACATTTGATGTTTGGCTAGTGGTGGAATTTGACAAATATGAAGCGAATTTCAACTCGTTCGGGTTTTCGTTTGGACCGTGCTACAGGGTACATCTGGGAGAAATAACACTGTAGAATCAAGAAGACAGGGAACGATTCAGGGAAGACAATGTATCGGAGTGCTGAATGAGTCAAACAGAACCGTCCCCGTTGACTCCGATTTTCTGTTGATGGATGAAATATAATTACAGGAGATACGAGACAAGGAGACAGGGTTATAGATGCACAATTATAATGATTTGGAAGCAGATTATCCAGACAGGTTCTCTGGGAAAAGACAACAGGTATTGCATGAGACTCTCCGAGACCATAAAATGTGGAGACGGGGGAAGTATTGAGCAATAACGGACAGAGGCCCCTGTTGACCCGGGAAAGAGGTATTGAAGGATGAACAGGAAAGAGGAAAAGATCCTGGAACGAATTGACTGGATCTGGAAACAGCTGGGTATATCGTTGATCCTTTTCGTCCTGGGAATAATGCTGCTTGGCTGGCTTATCTCCTCTCAGCGCGGTGGCCAATTCATGGATGGCATATCGAATGAATGGCCGGGGTATCTGTTTTTTGGATCAGTATTTGGCGGATTATACCTGATATTTGAATTTGTGGCAGATGACCATGTTTACAGGAGATCTAATATAAGGACAAGACGGTTCGGGCGTTTTTGTGGTTTTTTGTTAATGATAGCACCGGCGCTTTTTGTTATCATCTTTGTTTACCGGCTTTATGAGCTGAGAAAACTGCACAAATCATTACCGGATGACTGGAGAAGGCAATGAGCCTGAAGGGAACGCTGAAAGCCGAAGGATAAAAGGCCGGAAATGAAGAAAAAGCAGGGGTTTGCCTTGGCGCAAACACCTGCTTTTTTGTTACCGGAAATACAATGCAAAACCCCTCAAAATCTTGACGGTACAAGGGAAACTGTGTAAAATATATCAAAAGAAGACAATAATCGGATATGGGAGGGATACTGGTGCTTTACAATGGCAAGATCTGGATCGGGTCCTGCGAAAACGGCACCCCTGTGTATCTGCTGCCCTCCATGGCTAACCGCCACGGCCTGATCGCCGGTGCGACGGGTACCGGCAAGACCGTTTCCCTGAAAGTGCTGGCGGAAGGCTTTTCCGATCTTGGCGTTCCGGTGTTCCTGAGCGATATCAAGAGCGACCTGAGCGGCATGGTCATGGACGGCACCCCGACAGAAGCGATCGATAAGCGGCTGGGGAAGTGCGGCGTGCCGAAGGATGTGTTCAAATACACCTCCTATCCGACAGAATACTGGGATGTATACGGGGAACAGGGCATTCCGATCCGGGCGACAGTGCAGGACATGGGTCCGCTGCTGATGAGCCGGATGCTGAACCTGAACGAGACCCAGAGCGGCGTGATGAATATCGCGTTCCGGGTGGCCGCACGGGAGAACATTCCGCTGGAACACCTGCAGGACCTGAAAAACCTGCTGATCCACGTGGGTGAGAACGCGAAGGAATATACCCTGGAATACGGCAATGTTTCCGCGGCCAGCGTGGGCGCCATCCAGCGGGCTGTGGGCGTGCTGGAGGACCAGGGCGGCAACGTATTCTTCCGGGAACCGGCCATTGATATCAACGACTGGATCCAGGTGGACCCGGCCAGCGGCAGGGGGAAGATCAACATTCTGTGCGCGGACCGGCTGTTCAACAATCCCACGATGTACTCCACCTTCCTGCTGTGGATGCTGACGAAGCTGTATGACCTGCTTCCGGAGCGGGGAGACGCCGATAAACCGATCGTTGTGTTCTTCTTTGATGAAGCACACCTGTTGTTCAACAACTGCAGCCGGTCCCTGATGGAAAAGATCGAACAGGTGGTCCGGCTGGTCCGCTCCAAGGGCGTGGGCGTGTATTTCATCACCCAGAGCCCCGCGGACATTCCCATGACGATCCTTGGCCAGCTGGGTAACCGCATCCAGCACGCCCTGCGGGCATACACCCCGCTGGACCAGAAGGCGGTCAAGGTCGCGGCACAGACGTTCCGGACGAATCCGTCCTTTGATACAGAAGAAGCCATTACCACCCTGAAGACAGGCGAGGCACTGGTTTCCTTCCTGGATGAGCACGGAGCTCCGAGCGTGGTGGAGCGGGCCACCATTCTACCCCCGCAAAGCTATATGGGTGCGATCAGCCAGGAAATCCGCAGGATGGTCATCAACGCCAGTCCCATGAAGGACAAGTATGAAGATGCAGAGCCTGCAGATGATCCCGGAACTCAGGAACAGCCGACACCGCCTGCACCGCCGGTACCACAGGTACAGGAAATGGATCCACAGCGGTTTAAGCTGATAAACGGCCAGTGGTACTATTTCTGAGGTGCGGCAGGAAGCTGATCTCCATTGTCACTGTTTACTTAACGACCCCGGAACGGCGCAGGGAGGAGAGCGCCGCAGAGAGAAGATGGCAACATTCAAAGTATTCGATCCTACCACCGGTCAGTATGTTGAAAAAGAAGTCGAAGGCATGGCTCCTGTGGCTGAGGCCGTGAAGGAAGCTGCCGCTCCCGTTGTGGAAGCTGTGCAGGAAGCTGCCGCTCCCGTGGTTGAGGCGGTTCAGCAGGCCGCGGCTCCCGTGGTTGAAGCCGTGCAGCAGGCAGCTGCCCCTGTGGTGGAAGCTGTTCAGCAGGGCACTGTGGTTGAAGCAGTCCAGCAGGCTGCCGCTCCTGTCGTGAATGCCGTGCAGCAGGCCGCCCAGCCCGTGGTGCAGGCTGTGCAGCAGGCTGCGCAGCCCGTGGTTCAGGCTGTCCAGCAGGCTGTTCCCACCATTCAGGTGCAGCCCCAGGCCCAGAAGATGCCCGTGATGGTGCTCGACCAGGCTACCGGCCAGTATGTGCAGCAGATGGTGGACATGGTACTTGATCCCGCGACCGGGAACTATGTGCCCGCCCCCGTGGCTGTGGATCCCAAAGCTCTGGAAGCCCAGCAGAAGGCTGCTGCCGCTGCCGCCAAGGAAGCGGAGCGGAAAGCCCGTGAGCAGGAAGCGGCTGAACGCCGTGCCCGCAATGACCAGCTGCGTGAAGAAGCGGCTGAGCGTGCCCGCCGGAATGACTCCGTTGCCGGCCGTGTAAAGAACACCGCGATCAGCTCCGCAACCCGTACGATTGTAAACGGCCTGATCAAAAATCTGGGCAAAGCGATCGGCGGCATTTTCGGCAGCAAAAAGTGATGACGACGAACGGCTGCGACGATCACAATTGAAAAAACATATATAATAATACGGGGAGGATCTGAATTATGAAAAAGCTTCTTAAAGAGTTCAAAGACTTCGCAATGAAGGGTAATGTCCTGGACCTGGCAGTAGCCGTTGTTCTGGGCGCCGCGTTCAACAAGGTTGTCACCGCTGTGGTGGAAATCTTCCTGAACCCGATTATTGAGAGCCTGCCCAAGATCGAAGACGGCGGATCCGCCTGGACCGCTCCGCTGATCTCCTTCGCGGCTGTGGTTGTTGAATTCCTGCTTACTGCCCTGGTGCTCTTCATCATCGTGAAGGCTGCCAACAAGGCCAAGAACCTGAAGAAGAAGGAAGAAGCTCCCGCGGAACCCACCACCAAGGTGTGCCCCTTCTGCCAGAGCGAGATCAGCATCAAGGCTACCCGCTGCCCGAACTGCACCAGCGAACTCAAAGACTAATTCAGAATTCAGAATTAAGAATTCAGAATTATATGTTTTTCTGCAAGACTGGGTTATATCCCTAGTCCTGTCTGGAAAGACAAGGTTGTTTTGATTATGGAATAACCGATACAATATGGAGGCACATATGCACTGGCGCATAATGTGCCTCCGTGCTATAATTCCTGATTGGTTGGCTGCCTGAAGCAAAACGGAAGGTGGAAACCGTGAGAATAACAGAAAGAGAGATATATCCATGAAAAAGATTCTGGTTGAAACTTCTGCCCGCCACGTGCATGTGACCAAGGAAGACCTGGAAGCCCTGTTCGGCGCGGGTCATGAGCTGACTGTGAAGAGCTGGCTGAGCCAGCCCGGACAGTTCGCCAGCGAAGAGCAGGTGGACGTGGTCGGCCCCAAGAACACACTGAAGCGCGTCCGTATCCTCGGGCCTGTCCGTCCCGCCACCCAGGTGGAGCTTTCCCTGACTGACGCCCGTTCCATCGGCGTGACCGCTCCCGTACGTGAGTCCGGTGACATCGCCGGTTCCGGCGCCTGCAAGCTGGTTGGCCCCGCGGGCGAGGTTGAAGTAGCCGAAGGCGTGATCGCCGCCAAGCGCCACATCCATATGACTCCTGCCGATGCTGAAGAGTTCGGCGTGAAGGACAAGGACGTTGTTTCCGTGAAGGTGGATACCGACGGCCGCGCCCTGACCTTCGGTGACGTTGTGGTCCGCGTGAGCGAGAAGTTCTCCCTGGCGATGCATATCGACACGGATGAGAGCAACGCTGCCTGCGCCGTGAACGGCACTATGGGCGAACTGATCAAATAATGAACAATGAACAATTAATTGTTTATCAAAAGCAGGGTCCGGAAACGGATCCTGCTTTTTGGTATATATTATATATTGACAAGGGTACAGGGTACAGATATAATAGCTCCGCAACTGAATACCTTATCACGAGTGACCGAGGGATGGGCCCGATGACGTCACGGCAACCGGCTTGAGCAAGGTGCCAAATCCCGCAGCGTGCACACCCCCATGGGAGGCGCTGACAGATAAGGACGGTCTGAAGAGATCGAATCCCGCCTGGTTTGTGTGCAAGCCAGGCGGTTTGCTTTTGCAGCGGACTATATGAACAGAAAAGGAGAGAAAAAGATGCGCAGACTGTTTACTTCCGAATCCGTTACCGAGGGACATCCTGATAAACTGTGCGACCAGGTTTCCGACGCGGTGCTGGACGCCATCCTGGAGAATGATCCCACTGCCCGCGTGGCCTGCGAGACCTTCGCCACCACGGGAATTATCACCGTCATGGGTGAGATCACCACTACTTCCTATGTGGACATCAATGCCATTGTCCGGAAGGTTGTGACCGAGATCGGTTATGATTCTCCCGAAAAATCCTTCAACGGCAACACCTGTGCCGTAATGACCGCTATCCATGAGCAGAGCCCCGATATCGCCATGGGTGTGAATGACGCCCTGGAGACCCGGGGTGACAACAAGGAAGCGGATATCGGCGCGGGCGACCAGGGTATGATGTTTGGCTATGCCTGTACCGAAACCCCCGAAAGGATGCCCCTGGCGATTGCCCTGAGCCACCGGATGGCGCTTCGCCTGACGCAGGTGCGCAAGGACGGCACCCTGCCTTTCCTCTATCCGGACGGAAAAACCCAGGTGACTGTGGAATATGAAAACGACAAGCCCGTGGCGGTGGACACCGTTGTTGTTTCTGCCCAGCATTCCGCTGACGTGGATATGGATGTGCTGCGGAAGGAAATTAAGGAGCAGGTGATCCTGCCCATTATCCCCAAGGAGCTGCTGACGGAAAAGACCCGGATCCTGATCAACCCCACCGGCCGTTTCGTTATCGGCGGACCGACCGGCGATACCGGTCTGACCGGCCGGAAGATCATTGTGGACACCTACGGCGGTTCCGCACCCCATGGCGGCGGATGCTTCTCCGGCAAGGATCCGACCAAGGTGGACCGGAGCGCTGCCTACGCTGCCCGCCATGCCGCGAAGAACGTGGTGGCTGCCGGCCTTGCGGAGCGCTGCCAGATCCAGCTGGCCTATGCCATCGGCGTGGCGGAACCCGTCAGCGTGCTGGTGGATACCTTCGGTACCGGTGTGATGCCGGATGACAAGCTGGCGGAGATCGTGACAAAGGTGTTTGACTTCCGTCCTTCCGCCATCATTGAGCGGCTGAACCTGCGCCGCCCGATCTACCGGCAGACTGCCGCCTACGGTCATTTCGGCCGGACGGATGTGGATCTGCCCTGGGAGAAGGAAGACTATGTTGAAGCTTTGAAAAGCTTCAACAAATGAACAATGAACAATTAACAATGAACAATGACATTCTTTTGGACTGAAATAGTCGTCAATAGGGTATTGTTGTTCTCTGAACCACAGGATATTGTGGAGAGTATTGTAAAGCATTGGAAGCGTGCAATCCTTGCCAAAAAAGGCTTGACAAGGATTCGACAATTCTGATATATTTATTTAGCTGTCCGTTCATTGCGGACATGCATCGTAAGACGTTCCCCGGAACCGGGTCTGCTCCCGGGATCCGCAAAACGAGTTAAATCTGTGAGGAGTGTTGACCATGTTCCGTACTTATCAGCCCAAGAAGCGCCAGCGCAGCAAGGTGCATGGCTTCCGCGCCCGTATGGCGACCAAGAATGGCCGCCGGGTTCTGGCTGCCCGCCGTCGCCGCGGCCGCAAGGAACTGACGGTGTAATTACCGCCGTAAAGCCTGCTTCAGTATGACTGTGGATAAGGCCCGCCCGTTGAAGATGGGCGGGCTTTTCCTCATAAAGGCGCTGTTTTACCGGCGCCGGGGGATACTCCGCGCGGAGCGGAAGGAAAACGAATGGAAAGACGTTATCGGCTGAAGAAAAACAAGGCGTTCCAGTATGTCTATCGTAGAGGACATTCTGTCGCCTGCCGTAATCTGGTCATGCTTCTTGCCCCGGGCAGGGAGCTGAAGATCGGGTTTTCCGTCAGCAAGAAAACAGGCAACGCTGTGACCCGGAACAAGATCAAGCGCCGCCTGCGGGAATGCTTCCGGCCCTATTTAGGGGATGTGAAAACCGGTCTGTACGTTATTGTCGCCAGAGCTTCAGCTGCAGAGGCCGCCTTCGAAGACCTGAAGAAGGATGTGCGGTATCTGCTGAAAAAGCAGAACGCACTGCTGAAACGTTCTTCAGATGAAGGGAACCGCGCCGAATGAAACGCTTTCTTCTGTTCCTGATCCGTTTCTACAGACGGGAGCTGAGCCCGCGCAAGCATAAACCCTCCTGCCGCTATATTCCCACCTGTTCAGAATACGCCGTAACAGCGATCGAGCGGTACGGCGCCTGGAAGGGCGGGCGGATGGCGGCCTGGCGGCTGCTTCGCTGCAACCCATTCAGCAAGGGTGGTTATGATCCCGTACCGGATGATCCCTGCACTACTTTAAGGAGGGAATAACCCGGAATGAATGACTTTCTTTTCAACATCCTGGCCTGGATCAGAAGCTGGGTCGGGAGCTGGGGCTGGTCCATGGTGGTTTTCACCGTCATGATCCGTCTCGTGCTTACGCCTCTTGATATCAAGAGCCGCGTGAGCATGCGCAAGACCACGAAACTGCAGCCCCAGCTGCAGGCCCTGCAGAAAAAGTACGCCAACGACAAGGAAAAGCTGAACGCCAAGACTGCTGAACTCTATAAAAAAGAGCATATCAATCCCCTGTCCAGCTGCCTGCCGCTGCTGCTGACCTGGCCTATCCTGATCGCCGTTTTCGGCGCGATGCGCATGGCAGCCAACAAGGAACTGCTGATGCAGCTGACCCAGATCCTGAACAACGAGGTTCCGACACTGGAACGCTGGCTGTGGATCAAGAACCTGTGGATGCCGGACAGCCTGTTCGCTTCCAGCATGCCGGATCTGAACACCCTGCGCCAGATTCCCACCGATCAGTGGGTGACCTGGTTCAACGGACTGGACCAGAGCAGCCTGCCGGTGCTGATCAAGGATCTGGGGCTGACAGTTGACAGCTTCAGCCAGAACAACCTGGTTACCACGCTGCAGACGATGATCGGCACAATCAAAGAACCCGGCGCAGTCTTTGCGAATGCTGCTTACGCAAAAGCAATCGCGACCAATCCGCAATGGACCTTTAACCTGCTGATTACACAATTCTCCCTTGTAAATGAATACAATGGCTGGCTGCTCCTGCCCGTACTGTCCGCAGCCACCCAGATGGCGATGACCAAGCTCATGGGAACAACCCAACAGCAGCCTGCCGCGCAGGGAAGCGGAGCGGGAACCGGCAAATTCATGCAGTGGTTCTTCCCGATCTTCTCCATGGTAATCTGCCTGAGCTATTCCTCCGCGTTTGCCCTGTACTGGGTGGCCGGTAACCTGGTAAGCTCCGCCCAGACAATGATCATTAACAAGATTCTGGATAACAAAGAGAAAGCGGCCAGTGCTGTGGCCGGGGAAGGATCCGTAAAATGAAACAGTATGAAGCTTCCGCCAAGACAGTGGAAGAAGCCATCGAACTGGGGCTTCAGGAGCTTGGCGTTTCCATCGGTGACGTGGATGTTCAGGTTGTGGAAGAAGGCAGCAAGGGCCTGTTTGGCCTGTTCGGTTCCCGCCCCGTTAAGGTTCGCCTGACGGTGAAGGATTCCGAGGAAGATCCCCTGGCGGATTTGCTGGAAGACAAGAAGCCTGCCAAGGCCAAAAAAGAGCCGGAAAAGAAGCCTGAAAAGAAGCCCGCAGAGAAGAAAGTGGAAGAGAAGAAGCCCGCTCCCGAAAAGAAGAAGGCTGAGAAGAAGCCCGAACCCGCCGCGGAAAAGAAGGCTGAAACGAAGATCGAAAAGCCCGAGATCCGTCCGATGGAGAAGCCTGAAGTGACCATGATCCCCGCTGAGGAGCTGGCCGCTGATTCTCCTGCCGGGATCGCCCATGCGTTCCTGATGGAGATGACCAGACTGATGGGTGTGGACGTGACCATTGATATGGGCACGGACGCTGACGGCAATGTGTACGGCTATATCAACGGCGATACCCTGGGCATCCTGATCGGCCGCCGGGGTGAAACCCTGGACGCTGTTCAGTACCTGACCAGCCTGAAAGTGAACCGTGGCCGTGAAGGTTATATCCGCGTTACGCTGGATACGGA
This sequence comes from Aristaeella lactis, assembly GCF_018118585.1. NCBI lineage: Bacteria > Bacillati > Bacillota > Clostridia > Eubacteriales > Aristaeellaceae > Aristaeella > Aristaeella lactis. The sequence goes on from NZ_CP069421.1 coordinate 2,802,710, forward strand.
AAACTACCGCGCGAAGCGGGAGGATACCCTGATCCGCCTGGCCAACCGGATGGCCAACCGTGCCCTGCGCACCGGCCGTAAGGTGAGCCTGGAGCCCATGAATCCCTATGAGCGCCGGATTATCCATTACGCGCTGCAGCAGACGAGCGGTGTGACCACCCATTCCGAGGGAGAAGAACCCAACCGCCACGTTGTTATTACCAACAAGAAGTAATAGCACGGTAACCGACAATATATAACTTTCGGGGGGTTTTTGTAATGTTAGACATTAATCTGCTCAGAAATGATCCCGACAAAGTACGGGAGAATATCCGGAAAAAGTTCCAGGACGAAAAACTGCCCATGGTGGATGAAGTGATCAGCATGGACCGGGAATTCCGGGACGCGATCCAGCAGGGCGATAACCTGCGCAACAAGCGCAAGACGCTGTCCAAGCAGATCGGCGGCCTGCTCGCCAAGGGCGAGAAGGAAGAAGCCGAGAAGGTCAAGGCGGAAGTGGCTGCCATGGCCGATGAACTGGCCGCGCTGGAAGCGAAGGAAGAAGAACTGAAGGCTGAGATCCGCAAGCGGATGCTGGTGATTCCCAACATCATCGATGACAGCGTGCCGATCGGCAAGGACGACAGCGAGAACGTTGAGATCCAGCGCTTTGGCGAGCCTGTGGTGCCGGAATGGGAGATCCCCTACCATGTGGACATCATGGAACGGCTGTCCGGTATTGACCTGGATGCCGCCCGCAAGACCAGCGGCAACGGGTTCTATTACCTGATGGGCGATATTGCCCGGCTGCACAGCGCGATCCTGAGCTATGCCCGCGACTTCATGATCGACCGGGGCTTCACCTATGTGGTGCCGCCGTTCATGATCCACGGCAACGTGGTGACCGGCGTGATGAGCTTCGCCGAAATGGAAAACATGATGTACAAGATCGAAGGCGAGGACCTGTACCTGATCGGTACGTCCGAGCATTCGATGATCGGTAAGTTTATCGATACGATCCTGGACGAGAGCCAGCTGCCCCAGACCCTGACGAGCTACAGCCCCTGCTTCCGCAAGGAAGTGGGCGCCCACGGCATCGAGGAGCGCGGCGTGTACCGCATCCATCAGTTTGAGAAGCAGGAAATGATCGTTATCTGCAAGCCCGAGGAAAGCCCCATGTGGTTTGACCGGCTGTGGCAGAACACGGTGGACTTCTTCCGGACGCTGGATATCCCGGTGCGCACCCTGGAGTGCTGCAGCGGCGACCTGGCTGACCTGAAGGTGAAGAGCCTGGACGTGGAAGCCTGGTCTCCCCGGCAGAAGAAGTATTTTGAGGTCGGTTCCTGCTCCAACCTGGGTGATGCCCAGGCCCGCCGCCTGCAGATCCGCGTGAAGGGCGCTGACGGCAGCAAGTACCTGGCCCACACCCTGAACAACACCTGCGTGGCTCCGCCCCGGATGCTGATCGCCTTCCTGGAGAACAACCTGCGGGCAGACGGCACTGTGGCGATTCCGGAAGCGTTGAGAGTTTATATGGGCGGTAAAGATCACATTGGATGATTCCATCATCCAATGTGATCAATGAATAATGAAGAATGAACAATGAACAATTATAGAATCTTCATTATCCAAAGGAGACAGCTATGTCTGAAGAGAAGAAAAAAGGCCTTTTTGCGCGGCTGCGGGAAGGACTGAGCAAGACCCGGGGAAACATGACCGAGAAAGTCGATGACATGGTCAGGGAAAACCGGAAGATCGACGATGACTTCTATGAAGAACTGGAAGACATCCTGCTCATGGCGGACTGCGGCCTGAAAGCGACCGAAGCGATCGTGGACGAGCTGAAGAGCCGCGTGAAGGCCGGTAAGGTAAAAGATGCCGCGGAAGCCCGGGAGATGCTCAAGCAGATCATGGTTGAGCAGATGGATATCCCGCGTCCTCCGCTGAAATGGCCCATGGTCATGCTGCTGGTCGGCGTCAACGGCGTCGGCAAGACTACGACCATCGGGAAGCTGGCGCTGCGTTTCCAGGCCATCGGCCGGAAGGTTATGCTGTGCGCCGGGGATACTTTCCGCGCGGCGGCGGCCGAACAGCTGACCGTCTGGGCGGAACGGGCCAGGGTGCCGATCATCAAGCACGCTGAAGGCGCTGATCCGGCGGCGGTGGTGTTTGACGCCATCCAGTCCGCGAAAGCGCAGGGCGCTGACCTGCTGATCGTGGATACGGCCGGACGGCTTCACAACAAGAAGAACCTGATGGATGAGCTGAGCAAGATGCGCCGCGTGATCGACCGGGAGTATCCGGAAGCCGACACCCGCTGCATCCTTGTGCTGGATGCCACCACGGGCCAGAACGGACTGATGCAGGCACGGGCCTTCAAGGAAGTCGCTGAAATCGGCGGCATCATCCTGTCGAAGCTGGACGGTACCGCCAAGGGCGGCATCGCGCTGGCGATCCGGCAGGAACTGGAAGTGCCGGTGTGGTACATCGGCGTGGGTGAAGGAATTGATGACCTGCAGCCCTTCAACGCGAAGGAATTTGTGGAAGCGTTGTTCTGATGAGAATCATCAGAACAAGGAACAATGAACAATTAAGTCCGCTGCGGCGGGGGAGATCTCTCCACGCGGCCTGAAGGCCCTGGTCGAGATGACATCCTTAAATGCAGTGCGGAAATCCTATTATCGGGAGGATGAGAATATGGCTGAACTGACAATGGACAAGCTGGTAGCGCTGTGTAAGAACCGCGGATTTATCTTTGCGGGTTCCGAAATCTACGGCGGCCTGGCGAACACCTGGGACTACGGCCCCCTGGGTGTGGAATTCAAAAACAATGTGAAAAAAGCCTGGTGGCAGAAGTTCGTGCAGGAGAGCAAGTACAATACAGGCCTGGACTGCGCGATCCTGATGAACCGTGAAGTCTGGGTGGCCAGCGGCCACGTGGGCGGTTTCAACGATCCGCTGATGGACTGCAAGGCCTGTAAAGCCCGTTTCCGCGCGGATAAACTGATCGAGGACTTTACCCAGGGCGCTGAGACCGGCGACGGCTGGAGCAATGCCGAACTGGAGAAGTTCATTGCCGAGCATGACATCGTGTGCCCGGTCTGCGGCAAGAAGGATTTCACCGGTATCCGTCAGTTCAACCTGATGTTCAAGACCTTCGCCGGTGTCAACGAAGACAGCGCGAACGAGATCTACCTGCGTCCGGAAACCGCGCAGGGCATCTTCGTCAACTTCCAGAACGCCATGCGCACCACCCGGAAAAAGCTGCCGGCGGGTATCGCCCAGATCGGTAAGTCCTTCCGGAATGAGATCACCCCCGGTAACTTCATCTTCCGCGTGCGGGAATTTGAGCAGATGGAACTGGAGTTCTTCTGCAAGCCCGGCGAGGACCTGGAGTGGTTCAACTACTGGCGCGGCTTCTGCCGTGACTGGCTGCTGAGCCTGGGCATCAAGGAAGAAAGCCTGCGCCTGCGGGATCATGAGCCGGAGAAGCTGGCCTTCTATTCCAAGGCTACAACCGACTTCGAGTTCCTGTTCCCCTTCGGCTGGGGCGAACTGTGGGGCGTTGCGGACCGTACCGACTACGACCTGACCCAGCACCAGGAACACTCCGGCAAGAGCATGGAGTACCTGGATCCGGTGACCAACGAGAGGTACATTCCGTACTGCATTGAGCCCTCCCTGGGTGTTGACCGTATGGTCCTGGCCTTCCTGTGCAACGCTTATGAGGAAGAGGAGCTGGAAGGCGGCGACGTGCGCACCGTGCTGCACCTGCATCCCGCCCTGGCACCTTACAAGGCTGCCGTGCTGCCCCTGCAGAAGAACAAGCTGGGCGGCCTGGCCAGCGAGATCCACGCTGAACTGTGCAAGTACTTCCCGGTGGAATACGATGAAACCGGCTCCATCGGTAAGCGCTACCGCCGCCAGGATGAGATCGGTACGCCCTTCAGCATCTGCGTGGACTTTGAGACGGAAGAGACCCAGACGGTCACCATCCGCGACCGCGACACCATGCAGCAGGAGCGTGTTCCGATCAGCGAGATCCGCAAGTACATCGAAGACAGAATGAGATTCTGATTCATCTGAACCAATCAGCAACCCCGGACCGTACGGTCCGGGGTTTTTGTATAAAAAAGTCAATTTCCGCCAAGACGGAAAAACCGGTTCCGGAAGAGACCGGAGGCGTTGAGATTCCGGAAGATCAGGGAAATGGAGAATCAGAAATGAACACGAGGAAGTATACAATTAAGTTACATATATTTCCAGCATCTGGAATGTGTAACTGTTTTGTGATATAATCACATTCAGAGACAACATTTTCCAGATTATCGTATCGTTGACGGAGGCGACGCAGAAAATGAGAAAGGGAACGCGCAGGTATGTTGCGTGGCTGTGCGTTTTCTGTATGCTGCTGACGAGCATACCTTATTCCGTACTGTCTGATAATGCTCCCGCCACACCGACCGACCTGCAGCCGGATGCAGCGGAAGTAACCGAGGAAGACGGAATCCGGAATATCGACGCGCCTGCGGCCGAACCGGCAGAGCAGGAAAATGAAAGCCCGGAGCCGGAACCGGAAAAGCCTGCGGATGGGGAAAACGCCGCAGGAGAGGGAAAACTGAAGGTGAACCGGGAGCTGGTCACCGGGAATGACCAGACAATCAAAGGTAAACTGGAAAAGAAGGAATACCTTGTCCGCTTTACGCCGTCGGAAACGCAGACGGCTTATCTGATCCTGTCCTCCGACAAACAGCTTGAGGCAGTTGTAACGGCGGAAGAAACGGGTGCCGCGGTACGGTTTGTTCCGGACGGGACGGACGAAGACGGCCGAAACGTGTGGATCGCGGCAGAATACAAAACCGGAAAGGATCAGGCGTATCTGGTCCGGATTACCGGTGCGGTATCAGCGGAATTTACCCTGAGAATAGTGAAAAAGAGCGTCCTGACGCGCGAGAGGGAAACGGAGAATACGGAACGCGCGGAGGAAGAGCCCGGGGAAGAGACGGAAAAACAAACAGAAGAAGAGGTTCCGGAAGAACCGGCTGACGAAAAGGCAGAAGAGATCGGGGAGGAACTGCCGGAAGAAGAATCCGGCGAAGAAACCGGAGAAGCTCCGGAAGAACAGCCGGAAACTGCCGGGGAAGCGATTCCGGAAGAGAAGAGAGAGGAAACAGAAGAAGAAACCGGCATGCCGGCAGAAGAGCCGGAGACTGAGCCTGAATCCGAACCGGACGGGGAAGCCGTGACGGAACCGGAGGAGGAACCCGGGGAAGAGACGGAAGAACAAACAGAAGAAGAGGCTCCGGAAGAACTGCCCGACGAAAAGGAAGAAGAGACCGGAGAGGAACTGCCGGAAGAAGAATCCGGCGAAGAGACCGGAGAGGGACTGCCGGGGGAAGAGCCCGGAGAAGAGAAGGAAGAACAAACAGAAGAAGAAACCGGGGAAGAACTGCCGGAGGAAGTGCTTCAGCCGGAAGACGGGACCGCTCCGGACGAAGAACCGGCGGAACCGGAAGCGGGCGAACTTCTGCCTGAAGAGGAGACGGAAGAACCCGCGGAAATGCGGCTGGATGCGACGGAGCCCGGAACGGAGGCGTGGATCTGTTTCCTGCCTGACGCGGGGATACCTCCGGAGGCGGAACTGCATGTGAGGGAAATCCCTGCCGACAGGGAGGAAGCCTGTCGGAAGGGGCTGGCGAAAGCCCTGAAGTGTGAAAATGAATCCTGTCTGAGATATACAAAATACATAGAGTTCACGCTGACCGGGGAAGGGAAGGAGCTGGAGCTGAAGGCTCCTATGACGGTTTGTATGCGGCTGCCGGATGTGCGGGAAGGCGCGGAAGTCCTGCGGGTTGTGCGCCTTGACGGCGCGGAGCCTGAAGGGCTGGACAGCAGCCTGCAGAGGGGAATCCTCTCCTTCCGTACGGATACCCTGGGGGTATTCGGCATCGGCAACGCGCTGACGTCCCTGGCTGCCGGGGAGACCGAACTGGTCCGGGTGGAAGTGCTGGGGTTTGCTTCCGGCGTGCCGGTAAGCCTGAACCGGGCGGAGGATCCGGAGGTCGCGGAAGGCCTGGAAGTGCTCGGCACCTTTACCATCGGCAGGCAGGCGGAGATACCGGCCGGGGAAGAACAGGAAACCTTCCGGATCCGGGCGGAACTGAAGAAGGACGCGGCGGCGGAGTCGATGGAAAGCGTTTCCCTGTACCGGGTGAAGGACGGACAGGCGGAAGCGGTAACAGGGGAGAAGACTGCGGAAGGCTGGATCGTAAAGCCGGATGCGGAACAGATTGCTGTAATCAGGGATACGGGCCTGCGCCGCCGGACGCTGAGCACAAATCCGGAGGGGAAAACCGAAGAACAGACGATCACGCTGAACGGCCTGGTGCCCATGAATGCGGAGGTCACGGCGGAAGATGTGACGGAGCGCTTTGCCGGATATGTATTCCCGCGGCTCCCGCAGAGAAGCCTGCTGAAGGCACGGAAGGCAGCGCCGCAGGGGGGAACGCCGGAGGAATGGATTACGCTGGCTGCGTTTGACATCAGCATTACGGACGAAAAAGGGGAATACCAGCCGGATGAGGATAAACCCATCCGCGTGGAAATCATTGACAGCCGGATTACCCCGGACCGGGAAACCGAACTGTGGCACATCCGGGATGACGGAACAGAAGAAAAAATAGAAAACATCACCGTGGAGGAGGGCAGGATTGTCTTTGAGGCAGCCGGTTTCTCCGTTTATGTGGTGGTTGTCCATGAGGACGGCACGGTGGCCAATCCCCGGGTTGAATTCCATTTTATCTCCCGGGATGATAACGCGCTGACCGGAGGGAACCGTGTTTACTACGCGAGCGCCCCATATCCCTTCCGGAACAAGGACGGGCAGAACCAGACCACGCAGATCCTGAAAGACGGAGAGACGCTGGAGCTGATTACGGATCCGGGAAACCTGGAGGACAAGCATTTCTACGGCTGGTATGTGGTGGATCCGTACATCATCAGCGGAACAACGAACGAATATGGAATCGGCACGGCGGATTCAAAGCTGTATTACAGCTGGCCGGCCAATCCGGATGCCATCGCTTTTGAGAAGCCCATCAGCATCGGGGAAAGCAACGTCAGTATCGGCGATACGGTTCACTGGAGCCTGAACGGCGTTTCCGGCGCGGGCACGGTGGACAAAGACGGCAGCGTGCATGTCTTCCTGGCTCCGGTTTATGACAAATACAACTTTATCAACTTTATGCTGTATGCCCGGGACGCGGGCGTTTCCGGCGCCAGCAACCTGATGACCCGGAAGCTGATCGCCAAGGGCAGCTCGCAGGATATCGACGTACGGATCAGCGATATCCGGTCCAGCAGCACGGACGCGGTACACCTGATTTTTATCGGATGGGAGTACAACGCCGGAACGGAAGAAAATCCGGACTGGGTGCAGCTTCCGACAGTGGACTATACCGGCGCGGAACTGAAGGATCCCGGCAGGGACGGGGTTTATTTCACCTCTTCCGGAATGGCGGAAGGGGAAAGCATCAACCTTTATCCCATTTTTGTGGAAGCGCGCTGGGTGGACTTTGTGAGCGGCGTCAGCGGCAGCGGCGCAGCCTTTGTCGGATCCCGCTTCCTGGAATCCTGGGGCAGGAACGGCGTGACGCCCGAGGGAATGACGCCGGATCCGGACGTTAATGTATTTGATCCGTCCATTCCGGTTTCACAGCGGCAGGGTTATCTGTTCGAAGGCTGGTATGCCTTTGCCAGCACTGACCCGGATACAGGGGAAATCACCAACCTGACGGAGCCGAAGGACGTGCCCGTCAGCTACATTGACGACAACCTGCAGGAACAGCTGGTTACGATCAACACAACAGCGAAGAAGATTACGGACAGAAACGGCCGGATTGTCTACAGCGGCAAATATACGCTGGATACCGGGAGCGGATACGACCTGTTTGAAGGTTCAGGCACCTCCCTGAAGTTCTATGACGCCCTGGACCGCCTGACGCTGTATGCCAACTGGATCCCCGATCTTTCCGGCATCACTGTGGTCTACTGGACGGAGAACGCGGATGACGACGGATATTCCTCCAGCGCGGTGAAGACCATTTCCACAAAACAACTGAATGATCAGCTGAACACAGCTTATGCTTCCGGATCCGAGATTACGCTGGAGGGCCTGCAGGCCTATACCGAAGATTCCGTCAGCGTGCTGAGCACCGGATTCCTGGACGATGTAAGTGCCGTGCCGGCGGGAGAGGAAATCTTCTATGACCTGAATACGGAAAAATCCGACCGGTCGAAGATTATAGACGGGGATGGCAACGCGATCTTCAATGTTTACTACAGCCGGAAGGTATTCAAACTGGTTTTCCACATCGGCCGGGACGGATATGTGAAGACCGGGGGCGCCCAGAAGACTGCCGAGGGATGGGACGGCAACTGGATTGAGTTCATGTTCAATGACCCCAAACTTACGCAGCTGGGTTATACGGCCCACAGCGGTTCATCCCTGCGGGGCCTGTACAGCATGACCTTCGAAGGACGGACGTATACATCTGAATATGTGACGACCAACGCGAACGTTATGGGCGACTATGTGCCGGCCGCGGATGAGAACGTCTATGTGCTGGCAGCGAAATACGGCGCTTATATCGGGGACCGCTGGCCGAGCCCTTCCAATCCCAGGTTCAGATTTGATGAGCCTTCCAATACCACACATACCATGTATACATGGGCGGGGTATTACGGCAGCCTGTACTGCCAGATCGCCAACGACCGGCCGACCTGGGCAGGACAGCAGGGCAACAACCCGGACCTGAACGGCATCTACAGCTATATGTCCGCGGAACTGTGCACCAACCGGGCAGGTACCGGCATTATCAACCAGAACCAGGTCCACCATATTGTGGCTTACTTTGGCCGTAAATCGAACCAGGACAGGATCAAGCAGTACCATACGCTGTTTGAGGCAGTGGAAGGGACCTATGACCCGGCGGAAGTTACCCTGGTGCCGGGTGAGGACTATACCGGGTACAGCCGGACAACCTGGAGCAGCGATATTGCCCATGTAAGCCCTGAAGTCATCACAGACAAGATGTTCTATGAGTCCGACGGTTCGCCGGTGCCGGTTATTTCCAACGTGAATCCGGAATTCCAGATGGCGTGGGATTTTTCAGGGTATGACTACTTCTACAGCTGCTATAACGTACCGGAAAGATATGATAATCACGTTTATTTCTTCTATACGCCGAAGCAGTATACGCTGACGTTCATGTATGAGAACGAGGCGGACCGGAAGATGGACACCTACTTCTACAGACAGTCCCTGGCGGACGCGAGAAAATACGAGGATCCCTGGAAGGAAGGATACAGCTTCCTGGGCTGGTATACCAATGAGGCAGGTGCGGGCGAGCCCTTTGATTTTGAACATTCAACCATGCCGAGCCAGAGCATTGTGCTCTATCCGGTGTTCAAAAAGCTGGATTACGTGATCCGGATCGATCCGAACGGGGCGGAGATCGACCGCTGGCGGGCCGGATCCACTTCCGCCGGCGCCTCCACGGGATTCCGGGTGAACTACAAGGAAACTATCAGCGCCTACAACTTCCTGGAGCGCAATTACCTGCCCACCTACGAGCAGGAGATCCGGGAGCTCGGCCTGAATCCGGAAACGGAACTCTATTACTACCTGAATACCCGGTATATCAGCGAGGAGCATGACGGGAACTTTATTCCGGGCGCCCTCCGAAGCGCGCTGTACCTGACCGCGGCTGAAATTGACGAGTACTGGACCTATTACAGTTCCTTCCCGGAAGAACGGTTTACCGAGCGCGGCGCGGTGAAGTTTACCAATAAGGAAGAGTGGATGGACGCCTATCTGGGCGGACACAACCTGGATAACCTGACAAAATACCGCCGGAAGCAGGGCGCGGAGCATTACTCCTTTATGGGCTGGTACCAGGTGATGGAGGATGGATCGCTGGCTTCCGCTCCCTTCAATTTCAACACGATGATCACGGAGGATACCGAGATCCGTGCGCTGTGGCGGCTGGACGGCGGATATTATATCCGGTACAACCCGAACTATACCGAAGATGACGGCCACGGAAACGTAACAACGGTCATGGGCAACGTGGAGCAATGGAGCGATCCGGAGGACCCCTCCAGGCTGCTGTACGCGGACCAGTCCCCCACGCATATCCTGCGGGCACCCTCGAACATTACCCCGGGCTGGGTTTTCCGGGGATGGCGGGTGGTCCGCCTGAACGGGGAAACCTGGGAACCGATCCAGCTGGATGAGAACGGGGAAGCCGTGTATTATCAGCCCGGCAGTGACTTTATCATTGACTCCGGCCTGGTTTCGGAAATTGCGGGCAACGGTGCTGTGATTCATATGCAGGCTTATTATGAACCGGATGATACCTCCTACCGCAGGCCGGACGTGACGAGCCTCATCCTGGACGCGAACGATCCCCGGGGCGGATATGTGAACAGCGCGGATTCCGCAGGCCTTCCCGCGCTGGACCATCCGGGCCATACCTGGATCAACACGGAGGATCACCTGGACGGCAGCGGACGGCCGACACAGATCCTGTTCGGCGATACGGAAGAGCTGCTGCAGTCCAACCTGGCGCTGCACCTGTACCGGTATGCGACGGAACAGACGCATGACGGCGTGCAGGGAACCAGCTATTTCTCGAACGATGATTTCTACCTGCTGCTTGGCTTTGACGAGCAGGAGGATCCCCTGAATCCCACAACCGGCTCCCCCTACATCCCCGCTTTTGCCGCCGATGGGGTGGCTGCGGTGACAAGGGAAGGGCAGAAGACCCTCTATGCCATGTGGGAACCCATGATCTACGCGATCTTTGTGAACACCACCTCCGAACCGATCACGGTCAGATTCAGCGGAACCGCCGGTACGGAAACGGTCCGGGTGGTGAATATGGTCACCGGAGAATACGACCGGGAGGAAACCCGGGGCACGATCACCATTCCGGCAAGGACCGGAGAGACCGACGGCATGATCAAAGTGGTCCTTCCCTGCGCGGAGGCCGGGACGGACGTCCTGACAGCCGAGGCACTGAACGATCACGCGCGGAAGAAGATGAGCGTCAGCGGCACATTCCGGGACGAGCCCTGTGGAACGGGTGAAGAGGGCGTCCGCTATGACGATACGGCGACCTGGTCCGGAACGCTGCAGTTTGACGAAGAAGGCATTGTGGTCACCTATACAGAGGAACCGGACAACCAGGTGCTCTTTGACGTGAATACCGGCCACTGGCAGGAAACCTCCACGGATTATATCCAGCTGGAGGATGACCTGTATACGATCTACGAGGCAAAGATCACGGACAACGCCTACCGGCCGGCGGATCCGGCCCATCCGGGCCTGGTGTTCATCGGCTGGACCACCAACGCGGATATCGCAGCGCAGAGGGATTTCAGCACAGAAGAGGCGGTAACCTGGGGCAGCACAACGATTATCCCGGACGAGGGGGGCGTTGTGCTGGATAAGGTAAGGGAAGAGTATCTGTGGGACTTCAGCCAGCCGCCGCCTTATGAGCAGACGCTGTATGCCGTGTGGAGCGACAAGGTCAGCGTGGTCTATAACATGATGTACAGCAGCAACACTAAGCTGCATATATGGAACGGGCCGGAAACAACGGATACTGATAAGCCTTATGTGTTCTACAGAAGCCAGGAGGATCCCCGGTATGTGATCTGGTCCATGGCCAAGGGCGACCGGGCGGTCAAGCCGGAAAACCCGTCTCCCCATTCCGAAAGGCCAAACTGGAACTTCATTACCTGGCTGGAACATAACGCGAAGACAGACGGCTTCCGCAGCAATGACAGAAAGCCCAGTTCGAGTGAAATCGCGGACTATGGTTTTGACTTTTCACAGCGGATTATGGAAACGGTGACGCTGGTCACTTCCTGGACATCGAACAAACCGCAGCACTTCACCTTCACGGTGGAAAAACGGGTGGTGGACGGCAATCCGAATGATGAGTTCACCTTCAATGTGGAGGTGCTGGATGAACTGGTTTACGGCAAGATCACGAGCAGCACGAACACCATAGGACCTCCGGCCAGGAGATGGGGTTCCGCGGCCGTGAGGCTGAAAAACAACCAGCAGTATACGGTGAACGTTACGGTATCCTATATACCCGACTGGGACGGTGCTTACGGCGTCGGGATAGAAGTAACAGACGCAAACAGCGCCGTCATCAGGAGCGGACAGGTGATCTACTGCGAAAAGAACACCTATAAAAACTTTGTCTCGGATTACCAGTATACCCTGAAGATCTCCGAAGAAGCCGCGGCGGGTTATGACACAGAAGTGACTGTGGAGGATATGGTCGGAGAAATCGTCTGCGACACGAGCCAGGAAGAGCGCGCGTTCAGTTTCACTGTACGCCAGGGCAGCCGGTTTGCACAGGCCCGGAATGACTATACAGCAGGAGCAGACAACAGCCTCCGGATTGTCTTTACCAACACAGGTGAACCCATCATCGCGCCGACGGGCGTCCGGACAGGAATCGTTCCGTTTGCGCTGATGATGCTGGCAGGGCTGCTGCTGGCCGCCGGAATCATCCTGCCGGGACGTGTGAGGAAATACAGGCAGGGAAAGGCCGCGCAGACGGAGGAAACAGCCGGAAAGCAGGGTGATCCTGTGAAATGAGAAAAGCGGAAAACCGGGGTGACCCCGGAGAATGAAACGAAAACAAAACACTGCGGAGCATGAAATAAGGCGGACAAATCAAACAGAAGCGAGGAGAATCAGAATGAAGAAACTGCAAAAGACCGGATTCCTGCTGCTGGTACTGGTGCTGGCGCTGATGGTGAGCGCGTCCTTTGCCGTCGGGCTGGACGGCGGTGAGGCGGGCGGTTTCACCCAGCCGGACACCCCGAACGTGAATGATAAGGTGGTCAGCATCCAGAAGGAGATTACCGTTTTCAACCCGGATGAGGCCCTGATTTACGGACCGGCGATCACCTATACCTATACGGTGACGCCCGGCACGGCAGTGAGCGTCACGGACGCGGCCTCCGATCATTCCTCCGGTACAGCGGCCGAAACCACCACGCTGCCGGGCATCACCACGGGGATGAAAGTCAACGGCGGGACAGCGGGAACAGCGGCTTCCGCAGCCGGTACGCTGGAATGGACAAACGCGGATATCCTGGACGCGGCCGATGCAGGTACGGCTAACTGCAAAGCATTCACCCTGGATTTTACCGACGTGGTTTTCACCCAGCCCGGCGTGTACCGGTACCTGATCACGGAATCTGCTGACGCTTACACGACAAGCGGCGTTACGGAAACCACCGGAACCCATACCCGCTGCCTGGACGTATATGTGATGCGGAGCGATGAATATGACGCCGCGGAAATCACCAGCGATGACTGGCGGATTTACGGCTATGTCTGCGTCATCGAAAATGAGGATATTACACCCGACGGGGATACCACTTCAACCGGCGCTGTGAAGACCAACGGCTTTGTGGCGGCAACCAATGACGGTACAAAGGTGAAGGCCGATGAGTACCACACATTCAACCTGACGGTGGGCAAGACCCTGGCAGGGGACAGCACCATGAACAGCCATCAGTTCCCCTTTGACGCGGCGTGGACAGCCGGCAGCGCAACGGGAACCTTCCAGTTCGCGGTGAAGGAAACCGGCGCGACGGTTACCAAGACGGCCCAGGCAGCCGCCACTTCTGTGGGCGGAACGTCTGTGGCGGCAAACAGCCTGTACAAGGTCGGCGGCGCGAACGCAGCGGGCACAGACGGAAAGGACGGGAATCCTTCCATTGCCAGCGGCGGCACCGTGAAATATATCGGTATTCCAACCGGAACCAAGGCGGAGGTTACCGAAACAAACAATGTGACGGGCACCACCTATACCACCACGCTGACAGTGGACGGGTCCGCGGCGGCATTTACCGGCGGTACGGCGGCGCTTGCCGATGAGGATAAGACGGCCACGATGCCTGACGGAGCAACTGCCATATACGCGCAGGCAAATGCTCCTGAGGCGGATACCAATGTGGTGATCCAGTTTACCAATACGCTGTCGATCATTTCCCCCACAGGCTATGTGGTACGCTTCGCACCGTATGTGGCGATGCTGATCGGCGGTATTGCCCTGCTGGTTGTTGCAAAGAAACACCGGAAGCATACGGAGGAAGATGAATGACCCATGATTTCCTGAAGGAACCGGAACGGGCGGAGAAAGGGCCGGCCGGGAGACCGGTTCCTGCTGAAGAAGCGGTTCCGGTTTTCCTTCCGGAAGACGGAAAGGGTCTGCCGGACGAAAAAGAAAGAGCCGCAGCGAAGGAAAAACGACACAGGCGGCGGATGCGCGCACTGCGTTCCTTCCTGCTGCGGCTGGTCTGCCTGGTGCTGGTGGTCTATTTCCTGTTTTTCCATCTGGTGGGACTCACGATAATGCCCAGCCGGGATATGTATCCGCGCCTGGATGCCGGGGACCTGCTCCTGTTCTACAGACTGGAACAGAGCTACAAAGCCCAGGATATTGTTGTGATTGACAAGCAGACGGAAGCGGATACGCGAACCGGCGGACAGGGCTTTTTCCGGAGGGCACTGAACTGGCTGGGCTTCCGGGATCCGGAGGCCCCGGCGACACAGCGCTTTGTCTGCCGGGTGATCGCCGCGCCGGGTGACACGGTGGAAGTTTCGGAGGAACGGGGACTTGCCGTGAATGGAAACGCAGTGATCGAGACCAACATCTTTTATCCCACCCGGCCTTACGAGGAGGGTATGACGGTCTATCCGCTGGTGCTGGGAGAAGGGGAATACTTTGTTCTGGCGGACCAGCGGAACGGCGGTATGGACAGCCGGTATTTCGGCATTGTGAAAGCAGAAGAGATCCGGGGAATTGTCATTACGGTTCTCAGGAGAAACAACCTGTAAAAAAACGGGAACATGGAGGGAAAGGAGGAACCGGAATGAAGCGCAAAGAACCGCGGGACGGCATCCTGACCGTGCTGAAAACGGGCAGCGGGCTTGTTTCCGCCTGTGCCGCGCTGCTTGCCTTTGTTCTGATCATCTATTCCGGCTATGTTCTTTTTGACAGTATGGCGGTCTGGGTCAGCGCCTTCAGCTCGGGCAGCGACTTGCTGAAATACAAGCCGAGGGCAATGGATGCTCCCCTGGCGGAAGCACCGTCCATGGAAACGGTCAACAAGGATTACCGCGCCTGGATTACAGTGGAGGACACGCCCATTGATTATCCCGTTGTCCAGGGCCGGGATGACCTGCATTACGCCTCCCATGACGTTTACGGCAAGGTTTCCCTGACAGGAGCCATCTACCAGGCCGCGGCGTGCAGGCCGGACTTTTCCGACAGCTATAACCTGCTGTACGGGCATCATATGGATAACGGCGCCATGTTCGGCTCCCTGGACCGGTACCGGGAGCAGAGCTGGCTGAAAAGCCACCAGACAGCGGTTGTGACCACGAAGAACGGAAAGATCTATGACGTGACCTTCTTTGCCGCTGCGGTCACAGATGCCTATGAAAAAGAGATCTACACCATGGGAGACCGGGCAAAGCAGGTGATTGATTTCCTGACCGGGGACCGAAGCCATGACGCGGGTATCGGAACCACCCTGGCGGCCTGGGATGAGGAAGCGGCGAAGGGTGCGGAGAAGGTCCTGGCTCTGTCCACCTGCGCGGATACGAATACCAACGGACGGCTGGTGGTATTTGGCCGGATGACGGAACGCAGAACAGAGAAGGATACGCTGAAGCTGACCGTGAAGTATTACGGCGAGAACGGGGAGGAACTGTTCCCGGACCAGGTGTTCACGCGGCAGCGAGGCAGCGGATACTATGTGGTTTCCCCGCAGTATCCGGGATATGCGGCAGATATTGAGATCGTCAGGGGAACGCTGACGGAGGATACGGTGGTCAGGGTCCGGTACAGGCCGATGAAATGGACCATGCGGATCCGCTACCTGTATCCGGATGGAACGGAAGCGGCGGAAGCATACGAAAGAGAAATCCTGACCGGGGAAGGCTTTGAGAAGGAAAGCCCTGCAATTGCGGGATGGCACCCGGTGCGGCTGAAGGTTTCCGGTGTGAACAGCGGCCGGAATGAAAACTATACGGTGCTGTATGTGCCGGAGGATACCATCGGGGCTGTGGATATGGACGATCTGCGGACGCCGGCAGACCTGGGCGATGTCTATCTCCAGGTCGGCATATGCGCGGAATAACGGAGGAGGGGAAAAGATGAAAAAAATGCTGGTTTTCCTGCTTGCCCTCCTCCTGCCGATTCTTTCCGCAATGCCTGCAGCGGCGGAAAACAAGCTGCCGGATGAGGTGATATGGAACCGCTGGTACCAGGATGAACGGGCACGGCTGACCGTGGGAACCGTGACGCCGATGGAGGGCAGGTTCTTCACGAACCTGTGGGGCGGAACTGCCAGCGACATGGACGCGCAGATGCTGCTGCATGCCGCTTCTCCTGTCCGGTGGGACGGAGAACTGGACCGGTTTGTGTTTGACCGGAGCGTGCTGGAGGACGCCGCCGTGCTGACAAACAGCGATGGCAGCCGTACGTATCTGATGGTGCTCTCTGAGGATCTGCGCTGGTCAGACGATACACGGATCACCGCGGCGGACTACGCGTTCTCATTCCTGCTGCAGATGGATCCCGCGGTGGCGGAAACCGGCGGCAGGCCGGAAGATTTTTCCTGGCTGGAAGGCAGCGAGGCGTATCTGAGCGGACAGGCAAAGGCTTTGTCCGGAGTGCGGCTGATCGGGGACAACATCCTGCAGGTGACGGCTAAAGCGGAAGCGCTGCCGTATTATTACGAATTGAACCGGCTGGCAGTCCAGCCGTATCCCATCGAGGTGATTGCGCCGGGTACCGCGGTGAGGGATGAAGGGGAAGGCGTGTACCTGTCCCGCCCGCTGACGGCCCGGACGCTGGAGCAGACGGTACTGAATGAAACGACAGGTTATCTGTCCCATCCGCAAAAGGTATCCGGTCCCTATCTGCTGAAATCCTTTGACGGAAATACTGCCCTGTTTATCGCGAATCCTTATTTCCGGGGAACAGAGGACGGATATACGCCCCGTATCGGCCGGATCACATTTACCGCGGAGCATAACAGTGAAATGGTTTCCGGGCTGACAAAGGGAGAGACAGGCCTGCTGAACAAGGTGACCGGCGCGGATGCGATCCGCGACGGGATCCGCTGCGTCATGGCTTCACAGGACACGCTGGCCATGCAGGTTCGGCCGCGCACGGGGCTGACCATGATCTGGTTCATGGAATGCAGCCCGAAGGTACAGGAAAAGGCAGTGCGGGAGGCCATCGCCTGCTGCTTTGACCGGGATACCTTTACCCATCTATATACCGGCGGCTACGGGACGCGGACAGACGGCTTCTTCGGCGCGGGACAATGGATGTACCGTATGGCAGCCGGCACGGACGCGGGAGATGTCCATACGCTGCCGGAAAAAGGTCTGACCCTTCCCGGGCTGATTCGCTATACGCAGGACCGGGAAAAAGCAGTCCGCCTGCTGGACGCGGCAGGCTGGACCCTGAACGAAAAAGGAGAAACCTATAATCCGTACCGGGACAGCGTCAGGTATAAACGGAACGGAGACAGCTTTACCGGCCTGGAGCTTACCATGGCGGTGCCGGAAAGCGAGGAGATCCGGAAAAAACTGGAACTGACCCTGATCACGCCGCTGAAGGAGGCCGGTATCCGCCTGACGGTTGTGCCCGTAAGCATGGAAGCGCTCCAGGAATCCTATGTCAGCGGGAAAAACAGCGGCTATGACATGCTGTACCTGGGTGAAAACTTTTCCCGGGTCTTCGATCCGGAACTCCTGAAGCCCCGGGAAGAGGACAACGGAGATTCGGAACTGGTCCGGGCGCGAAAGGAAGTTTATGCCCTGGCGCTGGACATGGTGCGGACCGAGCCGGAGGACACGGACGGGTTTGTACGGAAGTGGAGGGGCATGCAGGAAAAGATTACGGAAACCCTGCCGCTGCTGCCGGTCTATTCCAACCTGTATTTTGATTTCTATACAAGGGAACTGCATCAGTATGACGTTACGCGGGGCGCTTCCTGGGCGGAGGCGGTTGTCCGGAGCTGTATGAGCGATATGGAAGAACTCCCTGCCGGGGAGCGGCAGCGGATCCGCAGGGAGCTGGAAGAACAGTTCGGCAAATAAGGAAGGAAACGAAAAAGGAAAGCAGATGACTGCTTTCCTTTTTTTGATCCGTTATTTCAGCGGCGGGAACAGCTCCCGCTTGCGGCTGATCATCTCATCCGTCCGGCTGATATACTCCAGGATGTTGCTGACGTTTGGCGCCCTGGTAATATGGCCTTCCTCCGGCCAGATCCGCTTGGAGATTCCGCCCGCACCCATGGCAAGGATATGGCTGGTTTCCTCCATGATATCCACATTGTACAGGCAGGCATGTCCGGGAAGGGCGTAGCCGGTGTTTTCCAGGTTGCCGGCCATCTGTTTCTGCTTATAGAGGTAATAGGGCACCATTCCCATAGCCCGGGCTGTTTCCCGGCCCGCATCCACCATGCGGGCGGTCATTTCCCCGTCCGGCAGGGGATGCTTTTCCAGGCTCATGCGGGAGGAACGCTTGATCGCCAGCGTATGCACGGTGAAGCTTTCCGGATGCAGTTTCCGGGCTTCCTCCAGGGTATGGGCAAAGTCCGCTTCGTTTTCTCCCGGCAGACCCGCGATCACATCCATGTTGATGTGGGGGATCGCTTCCTCCCGGGCCAGGGCGTAGGCATCCCGCACCTGCTGCGCGGTATGTGCCCGTCCGATTACCTCCAGCGTCCGGTCATTCATGGTCTGGGGATTGATGGATATCCGGCTGATCCCGGCCTGCCGGATCGCCCGGAGCTTGGCCCGGGTGAGGGTATCCGGTCTTCCGGCTTCCACCGTGTATTCCATGGCGCCGGGAAAACAGAAAAGCGTTTCAGCCAGCAGCTGCTCAAAGGCTTCCTGCGGCAGGGCGGTAGGCGTGCCGCCGCCCACATACAGGGCGCGCAGCTGCCGCCCGCTTTCCTTCAGGATTTCCGCACAGGCGCGCATTTCACGGATCAGGGCCGCCATATAGGGACCGACCAGGCTGCCGTCCCCGATCTCCCCGGAGGAGAAGGAACAGTAGGCGCAGCGCGTGGTGCAGAAGGGAATGCCGATATAAACATCCATCCAGCTGTCACCGGGTGCAGGCAGCTTTTGCTGCTCAGCCGCGATCTCGGCCAGCAGGGCTGCCCGGGAAGGAGATACATCGAATTCCCTGACCAGACGCCGGACTGCGTCCTCCGGTGTCAGCCCTTCCGCCAGCGCTTCCAGCATCAGGTGCGTAGGCCGGACGCCGGTCAGGCTGCCCCAGGGCGGCTGAATGCCGGTGATTTCCCGCAGGAGATCATACAGGGTCTGCTTGCACAGACGCCGGGCGGCGCGCCTGCGGTGAAGGGTACGGACCCGTTCATCCGTATCCTCCGGCGCGGACACGGCGCGCTCAGCGCAGCGGCCGTCTGCTTCAAAGCGGATGATGAACTGCCCGTCCCGCTCCGCGGTAAGCGGCACAAACTTCTTCGGCTCGTTCCAGACGCTTTCCGCAAAACCAAAAAGCCGGGTCAATACTCTCAACTCGGGCTCAATGGTTTCAAGGTAGGAATTCAATTCACAATTCATCATTCACAAATCATCATTCAGGTTGGTTCAGTGACCGGCGTGCATGGGAATGGACCGGACCATGGGCATGAGTCGTCTCAGGGAGTCTTCCATCTGTGCTTCGTTTCCGCCGGGCAGGTCTGTGCGGCCCCAGCCGTAATCAAACAGCGTATCCCCGGTGAACAGTTCCCCTTCGATCAGATAGCATACGCTCCCGGGCGTATGGCCGGGAGTGTGCAGTACCCGGACGTTCAGTCCGGCCAGGGTCAGTTCATCGCCTTCCCGGACCAGGTCTGTTGCTTCGGGTGCGGTGATCTGCCGTCCTATCAGTCCCATGCCGGCATTCAGGGCAGGATCACTCAGCATCGGTGCATCTGACTCATGAATAATAATTCTGGTTTTTTCATCTTTTGATTCTGCATTGCGCGCTGCACACAGCGCGCCCACAGCACCTATGTGGTCAAAATGGCCGTGGGTCAGCAGGATAGCCGCGATTTTCCGGTTTCCGGCAGCCTTCAGGATTCGTGCCGCCTCATCGCCGGGATCAATGACAATGCACTCCTGTCCGCCTTCAGGGCTCAGGATATAGCAGCGGGTCTGCACCATACCGACGGTGAGTTCATCGATGATCATGGCTGTTACTCCTCCGTGCGTCAAAAAGCCTTTTCGCTGTCCAGAAGGATGGTTACCGGACCGTCATTGACAAGGGAGACCTTCATCTCGGTGCGGAAGCGGCCGGTTTCCACGTGAATGCCCTGGTCCCGCCATGCTGCTACGGCTTTCTCATACAGCTCATTGGCCATCTCCGGGCCTGCGGCGCGGAAATAGGAGGGCCTGCGGCCGCCCCTGGCGTCACCGTAGAGCGTGAACTGGGACACGGCCAGGATGCTCCCGCCGACATCCAGGATGGAACGGTTCATGACGCCGTTTTCATCGTCAAAGACGCGGAGGTTCTGAACCTTGTCCACGATGTATTTCAGATCCTTATCGGTGTCTTCCTTAGAGACGCCTATGAGGACCATGAAACCGGGGCCGACGGCCCCGACGGTTTCACCTTCAACGGTGACGGAAGCGCTGGTAACACGCTGAACTACTGCACGCATAGGGACTCCTTTCAGGAGAATTCAGAATGAAGAATTCAGAATTGTGTTATGGAATCACCCGAAAGAAGGGGAACCACATTCATCATTATGAATTATGAAAACCAGATCCCTCGACTACGCTCGGGATGACAGGGCTAAAGCCCTGTCACTTTGTGGCACGATATACATCTAAGATATCAGACTTATTGCGCAGGGCCTGGATAACCTTATCCATTTCCTCGCGGGAATGAACGTCCAGGGTCAGGCGCAGTGTGGAGATCCGGGTTTTATCATCGCTCTGGATCGAGGCGGCGCGGATGGAAACTCCGTTTTCCCCGATGATGGTGGCGATCTCACTGAGCATATTCACCCGGTTGTAAGCCAGGATGGTAATGGTGGCATAGAAGGTATCGCCGCCGTCGCTGGCCCATTCCACGGGAATACGGCGCTCCTGCTCACCTGCGGCGGCATTGACGCACTCCGCCTTATGGATGGTAACGCCGCGGCCGCGGGTGATATAACCGACGATCTCGTCTCCGGGAACAGGACTGCAGCACTTGGCGAAGCGGACAGGAATATCCAGGTCCTCGCTGCCGGTGAGGACGATACCGTGATGCGCACGGTGCTGGCTGAGGCGCTTTTCCTCCGAGACCATGTCTTCCACGGTCTGGACGGTCTGCGCGGGCTGTTCCTTGGCCTTCTGTTCCTCGATCAGGCGGGTGACCACATAGACAGCCGCCATGCCGCCGTAACCGACGGCACCGCAGATATCATCGAAGTCCGCGAAACCGGTACGCTTCAGGATCGGATCGTAATACTCCGGTTTGGCAATGTCGGAAAGGCGGACGCCGCGGCGAACGCATTCCTTTTCAATCATGGCGCGGCCGGTTTCAACATTCTCTTCCTTGAGCGTCTTCTTCAGGAACTGGCGGATCTTGGCTTTGGCCTGGGGTGTCTTACAGATACGAAGCCAGTCGGTGCCCGGGCCGCGGGAGGATGCGGATGTCAGGATCTCCACCCGGTCGCCGGTTTCCAGCGGGGTATCCAGGGGAACAATCTTGCCGTTGATCTTCGCGCCGACGCACTGGTTGCCGACGGCGGAGTGAATACGGTAGGCAAAGTCCAGGGGAGTGGCCCCCTTGGGCATGGAGATAACATCTCCCTTGGGGGTAAAGAGGAATACTTCCTCGGAGAAAAGGTCGGTTTTCAGGGTATCCAGGAATTCACGGGAATCCCGGGTCTCTGTCTGCCAGTCCAGCATCTGCCGGACCCAGTAGAGCTTATGGTCCAGGTTGTCCTGCCGGTCAGCGCCTTCCTTGTAGCGCCAGTGCGCCGCGATACCGAATTCCGCGACGCGGTGCATTTCCCAGGTGCGGATCTGCACTTCGAAGGGGAAGGGGATCTTACGGCCGCCTACCACGGTGGTGTGGAGGGACTGGTACATGTTGGCCTTGGGCACGGAAATATAATCCTTGAACCGGCCGGGAACCTGGTTCCACAGGGTATGGACAATACCGAGGACGGTATAGCAGTCCGGAACGGTGTCCACGATAACCCGGATGGCGATCAGGTCGTAGATCTGGTCAAAGGTCTTCTGCTGCAGGATCATTTTCCGGTAGATGGAATAGAAATGCTTGCTGCGGCCGTCAATGTTGTAGCGGATATGCTGCTGGTCCAGCCGCTCGGAAAGCTCATCGATGACCAGACGGATGCTTTCCTCCCGTTCCTGGCGCTTCATGCCGACCAGGTGAACGATGCGGTTGTATCCTTCCGGATCAATGTACTTCAGGGAAAGGTCTTCCAGCTCCTGCTTGACGGCATAGACGCCCAGGCGGTGCGCCAGGGGAGCATAGATATCCAGTGTTTCCCGGGCAATGGCTACCCGGCGGTCTTCCGGCTGGAAACGGAGCGTGCGCATGTTGTGCAGGCGGTCCGCCAGCTTGATCAGCACAACCCGGATATCCCGGGACATGGCCAGGATCATCTTCCGGAGGGATTCAGCCTGGGCCTCTTCCCGGTTGGCGAAGTCCAGTTTGTTCAGCTTGGTAACGCCGTCCACAAGGTCCGCTACCTCATCACCGAACTCTGTACGGAGTGTTTCGAGGGTGATGCCTTCGCAGTCTTCAACGGTATCATGAAGAAGCCCCGCAGCAATCGTAGGGGGATCGATCATCAGTTCAGTCAGGATGGATGCCACCAGGCTGGGGTGGGTGAAATAAGCCTCACCGGACTTGCGGAACTGGCCTTCATGGGCCTTTTCGGCAAACTTCCAGGCTTTTTCCACGAGCTTATAGCCATCGCCGGGGTGATACTTCCGTATACGCCCGAGCATCTGGTCCAGGGGCATTGCCTCATAGGATGTAAAAGCCACAGGCAATCCTCCTTTCAGTCGGATTTCAATGAAAAATGAACAATGAACAATGAACAATTACAGAGTGTTCAGGCATTTCCCAGTGTTGAGTGGTTCAGTCTGCGTGACATCTTCAGCCGGCAGGACAGTACCACAACATATTATTATACCATGTTTCGCGATTTATGTTTACCCGGGACTGACCAGGTACAGCAGAGGGACAGTATTTATAATTCTGAATTATTAATGCAGGCGACCTGGGCTTCTATGCTGACGCGGCCGCGGAAATCATTGCGTACAGGACGGTAGAGGAGATCCAGGACCGCGGGTGCTTCATCCGCGACTTCCCCCAGGGAAAAGGCTATACCGTCCACAACGGTCAGGTCCGCGTCCAGGACGGTCAGCTTCAGGTGGGAACTGTCTTTGCCTACGCGGCGGAGGGACTGTACCTCGGCTCCCTGCAGCAGGAAGAGCGGCGGGGGATTGCCGCATCCGAACGGTTCCAGCCGGTCCAGCAGGGCCAGGGTTTCCGGAGTCCATACCCGGAAGGGAACCATCAGGTCATATTCCATGGAAGGCAGGAAGCATTCTTCCGGCGCGGCGGCGGATATCTCTTTCTCCAGGCGCTCCCGGAGCTGCGGGATCAGGTCGGTCTTCACATTCAGGCCGGCAGCCTGTTCATGACCGCCAAAGCGCTCCAGCAGGTCTCCGCAGGCGGACAGCATTTTATAAATGTTGACCCCCGGAATGGACCGGCAGGAACCTGTCGCGGTATCGCCGTGGACGCTGAGGGCAATGACGGGGAGATGGAACCGCTCACACAGGCGGCCGGCGGTGAGGCCGATGAGACCGGGGTTCCAGTCTTCGCCCGAGACAATGATCACATGGGCATTTGCCAGCTCGTCCAGGCTCAGCTGGGACAGGGCGGCGGAGGTCATTTCCCGCTCCAGGTTCTGCCGCGTCCGGTTGGCTTCCTCCAGGAGGCCGGCAATGTTGGCTGCCTTGGCCGGATCCGGGGTCAGGAGCAGGTGTACGCCCAGCTTCGCGTCTCCCAGGCGGCCGGCGGCGTTCAGCCGCGGGCCCAGACGGAAAGCAAGATGATCGGCGGTAACGGGCGGCTGTACACCAGCGTTTTCCAGCAGGGCTTTCAGGCCGGGCCTGGAGGTGGTTTCCATGCGCTTGAGCCCTTCCCGGACGATTATCCGGTTTTCATCCTGCAGGGGGACAATATCGGCCACAGTAGCCAATGCGGCGAGGTCCAGGCGCTTTTCCACACCAGCCATACCCTGGAGGGCCTGGCAGATCTTCAGGGCGACTCCCGCACCGCACAGATACGGGAAGGGATAATTTCCGAGCAGCGGATCCATGACCACATCTGCTTTGGGAAGCACTTCCGGCGGCTGGTGGTGGTCGGTGATGATGACCGTGAGGCCAAGCTCTTTGGCCAGGTCCACTTCCGCGACATTGGAGATGCCGCAGTCCACGGTGATCAGGAGCTGCGCCTTGCCGGCAATCTCCCGGACAGCATCGGCGTTGAGGCCGTACCCTTCCGTGTGGCGGGAAGGAATGCGGTAAGCCAGGGAAGCGCCTTCCTCATGCAGTACTTCCATGAGGATGGAGGCGGCACAGATGCCGTCGGCATCATAGTCTCCGTAGACAAGGATCGTCTTTCCCGAGACAATGGCCTCCCGGAGCAGGTTCACGGTTTCAGCCATGCCGGGAAGCAGGAAGGGATCATGGAGATCCGTAAGGGATGGATTCATGAAACGGGCGGCTTCCTCTTCCGTACGGATTCCGCGGGCGGAAAGGAGGGAGGACAGCCAGGGGGGAGTATCCGGAAAGGAGGGCGCAGAGGAGGCGCAGCGGGATATGAAACGAGTATGGGTCATCAGGCGCCTCCTTTCTGATAATGCATAATGCATAATGCATAATGATATTTACTGTGAACGTGGGGATAAAAGGTGTCAGTTTAGAGTGAAGAGTGAAGAAGGAGATTCTTCGACTGTGCTCTCTTCGTGTTAACGCAACCTCAATCGTCACGACAGCTCACTGGGCTGCTCGTTCGTTTCGGTTGACCTCAGCTCTGATGATATTTCTGCCATTGGCAGTCCTCAGAGCTTCGCCTTGCTCAGGATGACACTTCAATCGGAAAAGAAGAAAAAACAGCGAGGGACTGCGGTCACGCAGTCCCTCGCTGTTTTTTCAATCAGGCTTTAGCTTTACGGCTGCGGCGCTTTTCTTCAAGGAATGCCCAGACATAACCGTTGATCATGTTGGCGCTGTAAACACCGGAGAGGATGCCGACGATGATCGGCAGGGCGAACTCACGGATGGAGGCAACACCCAGGATGCACAGGGCCACGATGGTGATCAGGGTGGTCACTGTGGTGCAGATGGTGCGGCCCAGGCTCTCTTTGATGGAGATGTTGGTGACTTCCTCACGGGCACCGGTGGGCATCTTCTTGGCATTCTCACGGATGCGGTCGAAGATCACGATGGTGTTGTTGATGGAGTAACCAACGATGGTCAGCGCCGCGGCGATGAACGAGGAGTTCATCTGAATCACGGAGCGGAAGATGACCATGAAGGAGAGCATGATCAGCACGTCATGCAGCAGGCCGAACACAGCGGCGATACCGGAGTTCAGGTCGAACCGGATGGCGATATAGATCAGCATCAGGGCGGCGGCAAGCAGCACGGAGATGACGGCGTTCTTAACCAGGGTGGCACCGGCCACGGGACCGACGTAGTTCACGTCACCGATGGACACGGCTTCAGGATAGACCGCTTTGATACCGGCTTCGAAATCAGCCTGGACCTTCTGGATGTCATCCTTGGAAATTTCCTTGATGCGGATGTTCGCTTCATTGTTGTTACTGCCCTGAACAGTGACGGTGCTGCTGGTAATTCCCATGTTGTCCAGAACAGCGCTCACGTCAGCGGAGGTGACAGGGGTCTTCATGTCATACTGCATGGAGAGACCGCCGGCAAAATCGATGCCCAGGTTGATGCCGCGGCCGCAAAGGGTCAGGATCAGGGCAGCGATGATGATGATCGCGGAAATAATCAGGCAGATTTTGGAACGATTCTTAATAGCCATTATTCCTCAACCTCCGTTTCTTCGTTAATCACTTT
Organism: Aristaeella lactis; assembly: GCF_018118585.1. Classification (NCBI taxonomy): domain Bacteria; kingdom Bacillati; phylum Bacillota; class Clostridia; order Eubacteriales; family Aristaeellaceae; genus Aristaeella; species Aristaeella lactis. The sequence goes on from NZ_CP069421.1 coordinate 2,828,952, forward strand.
CGTATAGAGGGAGGTCTTGGTGGCGCCCGCCCTCTCGAAACGGTTCATGAGGAAACGGGTAACCATGATCGCGGTGAACATGGACACGATAACGCCCAGCAGCAGGGTCTTGGCGAAGCCCTGGATGGAGCCGGTGCCGAAGAACAGCAGCACGATGGCGGCGATCAGCGTGGTGACGTTAGCGTCCAGGATAGCGGACATAGCGTTTTTGAAACCGGCGCGGACAGCGGCTTTAACGCTGCGGCCCTTGCGGACTTCTTCGTTGAAGCGTTCGAAGATGATGACGTTCGCGTCAACGGCCATACCGATGCCCAGAACCACGCCGGCCAGACCGGGCAGGGTCAGCTGGATGCCGAACAGCGCGATCAGCATGAACAGCAGGATCGTGTAGATGGTCAGCGCCCAGGAGGCGATGAGGCCGTTCAGCCTGTAGCGGAAGATCATCAGCAGCATGATCAGGAGGATACCGATCATGGCGGCCTTCACAGAGGAGGACACAGCGTCCTGGCCGAGGGTGGCGGACACCTTGTCAACCTTCTGCTGGGTCAGTTCCAGCGGAAGGGCGCCGGACTGGATCTTGGCGGCGATGTTGACGGCTTCTTCATCGGAGAATCTGCCGGTGATGATGCCGCTGCCGTCGGTGATCGCGTGCTGCACGGTGGCATCGATCAGCGTGACACCATCCAGCTCGATCACCAGCCTCTTGCCGATGTTGGCAGAGGTCATATCGGAGAAGATTTTGGCGCCTTCGTTGGTCAGCTTGAAGCCGATTGCGGGGCTGCCGTTTTCATCGAGCGTGTAGCCGGCGGACTGAACCATGTCGCCGGACATGAACTCATTTCCGTCGGGATCCAGGAAACGCATCTTGGCGGCAGCGCCGATCAGGTCCAGCACTGAATCATCCTGCACACCCGGAATCTCAACACGGATACCGTCGGTACCCAGCTTCTGGACATTGGCTTCGTTGAAGCCCTTGTCGGACAGGCGGGAGCGGATGATGGACATGGTGCCTTCCATCAGGCTGTCAAAGTTTGCATCGGAGCCTTCCGGAGCCTTGCCGGAATACTCAACATACATACCGCCCCGCAGGTCCAGGCCCAGGGGCAGGGAAGCAGGCCAGTTTTCGGAATTGGTTGTGGGCAGCCAGGACAGGACCTTGTACAGACCCCGCGGCGGCAGGCTCAGTCCGGTGACACCGATCACGCCGAGCACGATGGTGACAACCAGCAGCACACACAGCGCGATGATGGCTCCGGTTTTGCCGCCAACGCGCTTATTGCCGGATTTCATATTGATCGTTTCCTCCTTCGAAACACAGTTGAAAATATTATAATTGCCTGACGGTTTCCCGTCAAGCAGAATTCAAGGAATATCAAGGGAGAGAAAGGAACAATGATCAGTTCAGATACATGCCCGGGAAGAGCATATTGACGCCCAGAACCGTTCCGCCGAAATCAGCCGCCAGGCGCTGCTGGGGAAGGCTGCGGCTCATGATCCGGGTGGTGATGCGGGTAACACCTTCAGCGGCCATGATGGCCATCATCCGGTGGAGAAGCGCTTTCCCCATGCCCTGGTTCCGGCTGCCGGGCTCAATATAGATGGCAACGAGCTCGCAGTCGCTTCCCTGGCCGGCCATGATGACCTCGCCGATGAGCACGGCATTGCGGTAGAGGCCGAGCGTCATAAAATGGGGCATGCGCTGGAGACTCTTGAGATAATTCATATCCACAAAGGAGATCTCGTTCATCTGGAGACGGTAGATCAGGCTGTTCTGCTCATCCCAGGTGTTCAGGGGCGTCGGAGCCACGGTGCAGCTCATGGGGATGCGGCCGTCGCCGTACGGGATCGCCAGCTGAAGGATCTCGTCTGTTTCATTGCAGTCGAAACCGTTATGCAGATAAAAGTCTTTCATCTGTATATCGGAAGGATCGATGCTGGTATACAGGCGGCAGCGCATCTGGGGGTTTACATTCTGGAGAATGCGGGCCCGGGCGACAAGCGCGCCAAACAGGAGATACCGGGACGCGGGATCTCCGGCAATGGAAAAATACAGGTTAACAGGGCAGTCCGGATACAGGCCGGGCTGGAGCTGATACAGGATAAAGCCATAACCGGTCTGTGCTCCGAGATCATCGACCGCGTAGAACACATCTTCCGGGTTCAGCCCGTTGACGGGCTGCTGGGGGTGTACAATCCTCATAATGGATACTCCTTTCGGGAACCTTCATATTATACCGGCTTTGGAACTGGTTGTCAAAAAGACAACAGACTGAAAACAACAAACAAGGAACAGTTGAATTGTTTATGCTGTCCTGCCCGGAGCAGCATGCAGGATGCTTGCCATTGCAGGGAAAACCCGTTATAATAGGGAAGCTTAGCAGTAATTCAGAATTCGGAATTAAGAATTCAGAATGACGCAGGCTTTATCGAGCGAGTGAGGTTGACAGATGAAAGGATAAACCTCATCAGCTGTCTGATAAAAGTATATGAAACAGTTGGAGCGTGGCTCCTAAGGAGGAAACAGAAAAAATGGCACAGAATCCTGTGTTTACAATCACGATGAGTGATGGACGTGAAATGAAGGGTGAACTGTATCCCGACATTGCGCCGCAGTCTGTAGGCAACTTTACCGCGCTGGCCAACAGCGGCTTCTATGACGGGCTGATCTTTCACCGGGTTATTCCGGGTTTCATGATCCAGGGCGGCGATCCCAAGGGTATCGGTATGGGCGGCCCAGGATACTGCATCAAGGGTGAATTCGCCGCGAACGGCGTGAACAATCCGCTGAAGCATACCTACGGTGTGCTGAGCATGGCCCGCAGCATGATGCCTGACTCCGCCGGAAGCCAGTTCTTCATCATGACCAGCGACAGCCCCCACCTGGACGGGCAGTATGCCGCTTTCGGCAAGGTGCTGGAAGGCATGGACGTCGCGGAGGATATTGTGAAGACGAAGCGGGATGCTAATGACAAACCGCTTGAGCCGCAGGTGATGGCTTCTATCCGGGTGGATACATTCGGACAGTGCTATCCTTTCGACCAGATTTAACACTGACAGATCAGCGCGGAAAGGGCGAGTCCCTTTCTGCGCTTTTTGCATCATCAGGACCACCGAACAGGAAGGAAACAGAAATATGGAAAAGCAGAAGATTACCGTGACGGTGGCGGGAAAAAGCTATACGCTGGTTTCCTCTGATCCACCGGCCTATGTAAAGCGGGTAGCGACTTTTGTGGACCGGAAGCTGAGTGAAACAGCGGCCGTGACGAACCTGCCTTCAGGGCAGGCGGCTGTGCTGACCTGCTTTCACCTGGCAGAGGAACTGCTGAAGGCGCAGGATGAAAACACGATGCTGCGGAGGCAGAATGAGCAGTTAGCGCGTTACAACGCGCAAACTGCTCAAATGAACAATGAACAATGAATAATGAACAATGATATATGGTTTAGGCCATTATGAATTGTGCATTATGAATGAAAAAGAGGCGTAACGATGATGGAGAACCTGGCTCCGGCGGGAAACCGTGCGGCCCTGGAACGGGCGGACGCGGCGGGTGCGGACGCGGTATACCTTGGGTATGCCGCTTTCAGCGCGCGCGCCGGCGCGGGCAATTTTGACCGGCAGGAGCTGGAGGACGCCATTCGTTATGCCCATCTGCGGCATATGCGTGTTCACGTGACCGTGAACACGCTGGTCAAAGACGGGGAACTGGAAGCGGTGACGGAAGTGCTCCGCCTGCTGCGGGACCTGCATGCAGACGCGGTGCTGATCCAGGATCTGGGCGTGCTGCGTATTGCCCGGAACTGCTTTCCGGAATTGACTGTGCACGCAAGCACCCAGATGGCAATCCATAACCGGACAGGGGTGCTCTGGTGCAAAAAGCAGGGGATCCACCGGGTGGTACTGGCACGGGAGTGCTCGCTTTCTGAAATCCGTAAATGCGCGGACACAGGGGTTGAAACAGAGGTCTTTGCCCACGGCGCGCAATGCGTGGCGGTGAGCGGCTTGTGCCTTTTCTCCAGCATGGTGGGAGAACGGAGCGGAAACCGGGGCCGTTGTGCCCAGCCCTGCCGGATGGAATATAATTACCGTGGCCGCCGCGGCGCGTGGCTCAGCCCCCGGGACGTATGCCTGCGGGATGAACTGCCCAAACTGCAGGAAGCGGGGGTTGCTTCTATCAAACTGGAAGGCCGGCTGAAGCGGCCGGAGTATGTGGCAGTGGTTGCGGGCAGCTACCGGAAGGGCCTGGACAGTCTGGAACGGGGAAGCTTTGAAAAGGCGGACAGGAAGGAAAAAGAAGGCCTGCTCCAGATCTTTAACCGGGGCAGTTTTATGAACGGGTACGCACTGGGCTGCGAGGATGCCGGCGTCATTTTCCCGGAAGGTGTGAACCACCAGGGAATCCGGATGGGAAGGATTACGGCGGCGGACGGAAAACTGGCACATGTAAAACTGGAGAAAGACCTTCAGAACGGTGACGGACTGGCGCTGCGCGGAGAGCATGAGGAAACAGGCCTGGTCTATTCCGGACCGGATATGAAGGCCGGCGAAACGGCAATCATTCGGCTGAGACCCGGCGCAAAGGCAGCTGTCGGAGACTCGGTATACCGGCTGACGGCAGTAAACCAGCTGAAAACGGCTGAAAGCATGAAGGGCCGGACGGTGCCCGTGGATCTCTTCCTGAAGGCGATGCCGGGAGAAGCGCTGAAGCTGACGGCAACGGACGGGGAAAGTACCGTAACGGTGACCGGCGAAATTGTCGCGGAAGCGAAAACCCGTGCTGCCACGGAGGAAGAACTGTGTCGGAATCTGGAAAAGACCGGTGAAACCGTGTTTGAGGCACGGGCCGTGAAGGCTAAGACAGCCGGTGCGTTTGTGCCGGTGAGCCTGGTGAACGCGATCCGGAGGGAAGCGTTAGGCGCGTTGACGGCGGAAAGGATTTCCGCCTTTGAAACGCGCAATGCAGAATTAAGAATTAAGAATTCAGAATTAAAGAGTGTCCCGGAATACCTTCCCAATGCAGCTATACCGAACCTTGCTTATATCCGTAACAGGGATCAGGCGGAGGCGGCACGGGCTGCGGGGCTGCGGGTGGTGTGGTGCCCGGAGGATTACCGGACGGAAGCACTGGAGAAACTGAAAGCGGAGATGCAGCCGGGAGACTGGCTGGCAATGCCGGATGTTTGCGAAGAGGACACCCTGCAGATGCTGCGGCAGTACACGGAAGAAAACAAAGAACTGCTTGGCGGTGTGGTACTGGGTTCCGTGGGACAGCTTGGCGGGGAATGGCCGGTTGCCTTTGCTGCCGGTCCCGCAATCCCGGTTATGAACCGGCAGGCGGCTTCCATGCTGATGGAGGAAGGCTGTGCCTTTGTGACGGCCTCTCCGGAACTGACCGGACAGGAGCTGAAGACCCTTCTTGCTGATGGTGCGCCGATCGTGACAACGGTATATGGACGGACAAGGCTGATGCTGCTGCATCACTGCCCGGCACGGACTGCCCTAGGCCTGGCAAAAGGACACGCGGGCTGCCGGATGTGCGACGAAGGACACCCGGACGCGCTGGCCGGACAGGTGCTGGAAGACCGGAAGGGATACCGGTTCCCGTTGCTGCGGCAGCGGCTGCCGGAAGGCTGCCTGGTACAGCTGATGAACGCGCTGCCGACAGACAACATTGTCAATTCAGAATTACGAATTCAGAATTCAGAATTAAAAGAACGCGGGCTCTTACCGAAAGCGATTATACTGACAACAGAGAATGAAGAAGAAAGCAAAGAAGTAGTAAACGCTTTCAGGGAAGGAAGAAAGACAGCCGGAGAAACCACTTCAGGGCATTGGAAACGGGCAGTGGAATAATTTACATGGAGTTCATAAAACAGACATAAAGATAAGGAATTATAGAGAGTATGAAAGAGAGAACGCTGCGGGTGCTGGAGTTTACCAGGATCCGCGAGATCCTGGCTGAAGGCGCGTTGACGCAAGCCGGGGCAGAGAAGTGCCGGATGCTGGAACCGGCAGATGAGCTGACTGCCGTGCAGGCGCTGCAGGCAGAGACAGAAGAAGCTACTGTGATCCTGCAGTATACGGGCGGGCATCCGTTGATCGTTTTCCCGGATATCAAGCCGGCGCTGGTGATCTGTGAGAAAGGCGGAAGCCTGAGCGCGGGGATGCTGCTGAACGTGGCGGAGCTGCTGCGGGCGAGCCGCGCGGCGCAGGACGCGCTTGTGACCAACCGGGAAAACACGCCGATCCTGAGGGCGAAGGCGGAAGGCCTGTTTGTATCCCGGAACATTGAAAAGGATATTACGGACGCTATTATTTCCGAAGACGAGATCGCCGACCGGGCCAGCAGTGAGCTGATGAACATCCGGCGGCACCTGCGCGGCGCGCAGGACCGGATCCGGGAAAAGCTGAACCAGATGATCCACTCCGCGGCTTTGCAGAAGGCCCTGCAGGATCCGATCATCACGGTAAGAAACAACCGGTATGTGCTGCCGGTAAAGGCGGAATTCCGCTCCAGCGTACCGGGCCTGGTCCATGACCAGAGCTCTTCCGGCGCGACGCTGTTCATTGAACCCATGACCGCGGTGGAAATGGGCAATGAGCTGAAACAATGGGAACTGAAGGAACAGCAGGAGATTGCCCGGATCCTGGCGGCGCTGTCCGCTGAAGCCGCGCCTTATGCTTCCGCCATGGCGGAAACACAGGAACAGCTGGCGGAACTGGACTTTATCTTCGCCAAGGGACTGCTGAGCCGCCGGTTCTTCTGCGTAAGCCCGAAGATGAACAATGAGGGCCACCTGAAGATCATCCGCGGACGGCATCCGCTGATCGATCCGGAGAAGGTTGTACCTTCCACGATCTGGTTAGGGAAACAGCCCGGCGGGCAGTCCGGCAAAGCCGGAAGCAACGGGGAGGACGAAGAAGGGTTCAATACCCTGATCATTACCGGCCCGAATACCGGCGGTAAAACCGTAACCCTGAAGACGGTAGGCCTGTTTACCCTGATGGCCCAGGCGGGCCTGCAGGTGCCGGCGGATCCGGGAACGGAACTGGCGGTATTTGAGCAGGTATTCGCGGATATCGGCGATGAGCAGAGCATCGAGCAGAGCCTCTCCACCTTCTCCGGTCATATGACGAATATTGTGGAGATCATGCATGAGGTGACACCCCGTGACCTGGTGCTGTTTGATGAACTGGGTGCCGGAACGGATCCCACGGAAGGCGCCGCGCTGGCCCAGAGCATCCTGACCCGGCTGCTGCATATCAATGTGCGGACAATGGCAACCACCCACTACAGCGAGCTGAAAGCTTTTGCCCTGACCACGAAGGGTGTGGAAAACGCCTCAGTGGAATTTGACGTGGAAACGCTGCGGCCGACCTACCGCCTGTCCATTGGTGTACCCGGAAAGAGCAACGCCTTCGAGATCAGCCGGCGGCTGGGCCTGCCGGAAAACCTGATCGACGCGGCCCGGGAACTGCTGAGCGGAAATGCGATCCGATTTGAAGACGTGATCGCTAACGCGGAATACCACCGGCAGGTGGCTGAAAAGGAACGGCAGCTGGCGGAGGAAGCCGGCAGGGAAACCGTACGCCTGCGCAATGAAGCGGAACAGCTGCGCAGGGAGATGGAACAGAAACGGGAGCAGATGCTGCGCAAGAGCCGTGAGGAAGCGAAGCATATTGTGGACCAGGCAAGGCGTGAAAGCGAGAGCGTAATCGCCGAGCTGAAGAAGATGAAGAAGAACGCGGCGCAGGGAGACGTTTCCGTGAACGACCTGCGCAGGAGGCTGGATCGGGAAAGCGACGCACTGGCGGAAGGCCTCGGACGCGCTGATCCGGACGGCGGAGAAGCGCCGAAGACCGTGAAGGAAGGCGACCAGGTGAAGATCCTGACCCTGGGCGTGGAAGGTACAGTGCTGGCCCCGCCGGATGAAAAGGGCGAAGTCCGTCTGCAGGCGGGAATGATGAAGTTTACGGCGGAACTTTCCCAGCTGCGTCTGATTCGCCAGGCTCCGGTAAAAGAAAAGACTACGGTAAGGGCAAAGACCGGCATGATGACCCGGACGGTGAAGAGCGAATGCGACGTACGGGGAATGAACCTGGAAGAGGCCCTGGACGCGGTAAGCCTGTACCTGGATGAGGCGGTGCTGGCCGGACTGAATGAGGTCTATATCATTCACGGAAAGGGAACCGGCATCCTGCGCACGGGAATCCAGCAGGACCTGCGGAAAAACAAGCACGTGAAGGGCTTCAGGCGCGGTATGTACGGCGAAGGAGAAGAGGGAGTCACGGTAGTAACGCTGAAGTAATGCCTCTGGAATTACTTCAGCGTTACAGGTAGAAAGTAGGAGGTAGGAGGTAGGAAGTAAAAGTTCTACTTCTTCAAATACCCCGGATAGACTACTTCAGAATATGTCATTATGAATTGATAACGACGGAGGAGTTAATGTGAAGGACAGGCCGTACATCCTTGTGGTGGATGATGATCCGAACATCAGCAGGCTGGAACAGCTGTACCTGGAGAAGGAAAACTATGAGGTACAGGTGGCGGCGGATGGAAACCAGGCGATTGAAATGTTCAGCAAACTGCCGCCGGACCTGGTGCTGCTGGATGTGATGCTGCCCGGTGCTGACGGATATGAAGTGCTGAAGACGATCCGGAAGAGCGGAAGTATTCCGGTGATCATGGTGACAGCAAAGGGTGAAACCTTTGACAAGGTATTGTGCCTGGAACTGGGAGCGGATGACTATATCGTCAAACCTTTTGACGGAAAAGAGCTGACTGCCCGGGTAAAGGCGGTGCTTCGCAGGGCCCGCGGAAACGATGAAGAACAGGCGGGGAACCTTTCCTTCCCGGGCCTGACCGTGAGCCTGAAGGAATATGACGTGCACTATGAGGGAAAACGGCTGGAGATGCCGCCGAAGGAACTGGAAGTGCTTTACTTCCTGGCATCCCATCCGAACCAGGTGTTCACGCGGGAACAGCTGCTGAGCCAGATCTGGGGTTATGATTTCTTCGGCGACAGCCGGACGGTGGATGTGCACATCAAACGGCTCCGGGAAAAACTGACAGACAGCGAGAAGTACGGCTGGACCCTGTACACGGTGAGAGGGATAGGGTACAAGTTTTCTACCGACCGGTAGAAAATTTGTACCAATGCAGAATGCAGAATTCAGAATGCAGAATGAAATGGTTATAACTGATATACCGGGTTTGGAATGAACGGGACTGATCAGGTAAATGTAAGTGTGGAAATGCGGAAGAATAAACACTATATAATTCTGAATTCTGAATTCTGCATTCTGCATTAATCTTGGGGGTGAGACTATGTTTGCGCGGATTATGGCGGTGGTTATGGCGGTGATTCTGCTGACCACGGTCTGCCTTTCTGCGGTCTGGTGGATGACACTGAGAAACCAGCAGATTGACGCGCGGCTGGATCATCTGATCTCTGAGGCGGAGAAGATCGCCTACCTGGCCGGCAACCTAAACGGTGACAGTCTGATGGACACCAGGTGGGACCGGGACAGTGAAACGAGAAAAACACTGAACAATATCGCTGACAGGGTCGGCCGTGAATTCGGCGCGTATATCACAGTGCTTGACCGGACCGGTGGTGTGATGACTTATACGCCGGTAGCCGGTGATGAATATCCTGAGTTTATGAACAGCCTGAATGAAGCACTCCCGCGGATCCTTTCCGGAGAGACAATCCGGGTACGTTCGGAAAGCGGAGAAGCCCCCACGTTTACGGTGGGTGTTCCCTTCGAGATGGGCGGCGTGGTAACCGGCGCGGTATTCATCCGTACACAGGCGCAGAGAATTGAGTCCGGACTGGGTGAGATCCTGTGGAGGGTCGTGGTTCTTGCGGCGGCGGTGACGGCTTTGACCGGTGTGGTGGTGTTCCTGTTCGTACGCCGGCGGCTGAAACCGCTGAAGCAGCTGGAAGCAGCCGCGGCCACCATTGCGGAGGGAGATTTCTCCGTACAGGTGGATGAGAAGAAGGGAGACCCGGAACTGCGTGAACTCAGCGGCGCGTTCAATACGATGACGAAAAAACTGCAGGGCGTGGAGACCAACCGCCGGGAGTTCGTGGCCAATGTAAGCCATGAACTGCGCAGCCCGATCACCAGTATCAAGGGCTTTGCGGAAGGAATGGCGGACGGCGTGATCCCTGAAGAGGAACAGCCTAAATACCTGCGGCTTGTGGCGGATGAGAGCAAACGCCTGAGCGGCCTGATCGATGACCTGCTTGCGCTGAGCCGGCTGGAGCGGGATGACGCGAAACCGGAACTGTCCACCTTTGATATCAATGAGATGCTCCGCCGGGCGGTGATCTGCCGGATGAATGACCTGGACGCGAAAAAGATCGATATCAGCTGTGAGTTTGAGGAAGACCAGTGCCAGGTGCAGGCGGACAGCGACCGCATTGAGCAGGTGGTGATCAACCTGCTGGACAATGCGATCAAGTTCACGCCCGAGGGCGGGAAGATCACCCTGGAATCCGGAACGAAGAACGGGATCGCGGAAATCACTGTCCGGGACAGCGGATGCGGCATCGTGCCGGAGGACCGGGACCGGATCTTTGACCGCTTCTTTACGGCTGACCGGGCACATACCGCCGGAAAGGGAACCGGCCTGGGCCTGAGCATCTGCAAGCGGATCATGGAAATGCACGGGCAGAGCATCCGGCTTCTGGATACAGAAGAAGGCGCCGCTTTCCGGTTCACCCTGCAAAAGGCTGTCCATTAAGGATCTGAAATCCGGTTCCGAATGTTGCCGGCAGGGGAGCCACTTGCCCGCGAATGACTTCGCAACATTCCGGAATTGTATGTACTCTTTGCGCACTAAGAGCCTCCAGCACTTGACGAAAAAGGAAAAAGTTGTATCATCTTGAAGATGAACAAGACAACGATACCGGCGGGAAGGAGGACCACAGCGTGGAAAAGCATCTGTTTCTGATCGGCATGCAGGGCTGCGGAAAAAGCAGTCTGGGCAAGCGTACAGCGAAGGAGACCGGTGTTCCGTTCGCGGATACCGATGCTATCGTGGCCCAGAGTGCCGGCGGTACGGTGAACGAGTTTTTTGAAAAATACGGAGAAGAAACATTCCGGCGGGCGGAAACCAACGTGCTGGCCGCGCTGACCTATGCCCGTCCGATGATCATCTCCACCGGCGGGGGCACCGTGATGAATCCGGTAAACCGCCATATCATGCGGACCTGGGGCACGATCGTGCTGATCGACCGTCCGCTGGAAGATATCCTGAGCGACATCAAGCTGGACCGTCGACCTACCCTGCGGGACGGGGGCCTGGCGGAAGTGGAACGGGTCTATCACGAGCGGCTCCCGATATACCGCGAACTGGCAGACATCACCCTGAGGAATGACCAGGGATATCATATGGCGGTGTACATCCTGACCCGGCTGGTCCGGGAAAGGCTCTGACCGCGGAAAGCAGGAAGAGAACAATGGATTATCAGTTTGACCTGGTGGGCAAGATCGGCAGCATGGCGCTGATCCGGCAGGAAGACCGGGATATTGACTACAACATTTTTTCCAGGATCGGATCGGAACTGAAGCCCGGCATGATCTGGGTTACCAGCGGCGCGACGGAGATCGGCCGCCTGGACTATATCAAGCGGACCGGATGTGAACTGAGCGGAGATCCGGACCAGGATAAAGCAGACTACGCTGCCCAGGGGCAGACCATCCTGATGCAGAACTACCGGCAGTTTATTCCGCCGGAATACGGTATCCGCCAGATCCTGGTGGAGCACACACATTTCAACGACCCGGAAAAGAGCGAGCATATCCGCGCGCTGCTGATCCGTGCCGCACGGCAGAAAACCATTCCGATCGTGAACTATAACGACCCGGTATCCGACGAGGAAAACCGGAAGATGGAACTGGCTGCCCGGCGGGAAAAGGGCGAGGAAGTTCACGAGTGCGTGGATAACGATGAAACCGCCGCGGTGATCGCGGGCCTGGTGAAGGCGAAGACGCTGGTGCTGATGACTTCCACGGAAGGCATTTACCAGGACCGGCGGGATCCGAACACGCTGGTGCGTGACGTGATCGGCAAAACCTACGAAGAAGTGGAACGCAAGGTGCGGGAACTGCAGAATGCCTGCATCGGTGCCAGCCGCGCCGGGGCGAACGGTGCCCGGGCCAAGCTGGAATACGCGCTGAGCTGCGTGAAGGGCGGAACCACCGTGATTATCGGTCATGCCCGCCACCGGCTGAGCGACCTGAAAGAGGGAAGGGTGCCCTGTACCCGAATCGGTGTGGATGCCTGACCCGGGGAGACAGAGGATGAGCGGATCATCAATGGATACAATCCTCCTGGAAGGCCTGCGGTTCTTTACCCGGGACACGGCTATCCTGGAAGGTGTTTCCGCGGCATGCGGCGCCGGAAACAGAACAGCCCTGGCGATGGACGGAGCTGTCCGGGAGGACAGCGTTTTTGACCTGGCCAGCGTGACCAAGCTGTTTACGGGCCTGTGTACCATGAAACTGAATGAAGAAGGCCTGCTGGATCCCGGCAGGCCTGTTTTTTCATACGATCCGAGGTTCCGGTTCCTGAAGGAGACCACGGTGTGGGACCTGATGACCTTCGCGGTCACGGTCCGGACGCCTGTCCGCCTGGACAGGTGCGCCGACCGGGAAAGCGCCATGGAGGCGCTGTTTGCCTCCACAGCCGCGCCCCATGAGGATGTGCGCCGGATCTATTCCGATATTCCGGCGATGATCCTCAAGTATGTGCTGGAAGCGGCGGCCGGGATGCCTTTTATGGACTGTGTGCGAAAACTGGTCCTGGAGCCGGCGGGCATGACGGAAACCTGGGCTTTGGTTCCTTCGGAACGATTAAAGGACTGCCAGTGCTATGACCGGGAGCACCGGATCGAGAACGGGCGGTGGATCCTCCGGGAAGGATGGAAAGCCGGGGTGCCGCATGATCCCAAAGCGGCGGTGCTGCAGGGAGACACGGGCGACCTGTGCGGACACGCGGGGCTGTTTTCCACCCGCGGGGATATGGTGCGCTTCTGCCGGGCAGTGCTGGACCGGAAGATTGTCGGGGAGGAATCCCTGCGGGAGATGGCGGTCAACCGGACTGGACGGAGACGCGCGAACGGCGCATGGACGCAGTTCCTCGGCATTCAGTGCTATGTGCGCCATCCGGATCAGTACTATTCGGAGATCCCACGGTATATGGGACATCGGGCATTTGGCATCGGCGGATTTACGGGAAACCATGTATCCGTGGATCCGGAGCGGAACATTTTTGCGGTGTTCCTGGGAAACCGGGTGCTGAACCGGCTGACGGTCCTGGTACCGGAGGAAGGAAAAGGACTCACGGACTACGGGTTGAACCCGGACGGAAGCGGATGCTTCCGCTGGCGGGACGGAGAAGTGATTCCTTCCTCGGTGAAATATGTGCACCAGAAAGACGGACACTTTCATAAAGCAATTGCGGAAACGATGAATCTCGAAGAGATTCCATTTAATTCAGAATTCAGAATTATAAAATGTCTGACCGGCCGGGAAACAACCATCGATTAAGACAACTGGCTGCGTGAAGGCATAATTGAACAGAAAACTGTAAGTAAACTGCTTGCTGATCAGCTTCCATAACATTATTTCATTATGAATTATGAATTGTGAATCATGAATTCCCTTTACTGTCTACAGACTTATAAAACAATATTGAATCTCCCCGGTTTCTGTGTTATACTCAATAGGTCAAAGATAGTCAGAGAATGATGCTTTGACGAGGGGAGGGTGTATCATGCGTTTGAGTGATTCCATAGAGCAGTTTATCAAGGAGCTTCTGAATGAGGAATCCACGGAAGTGGAACTGAAGCGGAATGAACTGGCGGAATATTTCGGCTGCGCGCCGAGCCAGATTAACTATGTGCTGGCGACCCGCTTTTCCCCGGATCACGGATACCTGACTGAAAGCCGCAGGGGCGGCGGAGGATATATCCGGATCGTCCGGGTGGTTCAGGCCGGGTCACAGCGGCTGATGTACCTGGTGAATGACCGGATCGGGGACAGCCTGGAAGAGGAAGAATGCATCCGGCTGATCAGCCAGCTGAAGGAGCAGCGGATCGTAACAGCGGATGAGGCTGCCCTGATGGCTTCGTCTATCAGCAGCCGCGCGCTGGCTGTGCCGGTTCCTGACGCGCTGAAGAATGCCATGAGGGCAAAGATGATGAAATCCATGCTGATGACCATCGCGGCGAGAAACAGGAAATGAAAAACAATTAACAATTAAGAATGAACAATTAATGGCAGACTGCAACGAGGAAAAGAGGCGATAATATGCTGTGCGAAGAATGCCATGTGAATGAAGCGAACTTTACGGTTTCCGTAGTAGCCGGAGAAGAAACTACGGTGAGACACCTGTGCGCTGACTGTATGAGCCGGATGAACAATGACCTGGTCAAGGGAAACGTGCGAAGCCTGCTGAGCACAGTGCTCAACGCCATCCGCGCGAACGCGGAAGAAGATGACAACAGAAAGGAATTTTCCATGCCGATATTCGGACGTTTTACCCAGAGAGCACAGCAGACGCTGATGCTGGCCCAGCGGATCGCCGCAGAACTGCAGCAGCCCTATGTAGGGACAGAGCATTTCCTGCTGGCGCTGCTGAAAACAGGCGCTTCTGTTCCCGAAGCGGTTGCCGCCCGGATGAACTATGAGTCAGTGGTGTCCGAGCTGCGGGCCCATCTGAACGAGATCAATGATCCCCAGGAGCCCAGGAACGTGCGGATCGAACTGAGCCCCCGGGCCAAGAAGACCCTGGAAAACAGCGTACTGGAATCCCACAAGCTGGGACAGAACTATGTGACAGTGGAGCATATCTGGCTGGCACTGCTGGGAAATGACGACGGCGTGGCCGGCGGCCTGTTCCGGAAGGCAGGGGTAGATCTGTCCGCCGCCAGGGAGCAGCTGCTGCGCCAGATGCGCGAAAACGCGGGCAATGAAGAAGCACCCCGCAGGATGCCCGGCTTTCCGCCGTTTGCCCCTGCCCGGGGACGGAACGGCAATGAAAACGGGAAAGGCGAGCTGGAAAAATACAGCCGTGATCTGACTGCTGCCGCGGAAAAGAATGAACTGGATCCGGTCATCGGCCGTGAAACGGAGATCCAGCGGATCATCCAGATCCTGATCCGCCGTACCAAGAACAATCCGGTGCTGATCGGTGAGCCCGGCGTTGGCAAGAGCGCCGTGGCGGAAGGCCTGGCACAGCGCATTGCGCAGGGTAACGTACCGGAACTGCTGGTGGGAAAACGGGTGATGAGCCTGGATATCGGCAGCATGGTGGCCGGCACCAAGTACCGGGGCGAGTTTGAGGAACGGCTGAAGAACGTGATGGACGAGCTGCACAAGGCCGGAAACATTCTGCTGTTTATTGATGAGATTCATACGATCATCGGCGCGGGAGCAACCGAAGGCAGCCTGGACGCGGCGAATATTCTGAAGCCCGCGCTTTCCCGCGGGGAGATTCAGTGCATCGGCGCGACAACGCTGGACGAATACCGCAAGCATATCGAAAAGGACGCCGCCCTGGAACGCCGGTTCCAGCCGGTGATGGTGGGCGAGCCCACCGCGGAGGAAACCCTTTCCATCCTGTACGGTCTGCGGGACCGGTATGAGGCGCACCACAAGGTCAGGATCACGGATGAAGCGCTGGCCGCAGCGGTGAAGCTGTCTGACCGCTATATTCCCGACCGGTACCTGCCGGATAAGGCGATCGACCTGATGGACGAAGCCGCGAGCCGGGTCCGGATCGCAGCCTGCACGGCGCCGCCGGATGTACGGGAGCAGGAAAAACGCCTGGAAGCGGTAGTGATCGAAAAGAAGGAAGCTATCTCGCACCAGGACTTCGAAAAAGCTGCCGCCCTTCGGGACCAGGAACGGAACCTGCACCGGGAGATTGAGGAAAAGCGGGCAGAGTGGAACCGCTCCCAGAGTACCGCGCGGGATACCGTGACCGAAGAGGATATTGCCCAGGTGGTCAGCCAGTGGACCGGCATTCCGGTTTCCCGGATGACGGAACAGGAGGCACAACGCCTGGTTCACCTGGAAGAGACGCTGCATCAGCGTCTGATCGGCCAGGAAGAGGCAGTCAGCGCTGTGGCCAGGGCAATCCGCCGGGCACGGGCCGGACTGAAGGATCCGAAACGGCCTATCGGAAGCTTTATCTTCCTGGGGCCCACCGGTGTGGGTAAAACTGAACTGTGCCGCGCGCTGGGCGAGGCCATGTTCGGGGATGAGGATGCCGTGATCCGCCTGGATATGTCCGAGTATATGGAAAAGCATACCGTTTCCCGCCTGGTCGGCTCACCGCCCGGATATGTGGGCTATGAGGAAGGCGGCCAGCTGACGGAAGCGGTCCGCCGGAAGCCCTACAGCGTGGTGCTGCTGGACGAGGTGGAAAAGGCACATCCCGATGTGTTCAATATGCTGCTGCAGATCCTGGAGGACGGGCGGCTGACGGATAACACAGGCCGGGTGGTCTCCTTCAAGAACACGATCGTGGTGATGACGTCCAACGCCGGAGCCCATGTGATTGGTCACGGAAGGGCGATGGGTTTCGGGGCAGACCAGAAGGGTGAAGCCCGGGACTATGAGGCCATGAAGGAATCCGTGATGAAGGAGGTCAAGGAAATCTTCCGGCCGGAATTTATCAACCGGGTGGATGAACTGATCGTCTTCCACAGCCTGAACGAGGAAGAGATCCGCAAGATCACGGAGCTGATGCTCCGCCAGGTGGCTGACCGGCTGAAGGAACAGGAGATCATCCTGACCTGGGACAAGCAGGTAACGGAAAAACTGGCCAAGGACGGCTACGATCCCAAATTCGGCGCGCGTCCGCTGCGCAGGCTGATCCAGCGCACGGTGGAAGACACCATGAGCGAGGAACTGCTGGAAGGACATATCCAGCTTGGACAGGAAATCCGCCTGACGGTGAAGAAAGATAAGATCGCGGTCAGTGTGAAACCTGATAAGAAAAAGAAAGCAGATCCGGAAGCCGCCGCGGCTGAACCGGAAAAGGAGGAGAATCCGGTTGGCTAAGCTTTATTTCCGATATGGCGCCATGGGTTCCAGCAAGACGGCGAACGCGATCATGGTGCAGTACAACTACGGGGAACGGCACCAGAAGGTGCTGATGGTCAAACCGCAATTGGAAAACCGTGACGGCGCGCGGATCATCCGGTCCCGGAGCGGACTGGAAACGGAATGTGTGTTCGCGGAGGAACTGGAAGGCATGGACCTGACAGGCTACGACTGCGTGATCGTGGACGAAGCCCAGTTCCTGACCAAGGCGCAGGTGGAGTACCTGGTCCATATTGTGGATGACCTGGGAATTCCGGTGATCGCCTACGGCCTGCGGGCGGACTTCAAGGGTAACTTCTTTGAGGGAAGCCAGTGGCTGATGGCCTGGGCAGACACCATTGAGGAAGTAAAGACGATCTGCTGGTGCGGCAAGAAGGCCACCTGCAACGCGCGGGTGATCGACGGCAAGGTAGCCCGGGAGGGCGAGCAGATCGTGCTGGGCGGGGATGAGAGCTATGTGTCCCTGTGCAGGAAGCACTGGAGAAACGGGGATCTGGGTCCCCGCAATGCATAATTCATAATGCATAATGCATAATGATTTCTGCTGCGGCGGGAAAAGAACGGGATATATAATTATGAATTCTTAATTATGAATTAAATAAGAGGGGTGTGTTTTCATGCTGGAGGAACTGAAAAAGCAGGTTTATGAGGCCAACATGCTGCTGCCTGCCTATCATCTGGTAACCTTTACCTGGGGAAATGTTTCCGGGATCGACCGGGAAAAAGGACTGTTCGTCATCAAACCCAGCGGTGTACCCTATGATGAACTGAAGCTGGAAGACATGGTCGTCATTGACCTGGAAGGCAACAAAGTGGAAGGCGACCTGAATCCTTCCTCCGACACGCCGACCCACGCGGAACTGTACCGCCGCTTCAAGGATATCGGTGGTGTGGTGCACACCCATTCCCGCTGGGCGACCATCTGGGCCCAGAGCGGACGGGATATCCCTGCCTACGGCACGACCCACGCGGACTATATCTACGGCAACATTCCCTGCTGCCGGGACCTGACCAAAGAAGAGGTCGAAAGCGCCTATGAGCTGGAGACCGGGCGGGTGATCGCGTCCCATTTTGAAGACAACGGCCTGAACCCGAACTACGTGCCCTGCGTACTGGCAAGGCATCATGGTCCCTTTGCCTGGGGAAAGAACGCAATGGAAGCGGTGCATAACGCTGTTGTGCTGGAAGAGGTCGCCATGATGGCCTGGCACACGGAAGCGCTGCCTGAGACCCAGCCGCGTATGAACCTTCCTGAGTATGTGAAGGAGAAACATTTCATGCGGAAACACGGTCCGAACGCCTATTACGGCCAGAAAAAGTAATGTTTTTACCAGACAAAAGTACAATTCATGCACTTTGATTGTCTTTATTTGTCAAAAATGGAAAAAATTCTTGCGTTTTCGACATGGCAGTAATATAATGGCGCCGGTTGAGTCCTTCGGGTCTGTGGTTGCAAGCCGATGCCAGTCGCAGGCAAAGCGGTCCACGTAATCCGTCCAAAGTGACGGGGAGCATGGTGCGGTCTAGATGTAAGTCCGTCCGGGACACGATCCCGAGAGAAGCGAGTGAGGGCGTTCATACGCAGAGCAAACTTCCAGGCGGCGTGTGTGGGGTCAAAAACCAGGTCAGCCGGAGGAATCGCCTATCAATCTTTATGGGGGTTACCTGATCATGTACGAAGACAAAACGCTGGTATGCAAAGACTGTGGCGCTGAGTTCGTTTTCACTGCCGGTGAACAGGAATTCTATGCCGAAAAGGGATTCCAGAACGAGCCCACCCGCTGCAAGGCCTGC
Source organism: Aristaeella lactis (assembly GCF_018118585.1). Classification (NCBI taxonomy): domain Bacteria; kingdom Bacillati; phylum Bacillota; class Clostridia; order Eubacteriales; family Aristaeellaceae; genus Aristaeella; species Aristaeella lactis. The sequence continues at coordinate 2,847,871 of NZ_CP069421.1, forward strand.
CGTCAGGCGCGTAAGGCCAGCCGTGCTGCCGGCGCTCCGCGTCAGATGTACGACGCTGTTTGCGCGGAATGCGGAAAGCCCACCCAGGTTCCTTTCGAGCCCAAGGAGGACCGCCCCGTATACTGCAGTGAGTGCTTTGCCGCCCGCCGCGGGTAAGAATCGAGCAAACAAAAAAAGTCCCCGGATAGCTGGATCCGGGGATTTTTCTTATATTCAATTACAGGGAAATACTCAGATATGGTCGAAGAAGGGGGTCCCTTCTTCATTGCACAGCACGCCATCCTCAAACTTCAGGGGAGTCGGCGCGGTGAGCATGTATTTCAGGATCTCATCCATGCGGACGCTCTCCCTGAAGGTGACCAGGGAGAAGCTGACGCCGTGCTTGTGGGCGCGGCCGGTACGGCCGATCCTGTGAAGATAGTATTCGTTTTCGTTGGGCAGGTCATAGTTGATGACCGCCTCCACATCATCCACGTCTATACCGCGGGCGGCCACGTCCGTGGAAACAAGGATCGGGAACTTGCCCCGCTTGAAATCGTTCATGACGGTGTTCCGCTTGGACTGGGGGATATCCCCGTGGAGGCACTGGGCGTTGTAGCCTTCCTTCACCAGGCGGCTGGTGAGCTTGTCGGTCATGAACTTGGTATTGCAGAAGATCATGATCCGCTGGTAGACATCGGCGTCCAGCAGGTAGAGCAGGTGATCCGTCTTCTGGTCCTGCTCGGTGGCGATGACATACTGGGTGATCTGGGGCCGGTCAGCCTTTGTGGCTTCGATGGTGATCTCCACCGGATCGTGCTGGTATTTCCAGGCAATGGTCAGCACATCCTGGTTGGTGGTGGCGGAGAAAAGTACCAGCTGCCGGTCGGAAGGGGTGGCTTCGATGATCTTTGTCACATCTTTGACAAAGCCCATGTTCAGCATTTCATCCGCTTCATCCAGCACCATGGTGTGAACAGCGTCCAGGCGGATGTTGCCCCGCTGCATATGGTCAAGCAGGCGTCCAGGCGTCGCGATGACGATCTGCGGCTTGCGCTTGAGCGCGGTGATCTGACGGGAGATGGACTGTCCGCCGTAGATAACGGCAATCCGTACACCGTCAATAAACTTTGCCAGCTTGGTCAGCTCCTCACCGATCTGCAGCGCCAGTTCCCGGGTGGGGGCAAGAACGATCTCCTGCACCCGGCTGTCTTTGAGCTGGACGTATTCCAGCATGGGAATGCCGAACGCGCAGGTTTTGCCGGTGCCTGTCGGGGCAATGGCGTTGATGTCCTGGCCTTCCATCATCAGGGGAATCGTCTTCGCCTGGACGGTGGAGGGCTCTTTAAAGCCCATGGCCTGGACAGCGCGGAGGATCTCTGAGGAAAGATCCATGCTTTCAAAACTGATTGTTGTATTATTATCCATAAAACCTATAGTCCGTAGTCGAATGGGATGAGTGAATTAGTGAATAGTTTAGAGTTAAATCATATCACGACTGATCAGTCGTGATATGATTTGATCGCTTTGGCGAGCTGGTCAGGGCAGGAGGTACCGCCGCGGCACTGAATGCCTTCGAGCTGAGCGGCGACTTCTTCGGCAGGACGGCCGACAACAAGCTTGGCCACACCCTGGGTGTTGCCCTTGCAGCCGTTGTTGATCCGGCAGAAAGTGATGATGCCGTCCTGAATCTCCAGGTCGATGGAGGTGGAACAGGTTCCGCTGCACTTATAGTTGAACATAATAACCTCCTCTAAACAGCAGAAAGGAACGCTCCCGCTATGGGAGCGTTCCGTTTAAGCGTTGAAATTACTCAATGACCTTGGCCACAACGCCGGAACCAACGGTACGGCCGCCTTCGCGGATAGCGAAGCGCAGTCCCTGCTCCATAGCGATGGGGGTGATCAGGGTGATTTCCATGTCGATGTTATCGCCGGGCATCACCATTTCCACGCCGTCGGGCAGCTTGATGTTGCCGGTAACGTCAGTCGTCCGGAAGTAGAACTGGGGACGATAGCCGTTGAAGAAGGGAGTATGACGTCCGCCTTCTTCCTTGGTCAGCACGTACACCTGGCCGATGCAGTGGGTGTGGGGATGGATGCTGCCGGGCTTCGCCAGAACCTGGCCGCGCTCGACTTCGTTCCTCTGGATACCACGCAGCAGCGCGCCGATGTTGTCGCCGGCTTCAGCCTGGTCCAGCAGCTTGTGGAACATTTCAACACCGGTAACAACGGTGTTACGGGGCTTCTCCATCAGGCCGACGATTTCAACAGCGTCAGACACCTTAACGGTACCACGCTCAACACGGCCGGTGGCCACGGTGCCGCGGCCGGAAATGGAGAACACGTCTTCAACGGGCATCAGGAAGGGCTGGTCGGTAGCACGTTCCGGTTCCGGAATGTAGCTGTCAACAGCGTCCATCAGTTCCCAGATGCACTTGCACTCGGGAGCGTTGTCAACGTCGGTGCCGCCGTTCTGCAGGTACTCAAGAACCTTCAGAGCAGAACCCTTGATGATCGGGATGTCGTCGCCGGGGAAGTCGTAGCTGCTCAGCAGCTCACGGATTTCCATTTCAACCAGCTCCAGCAGCTCTTCGTCATCCATCATGTCGGTCTTGTTCATGAACACGACGATGTAGGGCACGCCAACCTGACGGGCGAGCAGGATGTGCTCACGGGTCTGGGGCATCGGGCCGTCGGGAGCAGACACAACCAGGATAGCGCCGTCCATCTGGGCAGCACCGGTGATCATGTTCTTAACATAGTCAGCGTGGCCGGGGCAGTCCACGTGAGCGTAGTGACGCTTCGCGGTCTCGTACTCAACGTGCGCGGTGTTGATGGTGATTCCACGCGCTTTTTCTTCCGGAGCCTTGTCGATTTCGTCATAGCGCATAGCCTGCGCTTCACCCTTCATAGCCAGCGTCATGGTGATCGCGGCGGTCAGGGTGGTCTTGCCATGGTCAACGTGACCGATGGTGCCGATGTTTACATGGGGCTTTGTCCGTTCATAATGTCCCTTAGCCATTTGAAGTTTCCTCCTTAAGTTATCTCGTCGCTCAAAAGCGAGCCAATTAATTGCTTCCGAGCCATTGATGCGGTATTGGAGCGGGCGATGGGAATCGAACCCACGTGACCAGCTTGGGAAGCTGGAGCTCTGCCATTGAGCTACGCCCGCACGCTCCGCATCAAGCCCTTGAAGACTTGCGAACAAACTGTATTTTATCCGCTTTTCCCTTGCGTGTCAACCCTTTGAGGCGTGAATCGGAAGCGCCTGAGCGGAAATCCGGGTAAAGGGTGCACGCCCCTGAGCTTTCATCACAGAACGGAATTGTCCGGGGGTCATTCCGGTCATCCGGCGGAAGTCTTTGACCATGTGACTGCTGTCTGTATAGCCGGTCCGGCTGCTGATCTCAGACAGGTCCAGATCGGAATAGACGAGGTACTGTTCCACAGTCTCAGTCCGGATATGTTCAATGAACTGCTTGCAGCTGAGCCCGAAGAACTCATGGAAGCGCTTGGCGAACCAGGGATAGCTGAGGGAACAGCGTCTGGCCAGGTCTTCCACGCGGAGCGGCTCGGAGATGTGCTGTTCAATATAGGCGGGAATATCCAGGATGGGATCCCGTTCCTCCGGCGGGTTCTGCATCAGGGATCCGAAGTTGGTCAGCCAGAAGCGGGCCAGGCCGGTGATCAGCAGGTAGATGAGGGCGCGGGTCTGCAGATCCCAGGCAAATCCTTGCTGCTCACTTTCATAGATACACTCCTTGACTATGTTGTCCAGGTGCCAGAACTGAACGTCCTCAGCCTTCATATGAACCTGGAGATGGTGGTGGGAAGCGTCCATGGAGAAGGAACGCAGGTCAGACAGGTAGGAAGGAATCTCCCGCAGGCGCGTGGCGCTGAATTTGACGATGTCATAAACAACCGGCTTGCCGTCGGCGGATTCAACCGAATGACGGATCAGCGGAGCGATATAGAGCAGTTCTCCCGGGTTCAGCACATAGGGATGAGTTCCCCGCATCACCCGGCAGGTTCCGCTGCGCACCAGCATGACTTCTGTATAATAATGACTGTGCGGCGCAACAGGGAAAAGGGCGCCGTCGGCGGCAGAGTCAATATGAAGGCACTCAAAGGCCTGGCAGAAAGATGAATCCGGTCTCTGTTCGCTCAATGGGCTGAACCTCCTTGCTTTTATTCTATGAACATAGCGTCGCCGAAGGAGAAGAAACGGTATCTTTCCTGAACGGCTTCGCGGTAAACGCGCAGGGCTTCGTCCCGGCCTGTCAGCGCGCTGACAAGCATGAGCAGGGTGCTCTGCGGCAGGTGGAAATTCGTGATCAGGGCGTCCACCGCTTTGATCTTTACACCGGGATAGATGAAGATAGCAGTATCCCGCGCGCCGGCGTGGACAATGCCGTCTTCCGTGGCCATGGTTTCCAGTGTCCGGACGGAGGTGGTGCCGACGCAGACGATGCGGCCGCCGTCCCGGCGGATGCGGTTCAGCGTTTCGGCTGCCTCTTCGGTCACCTGGCAGAACTCACTGTGCATCACATGCTCTTCCGCGTTTTCCACCTTGACCGGGCGGAAGGTGCCGAGCCCCACATGCAGCAGGACCGGGACAACGGTGATGCCTTTGGCTTTGATCCGCTCCAGCAGCTCCGGGGTGAAATGGAGGCCGGCGGTGGGAGCGGCGGCGGAACCTTCCTGCTTCGCGTATACGGTCTGGTAACGGTTCGCGTCGGCGAGCTTTTCGTGGATATAGGGCGGCAGGGGCATTTCGCCCAGCCGGTCCAGCACTTCTTCAAAGACACCGTCGCAATGGAAACGGACGATCCGTCCGCCGATCTCCTCCACGTTATCCAGCACCTCACAGCGGAGCAGCCCGTCCCCGAAGGAACAGACGGTTCCGGGGCGGAGCCTGCGGCCGGGACGGACAAGCGCCTCCCAGTCCGTGGCGCTGCGGCGGCGGAGCAGCAGTACCTCTACCGGCACGCCGGTATCCTCCTTGACGCCAAGCAGGCGGGCGGGGATTACCTTGGTCTCGTTGATGACCAGGGCATCGCCGGGGTTGAGGTAGTCGATGATATCGTAGAAGTGCTTATGTTCGATCTGCCCGCCGTTCCGGTGGTAAACCAGCAGGCGGCTGTGGTCCCGGGGTTCCACGGGGGTCTGGGCGATCAGCTCTTCGGGAAGGTCATAGTTGAAGTCGGAAGTTTTCATGGGGTTCAGATCTCCATCCTGATTTGGGCCTCTGCTGTGGCAGGCATGTTCTTTTTCAGGTGATTCCAGGCGGCGGGAGTGCAGACCCGGCCGCGGGGAGTGCGCATCAGGAAGCCCAGCTGCATCAGGTAGGGCTCGTATACGTCTTCGATGGTAACGGCGTCTTCGCCGGTGGTGGCGGCCAGCGTGTCCAGGCCAACCGGGCCGCCGGCAAACTTATCCATCATGCAGGTGAGGATATTCCGGTCCACCTTGTCCAGGCCGAGCTCATCCACGTCCAGCAGGGCGAGGGCTTCCCGGGCAATATCCCGGCTGATATGACCGCCGGCTTTGACCTCGGCATAGTCCCGTACCCGTTTGAGCATGCGGTTGGCGATACGGGGCGTACCGCGGCTGCGGCGCGCGATCTCCAGCAGGCCGTCCGTATCCGCGTTCACACCGAGGATCCCGGCACTGCGTTCCACGATCTGGCGGAGTTCTTCCGGGGTGTACATCTCCAGCCGGAACAGCATTCCGAACCGGTCCCGCAGGGGAGCGGACAGCTGGCCCGCGCGGGTCGTGGCACCGACCAGGGTGAACCTGGGCAGGTCCACCCGGATGCTCCGGGCGGTGGGGCCTTTGCCGATCATGATATCAATGGCGAAGTCTTCCATGGCGGGATAGAGCACCTCTTCCACCTGGCGGGAGAGGCGGTGGATCTCGTCGATAAACAGCACGTCCCCGGCGTTCAGGTTGCTGAGGATGGAGGCAAGGTCTCCGGGCCGCTCAATGGCGGGGCCGCTGGTCACGCGGATGTTCTGTCCCATTTCCGCGGCGACAATGCAGGCCAGGGTGGTCTTGCCCAGACCGGGCGGGCCGTAAAGCAGCATATGGTCCAGCGCGTCATGGCGGGAAAGGGCGGCCTTGATATAGATATCCAGGCTGCTCTTTACGGCCTGCTGGCCCACATAGTCCCTGAGCGTATGGGGACGGAGGGTCTGCTCCACCGAGCTGTCCTCCGCCATATAGGACCCGGTCATTAATCTGTCATCCATCATAGACTGTTACTCCTGTAATCATTCATAAACCATGCAGGGATACGGATGCTTCCTCAAAATCCTGCCATGGTGCGCAGGGCAAGGCGAATCAGTTCTTCCGGTTTGTCTGTCTGGTCCTTGATCTGGGAGATGGCGTTCCGCGCTTCCGTGGAGGAGTATCCCAGGGCGATCAGCGCCTCGATGGCTTCTGTAACGGCATCGGAGCTGAGGGAGGAAACGGCGGCGCCCTGCGACGGAGCGGCTGCAGCGGAGACATCCGCCTGGCTGATCTTGTCCTTCAGCTCCAGCGCGATCCGCTGGGCGGTTTTCTTGCCGATGCCGGGGGCACGGGACAGGGCGTTCACATCCCCAAGGAGGATCGCAAGGTTCAGGTCCCGCAGGGGCATGGCACCGAGGACACCCAGGGCGGTTTTCGGGCCGATCCCTGAAACGGCAGTCAGCTGAAGGAACATTTCCTTCTCTTCTTTTGTGGCGAAGCCGAAAAGCTCCATCGCATCCTCCCGGACGGAGAGGTAGGTGTAGCAGCGCATCTTCTCTCCCACGGGCGGAGCAGCCTGCAGGGTGTTGTTGGAACAGTTCAGCTGCCAGCCGACACCGGAAGCCAGAAGGACGAGACTGCCGTTCAGCTTTTCACAGACCTCGCCTTCGATAAACGCGTACATATCATTTCCTCCTTACCCTTTGCGATCGTCGTTAACCATCCTTGCTGCGCTGCGCTTGCAACGATGGACTCCTGCAGCAGAGGAGCTGTTACTTCATGAGGAACTGGGATTTGGCCACACCGGCCTGGCAGTGGGTAATGGCGCAGGCGATGGCATCGGCGGCGTCATCCGGCTTCGGGATCTCATCCAGTTTCAGCAGGAGCTTGACCATCTGCTGGATCTGCTTTTTATCCGCCTTGCCGTATCCGGTGATGGCCTGTTTGATCTGCATGGGGGTATATTCGTAAAGATTCTGGGTATATTCAGCGGCCGCGATGATCGCAGCGCCGCGGGCGGCCCCGACCATCAGGGCGGTGGTTACGTTCCGGGCGAAAAACAGCTCTTCAAAGGCCACGTCATCCGGATGATAGATGTTGAGCAGATCCCGGATGCCGAGCTGCAGCGTGCGGAGACGGTTCTGCATGGGGACGCCGGCTTTGGTTTCGATACAGCCGTAGTTGATCAGCTTCATGCGGCTGCCCTCAGATTCCACTACGCCCCAGCCCATCAGGGCGTAGCCCGGATCGATGCCCAGAACGATCAAAAAACCGCCTCTTTCCTATATAAATACAAAACCATGGTAAACGCTGCCACCCGGAATGTCAAGGCGAACAAACAACAATTGTAAAAAACGATCCTGCTGGTTTTTCCCTGCGTTTCTATTGCGAAAACGGTGGTTTTGTGTACAATGTTGGTGTTATGTGAGAGTGTAAGGAGGCTTGTCGTATGAAGCTTTGGGGAGGACGGTTCGAAAAAGCAACCGACGGACTGGTGGATGATTTCCATTCCAGCATCTCTTTTGACAAGCGGCTTTTTGAACAGGATATTACCGGCTCCATCGCCCACGCGACCATGCTGGGTGAGGAAGGGATCATCCCCGCGGAGGACGCGGCGAAGATCGTGGAGGGCCTGAAGGGCATCCTGGAGGACGCGCGGGCCGGAAAGATCGAATGGATGGTGGACGCAGAGGATATTCATATGAACGTGGAAACCCTGCTGACGCAGCGCATCGGTGACGCCGGAAAGCGCCTGCATACCGGCCGGAGCCGGAATGACCAGGTGGCGCTGGATACGCGGATGTATGCCAAGGCTGCCTGCCGGGAAACGGAAGCGATGCTGGAGGAACTGCTGGGTGCGCTGCTGGATATCGCGCAGGACAACCTGCATACGATCATGCCGGGCTATACCCATATGCAGAAAGCCCAGCCCATTACCCTGGCCCATCATATGATGGCCTATGTACAGATGTTCCTGCGGGACCGGAACCGCTTCAGCAACGCATACAAGGCGGCGGACGTGATGGTACTGGGTTCCGGCGCGCTGGCCGGCACCACCTATCCCCTGAACCGGGAACGGGTAGCGGATCTGCTCGGGTTCTCCAGGATCTCCGACAACAGCCTGGACGGCGTAGCCGACCGGGATTATATGCTGGATTACCTTTCCGCGGCTTCCATCTGCATGATGCACCTGAGCCGCTTCTGCGAGGAACTGATCCTCTGGAACACCAATGAGTTCCGCTTTGTGGAAATGGACGATGCTTTTGCCACCGGTTCCAGCATCATGCCCCAGAAGAAGAATCCGGACGTGGCGGAGCTGATCCGCGGCAAGACCGGCCGGGTATACGGCCACCTGATGGGCCTGCTGACCGTGATGAAGGGCCTGCCGCTGGCCTACAACAAGGATATGCAGGAGGACAAGGAAGCCTTCTTTGATACCCGGGACACCCTGGTGAAGGGCCTGACCGTGTTCACCGCGATGCTGAAAACTGTGACCTTCCGCAAGGACGTGATGGAGCGGGGTGCTTCCGGCGGCTTCACCAACGCCACGGACTGCGCAGACTACCTGGTGAAGAAGGGCGTTGCCTTCCGGGATGCCCACAAGGTGGTTGGCGAGCTGGTGGCACACTGCCTGAATGAAAACAAAGCCCTGCTGGATCTGACGCTGGAGGAGCTGAAACAGTTCCATCCCGCTTTCGAACAGGACGTGTTTGACGACCTGAGCATGATTTCCTGCGTGGAGAAGCGGAAGATCCCCGGCGCTCCCGCTCCGGAAATGGTACAGCGTGCGATTGACGCCGCCAAGGCAGCACTGAAAAAAGATTAAGCATCAATCAAAAAACTGATTCCGGAAAGGAATCAGTTTTTTACAAGCATCATAATGGCTTCGGTACAGCCGCCGTGGTCCTGATCGGATACGATCCGGTCCGCGGCGGTTTTGACATAATCCGGTGCGTTGCCCATGGCAATCCCGAGCCCGGCTGCGCGGAGCATGGGAATATCGTTGTCCGCGTCGCCGACGGCGATACAGGCTTCCAGGGGAATATCCAGCAGGCCGCACAGGCGCTCCAGTCCGGAGCCCTTGCTGACGCCGCGGGCGGAGCATTCCAGGGAGGATATTTCGGAGTAGACCAGTTCCAGATCCGGTGTTTCCAGCTGAGCCCGGGTACGGATCCGTTCAGCTACTTCCGCATGATACAGATTGATTTTCAGGTAAGGCTCCTTGCAGGATTCCGCGAAGGCATAGATATCCGGCACAAGCGTCATGGCCTTTTCGTACATGGGACGGTAGACGCCCATGTTGTAGTGTTCCAGCTGTTCCATATGCGAAGCCTGGATCACATCCCGGTCCGCCAGCACCAGCTGGGGCATGATGTCCTTTGTGCGGGAAACGGAAAGGATCCGCTCTGTCTGTGCGGCGGGGATGGGCTGCAGGCCGAAGGCTTTCTTTTCCCGGGTATCGTACAGGCCTGCGCCGCTGCAGAAGATCGCATACCGTACTTCCGGAAGCAGGGCAATCTGTTCAGCCAGTTCCGGCACAGCCCGTCCGGTATCAAAGACCACGGTCTTTCCGGCAGCACAGACTTCCCTGATGGCCCGGACAGCGTCCTCCGGAAGTTCTTTCCGGCTGTTGAGCAGTGTTCCGTCCAGATCCAGGGCGATCAGCTGGTAGTTCATGCGGGGCGTTCCTTTCATCGTTGTGCCGGAGCAGTTTACCATACCCGTTCCTGCTTGTCCACAGGCGAAGAAAAATAGTGCTGGACAAACGTAAATCCCTTTGATATAATAGCCGTTGCTGATCGTGCCGATGTGGCTCAGTTGGTAGAGCAGCCGATTCGTAATCAGCAGGTCAGGGGTTCGAGTCCCCTCATCGGCTCACGTATCGAGGTGTAGCGCAGTTTGGTAGCGCGTTTGGTTCGGGACCAAAAGGCCGCGGGTTCGAATCCCGCCACTTCGACCACAGAAAACGGACACCCTTAACGGGTGTCCATTTTTTGTGTTCTCGTGGCTGCGGGATTCGATAACCCGCGGCCGCCGCGGCAAAGGAGGGAAGCGGTGCCCCAGTGGGGCATTTGCCGAAGGCAAAAGCGCCCCGAGTTTGTTAGCGCGAAACGAGCGGCGAGCGCGCTCCAAGCGCGAGCAGCGACGATTGAGCGAACGGTATCGAATCCCGCCACGAGACACTGTCCAAGGGAGCAGTGCGACGATTGAGATTGCGGCGCGGAGCGGAATCCCGTCACTTCGACACGCCGAAGGCGTTTGCTCGCAAGCGAAGTGATTGCATATGTGTTTTTTCGCTGCAATGATTGAAAACATGAAAACGGAATGGTAAAATGAACAAAAACCCGAAGGAGGGGAAAACATGAAAAAGGTTTATGCGTTCCTGTTGGCTATGATCCTTCTTTTCTCGGCTCTGGCATCCGTGGCATGTGCCGGACCCGGCAAGGAATCGCCCAAGCCCGTTGCCTGTCTGGGAATAGACGGCGCAGGCGCCGGCAGCGGCAACTGCCCCCCTGTCTGGCTGCATAATCCCGCCCGGCTAAAAAAATGATGATCAAAAACAAAAAAATCGGGCCGTCCGAAAGGATGGTCCGATTTTTGCTGTTTTGGTGCTTTGTTCTGAAATCAGAGTCAGTGCATGACAGGGGTGAAAAGCCTTCTAACACATACCACCAGTATGGCCAATCACCCCAATAACTATAACAACAATCTCTTGTCCGTCCCATTCTTCTATCATATAATACTATAGTTAAGATTCTTGTCGCCGAGGATATTGAAATAGTCGAAATTGTCAAGGAGATCAATGCAAATATAAAAATGGAGTAAACAATGACAGAGGAACACGAAGTTCAGCAGCGCCTGGCTGCATTCATAGGGCAGGAGACAGAATACTGGGATTTTTGGGGCGCTATTCGTATCATAAAGAACGGAAAGATCCTATGGGAGACCAGCAGAGGATACTCCTGTGCTGAGTTCGGCGTGAAGAACACCATGTCCACTCGCTTTACCATCGCATCGGTCACAAAGCAGTTTACTGCCTTTGCGGTGATGCTTCTGTATGACGGGGGCCTTATATCCCTGGACGCGGATGCGAATACATATCTTCCGGAAGACATGCAGATTCCTTCCGGGATTACTGTTCATGATCTTCTTGCCCATACCTCAGGACTGTATAACTTTTACAACTTCGAAGATGATTTCTATATTGGGGAGGACAGGCTGCCTTATGACCGGAAAGCATTCCTCAACAAATGGATTCTGAAGCAGCCGATGAGCGCCCCGGGCGAATCGTTCAATTACAACAATTCGAACTATAACCTGCTGGCCTGGATCATTGAATATGTATCCAAACAGTCCTACGCAGGATTCCTGCATGAAAACATATTCCTTCCGCTGGGAATGACCAGCACCGTGTTTGACGACGGCCTGGCTGTTCACGAAAACAAGGCAGCCAATTATATGCATGATTACGGGAAGACGGTTCGTGTGCCGTATGTCAATAACCTGTTTCTGACGGGAGCCGGGGCATTGGTCTCGAACTGTGACGATCTGCAGAAGTGGTATGAGTGCCTGAAAGAGGGAAAGCTGCTGTCCGCAAAGGCGTATAAACGGTTTTTTGCAGAGAACATGAATCACTACTGTTACGGACTGAACCGGTATGACCGAAACGGCATAACGATGTATTCCCACGGAGGAGACGCTAACGGGATTGCCGCGTATACGCAGTATTTCTTTGAGGATGATCTCTGCATCATCATTCTGTCCAACAATGAATCGCTGAACCAGTACCGGCTTGGGGAAGGCATCGCCGATATCCTGTATGGGAAAGAACCGCAGCATGCGGTGAAGCCGGACGAGATACCGGTCTCGGAGGAAGACCTCCGGAAGTTCACAGGTACATATCTTCCCGGCAAAATCCACATTGAAGTGAAGAACGGAAAACTGTATCTGGTGCGCGTCAACCAGAACATCCATATTGAACTGTATTGCATCGGCCCCAATACATTTATCCGCAGGCATGAGGAGCAGGGCTACACGCACAATCTGCTGCCGGAAGGTGCAGAAAAACCAACTGTATGGGGATATGAACTGATCAGTAAAGAATATATGTAAACCGGCATTTGAGGAGGGAATCATGCTTCAGCTGATCAAACGATGTCCTGAATACGCGGAGGGATACAAATCATACTGCCAGGAAGCCTATGATCACAACATTGTATTCTTCAGGCCTTCAAATCCGAAGTACCTGGTGGATGACTGGTTTGAGCGTACAAAAGAATGGTATGATCAAAAGGAAAAGGGGCTTGTGGAAGGCCAGCCCGTCAGTTTTCATTACTGGGCGGTGGATGACGGCAGATTTATCGGAGAGTTCCAGCTGAGGACAGAGTTTCCCCCGAAGGTGATGCAGGATATTGGAAGCGTCGGCTACGCGGTCAGGGTATCGGAATGGAACAAGGGATACGGAACGCAGATCCTGCGCCGGGGCCTGGAAATTGCAAAAGAGCATGGCATGGAAAAGGTGCTGCTGACGATCAACGAAAAGAATGCGGCGTCCATTCATGTCTGCGAAAAGCTGGGTGGAAAGCTTTGGGATACCATTGAGAGGGATAACGAAGCAGAAGGCCATCATCTTGTCAGGCGATACTGGATCATGCTGTAAGCAGTAATAAAGGACATGACGAACAGGGAACGGAGGAAAAGACAATGATACATACCAGGTGGGGGATATCGTTAGCCGCAGATGTTTCTGCTCCGCGCAAGGTCTGATAAAGGACGAAACCTGCACGGAGCGATCGGGACCTTTTCGTCCGGTCAGGCTTTGCGCCGCATGAAAACAAAAACATGTAAGGAGCAAAGCCATGAATAAACATTCTTTTAAACAACTTCACAGTTTTCTTTTGCTATGGGGATCACAAACCGTATCCCAGCTTGGGACGGCCATGACGGATTATGTGGTGATTATCTGGGTATACAGCCAGAGAGGAACCGCGTCCAGCGTGACCCTGCTGACAGTATGCACTTTCCTGCCGACAATCTTTTTCCGCTTCCTGGCCGGAAGTATGGTGGACCGGCAGGACAAAAAGCGGATCATGCTGATCGCGGACCTGGTGGCAGCCTGCGGAACGCTGGCTGTGTTTGTGTTGCATTCCGCGGAGGTTCTGCAGATCTGGCACCTGTATGTGATCAATTTCCTGCTCAGCCTCATGAACGCTTTCCAGGAACCGGCATCCTTTGTTGCTGTCAGCATGCTGGTGCCGAAGGAACAATATGCCCGGGTCGGTGGCCTGCAGGGATTCAGCGGAGCCGCTGTATCCATCCTGGCCCCTGCGCTGGGCGCGCTGTTGCTGGCTTCCGGCGGGCTGGACCTGGTGCTGATGATCGACCTGGCGACATTTGCCGTCGCTTTCCTGGTGCTGCTGTTCCTGATCCGGATTCCGGAGCCGGAACGTCAGGCAACGGAAGAGGAACCTTTTTCAGAAACCTGCCTGGCAGGGATCCGCTACCTGAAGGACCATAAAGCCATCCTGCGGATCACCCTGTTCCTGGCGGTGATTAACTTCCTGGCGAAACTGGGTAACGACGGAATGCTTTCTCCGTTTATCCTTGGCCGGACAGGCAATAGCCAGGCCGTGCTGGGCCTGGTGGAAAGCTTTACGGCCATGGGAGTGCTGGCCGGAAGCCTGCTGGCAACGCTGTTAAAACCGGCAAAGAAACGGACCCGGTTAATCTTTATTGCCACAGGCCTGGTTTTTTCCGGAAACATTATCCAGGGGCTGACTTCCCGCCCGTGGCTGTGGTGCGCGGCGGCGTTCGGCAGCTATCTGATGGCAGCCGTAATGAACGTGAACATGGATATCCTGATGCGGGAGAAGGTTCCGGTGGAGATGCAGGGACGGGTGTTCTCCGCGAAGAGCACCCTGCAGAATTTCACCATTCCGCCTGCGCTCCTGCTGGGCGGCTTGCTGGCGGATACGGTGTTTGAACCGTTTATGGCGGCAGGTTCCCCGGCGCAGCAGGCGCTGTACGGGTTTTTCGGGACAGGAAAAGGAGCCGGCATCGGACTGATGTTCTTTATCATCGGGATTGCCGGGATGCTGGTCAGTTTCACCCGGCTGCGGAAACCGGTCTACAGGGAACTGGACCGGACAGAAACAGATGCATTACAGAAAAAAGGGAACGGAGGAAACGATCATGAATAATCATAAAGCAATCGCATTTTTCAGCGGATTTCCGGACCGCAGGTTTACGGATGAAATTGCCGAACGCCTGGAAAAAGAACTGCCCGTGCGCCGGTGTATTGTGTTTATTACCGCCTGCCCGGTGGACTATCAGCAGAATGACGAGGACTCTGCCGGGATGCATAGGATGTTTGAGGAATACGGCATCGGCTTTGAACGCTTCTGTGTAGTCGATGCCAGGATGGAACATGCCGACGCGCAGAAGCGGGCCCGGGAAGCCGACTGCTTTTTCCTGATGGGCGGTGGTGTCTGCGCCGAGCAGATGCAGCTGATGCGTGACAAAGGCATCTATGATATTGTCCGGGACGGCCCGGCAATGGTCCTGGGCGTCAGCGCCGGATCCATGAACATGGGAAAAACCACGGTGGATATCTGGGAATCCCTGGTTCCGTATGAAGGGCTTGGGTTTGCTGATATCACGATGATCGGCCACTTCAGCTATGACGATACAGAACGGCTGCGTCTTATGAAAGCGGTTTCCATGGAAAGGCCTGTCTGCGCCATGGAGGATGAGAGCGCCATCTTTATCACAGACGGAAGAGTTGATATTATCGGCATTATTCACCGGATTGATAAGGGTGAAGTCGGGCTATTCACGGCAGAAGAAGTCAAATTTTGAATGAAAAACTTTGAATTTAATGAACTAAAACCGGAATTTGATGGAGGAAACTATGTTACAGGATTATCTGATCAATAAACCAATTCTTGAAACTGACAGATTGATTATTCGTACGCTTAACGAAAGCGATGTGGCTGATTTAAAAGAGTGGCTGGGAAGAGATGAAATCTATACATATTGGGGAAGAAAAGCAAACAGGAACGAGAAAAATCCTGAACTTATGTTTGGCCCTGATCCCCGCCCCTGGGTAAAAAGGAAACCTTCTCCTGATTTTGACTGGGGAATTGTATTGAAAGAATCCAATAAAGTGGTAGGCATGATTGCGATATTTGATATCCAGAATGCCAGAATGGGTGATATAGGATACAGAGTTAATCCGGAGTACTGGAATATGGGAATTACTACAGAAGCTTTAAAGGAAGTGATACGGTTTATATTTGAAAACACGGAAATAGAGCGATTGAACGGGCGTGTGGATGTAAGAAACATTGGCTCAAATAAGGTTATGGAAAAATGTGGTCTTATAAAAGAAGGAACCGTTCGCCAGGGGAAAATGGTTTCTGTTTATTGCGATTATAATATTTATGGTATGCTCAGAGATGATTATATGGGCTTGCTAAAGTAGAAGACGTCCGGCTCTGAGACGTACCCTTCCCGGAAAACAACGCAACCTGAAGTTGCGCAATTTCCTGAAACAGCGCCTGTAGGTTGGTGTGAAAGCTGCCTGCCCTGTGTTAATCTATCCTTGCGACGCGGAGCAAAGAACTGTCAGTAAAACAAATACAGCGTAAAAGGAGAAAAAAAACATGAGCTTTGGCAAAAACCTTCAGTATTTAAGGCAGCTGAGCGCGAATATGACACAGGAAGCGCTGGCAGAGAAGCTTAACGTAAGCCGCCAGACCATCTCAAAGAGGGAAATGGACGCGGCGAATCCGGAAATGGACAAGGCGATTGAAATCTGCAAAATCTTTAACTGCTCCCTGGATAATCTCTTCAGGGATGAAATGGACAAGCGCAGCGATGCCTATTCAAATCTCCGTACTGAGGAAGTCGAAGGATTCCGCTATGTGGAGTACACAGTGATCAGCCGTGAGCCGGAAGCGGACGCCATAGGCAGGATGTACAAATGCGCGGAAGAGAACGGGATCGCGGATCCGAAAGTCATCGGCTGGGATTTCCCGAAGGTATCGCAGGAGCAGGTGAATGTGTTCAACATGCACGGATATACCGCGGCACTGATCCTGCCGAAGGGTGTCACGCCTGAAGGGTATGAAATCAAAGAACAGCCTGCGCATAAATACGCCGCGATCCATATTGACAGGCCGTTTGACAATCCCTTTGTAACGATACCCGGAGCCTATCATACCCTGCAGGATTATATGAGGACGAACGGACTGATCCATGTGGAAAATGAAGTGATCCCCGGCTTTGAAACAGACGTCGAGGGCATGGATGTCTATATTGCCTGCCAGTAAAGGGACAGGGGGACAGATCTGTGAATGTACAGTTCATGAAAGCCGGGACTTCAGACGCCCTGGTGTTGAACAGCATCTCCAAACAGGCTTTCGACAGCGATGTGGAGGTGGGAGCTGCTTCCCCGGGCGGTCCGCCCGGATATCAGTCCGTCCCGTTCCATCTCAAAATGGCCAGGACGGACCATCTGTTCAAACTGGCTGATGAGAACGGCGTGATCCTTGGCGGCGCGATTCTGTTCCGCCAGGGGGACACGCTGAACGTCGGAAGGATATTCATTGATCCAAAGCACTTCCGGAAAGGGTACGGTATCTTCATGATGCAGGAAATCGAGACCCTGTTTCCGGAGGTAAAGGTTTTTACGCTTGACACTCCCGGCTGGAATACCCGGACAAACGCTTTCTACACCAAACTGGGGTATTCGGAAGTGAAGCGTGACAGTGACTTTATTTACTATTCGAAAAACCGCTGACGGAAAACAAGTATACCAAACGGATTCGTGCCCGCAGAGCTTTGACATTCGGCTCTGCGGGCTTTTTTTGTTTCCGGCGGTATGGTATCATCTGTGATGAAGAAACCGGACAAAACAAAGCAATCCTGAACAGGATTAATCTCATAAACGGCCTTATGATCAATTGCGAAAGGAGGGAGACCGGATGAACTGGGTCAAAACAATCAACGATGCCATCGAGTACATGGAAGGTCACCTGACGGATGAGATCACGCTGGCGGATATCGCGAAGCACGTTAACCTTTCCGCGTTTCATTTCCAGAGGGCGTTTTCCCTGCTGACGGACATGACCCCGGCGGAATACCTGCGGAAACGGCGCCTTTCTCAGGCCGGTGCGGATCTGGCGGGCGGAGAGGAAAAAGTCATCGACGTGGCCATGAAGTACTGCTATGATTCGCCGGAAAGCTTTACCAAAGCGTTTACACGGTTCCATGGCATTTCACCGATGCAGGTGAAAAAGGGAAGCCCCATTCAGTTCATGAACCGGTTTACCGTCCACATGACAATTGAAGGAGGCAGTATCATGGAGTACACAATTGAAAAATGGGAAGCGATGGATCTTCTCATGCATGCTAAAACTTTCCATGCCGAGACAAGCGAAGAAGAGATCCCGAAGTTCTGGGATGAGTATTATGCCCATGAAGAATACCGGAAAATCCCGGGCTATCTCGGACTCTGCGCGCAGCAGAAGACGGACAGCGATGAGTTCCGGTACGGCATCGGCTGCAAAGCTTCCGATGTGGAAGGCATCCCGGAAGGGTTCGAGATCATCCATATTCCGGAATATACATGGGCGGTTTTCAAATGCGTCGGACCGACACCCAAGGCAATCCAGGCCATGTGGGAAAAGATCTACAAGGAATGGCTGCCGGTTTCCGATTATGAACTGATCCCCGATTATGACATTGAGAACTACCTGCCCGGAGATCCGTCTTCCCGGGATTATGTCAGCGAGATCTGCATTCCTGTCAGGAAAAGCAAGTGATGGGGAGGGAATGAACAATGCCGAAGAATGATAATCCCCAGGTGCGCCGGTTTCTTGCCAGTATGGAAGAGCACGGTGAGCGGGAAGCCGGTATCCGGTTTTCCGAAGAGAATCCGCTGTCAAAATCCGCCAACGCGGACAAAAAGGTGAAATGGGCCAAAGAGCTTTGCGCTTTCCTGAACGATCACTACGATGATGAGACGATCAAAGCGATCAGGATGGACTGCGCGTGCGGACCGAAATACGGATACGGCGGCAGCAAGCTCAAAGCGGTGTATGACAGGAACCGGGATCCGAAAACTTTTGTGGATCAGGCAAACGCGCTGGACCTTGGCTTTTCGCTGGAATATGACGGAACAGCCTATTACCTGATCTATCCGCAGTGCTACTGTTCATGCGTGAGCCGGACTGATGAAAAGCTGCCCAAGGCCTGGTGCTACTGCACGCTCGGGTATTCCAGGAGAATGTTTGGATATGTATTCGGAAAAGAAGTCGGGACGGAGCTGATCAGCAGCGTCAAACAGGGAGACGCTGTATGCAGGATCAAAATCACAGTTCAGGACGCATGACCGGTATTTGCAACTGGATTGCTTCGATTACTGAAAACGGACACCCTTCACGGGTGTCCGTTCTTGTGTTCCGAATGCATTGACATAACTGTATCCCGATAATAGAATCGAAAACAGCGATGCCAAGGGGTTTTATACATTTGCCGATCCAGGACAGCAGGAAGAGATTTACTCAGAACAAATCTATCGGTACTGCTTCGAAAGAAAACACAGTCCATTTTCGTTTGGTGTATAGAAGGATACAGGCGATTAAACTGAAAACAGGAGGAACTGCAGATGCGGCGCAGACTGATAGCTTTTCTGATGATGCTGGTCATGATTATTCCGGCCTGCGCGATTGTTTCGGGGGAGGAGACAGAATACACGGTCACGCTTCCGAAGACAGCAACGGATATGTATGACTATCAGGGAAATGTTAATATTGCGGAAGCGACAGACATTTTTGTCGAGGAAGGCAATGAAACGTTTCGGTCAATAGACGGCGTGCTGTTTACCAGGGACGGTAAGACTATGTTGATGTACCCCAAGGGACGAACGGAGGACCGATATGTCGTTCCGGAGGGAACCGAACGGATTGAGAGCAGTTTTGAATTCTTTGAAGAATCCTATGAAGATGATGAGGGCAACCAATACTATTATGAAGAGGGGTGCAGGATCAAAACGCTGGTGCTGCCCGCGTCATTCCGGTCATTTGAGCTCGAAGATAATTGCCTTTATTTTTCAAAAATAGAAAGGTTTGAGGTTGATCCGGGGAACCCTTTTTTCTGCGCGATTGACGGCGTTTTGTTTTCAAAGGACCGGAAGGTGCTGGCTGCGTATCCACAGGGCAGGCCGGATAAAAGCTATACTGTTCCGGATGGCGTGCTTGAAATTGGTCCGTATGCGTTTTATACAAACCGGAATCTGACCAGTGTGTTTATTCCTGACAGTGTGCAGGTGATAGAGGATCATGCCTTTCAGGAATGTCGTTTACTTGAAACTGTCCGGCTGCCCGATCATATGGACAGGATCGGCTTTGGGGCTTTTTGCGCATGTCATGAGCTTTCCGGAATAAAGATTCCGGAGGGATTGACAGAAATGGAGGGTGAAATGCTGTGGGGAACCGCACAGCAGGGGGCGCTTCATATTCCGGAGGGGATCACTCAGATTGGCCAGGATGCGCTTCGCTTCCAGTATACTGTGACAGATATTTATTGGCCTGACAGCCTGGAATGCCTTGTAGATGATATAGATGATGGAGCCGTTAAGAAAGGATCAGATGCTCATTTATACATGGTCTTTGGATGGAATGATGTGCGCCTTGTGGACTTTGCCGTGGTGATGCATGCGCATGAAGGGACACCGGCGGCAGAATGGGTAAAGCCTTATCCGCACGTGATCGCGCCCAGGGGAGTGGATACAATGGATGCGGATGGCTATGCGGAATTGTGTACCCGGCTGATGCGGGAGGCGGGCTATCCCGATGCTGTCATCTGTTATAATCCGGAGATGGAATTGATGGCTGTAAAACCGCTGGTTGCCTATAACCTGCATAAAGCCGTTGCGGTGTTTAAGGATCAGGGAAAACTCCTGTTATGCGGCTTTGATGATTCGGACGGAGAATGGGGACTCCGATGGGTGAATGAGAACTTCCTTGATGACGGCAATTTGCCGGTTGGGATGTCATTCTACGGAGAGGAAATGCTGGAAATCATCCTGCCGGATGCAGGCAAGCCCCGGGAGGAGAACGCCTTTGCCTATTATTTTGATGCCCGGACGCTTATGCTGGGATCAGTCCATTATTATACGGATTATATGTTCTATGAATATAAAGAACTGTGGAAATGCGGTGTGCAGGATAATACGATCATATATGTTTCTCCGGATACATGGGCACTGAATGTAGAAGACGGAGAGGTTTGGTGGAGTCTTGCGGAAGACGGAGCAGTATTCGCGTCACGTTCCCTGGAACCGGGTATTGATAATCTGATGACCGCATCGAGGATGCCTTATCCGCCGGAAGAACCCGAAACAGAGGATCAGTAAATAATCTGCAGCCGAACGAACTGCTTCCTGCGGTTACAAAACAGAAATACATCAAACAGATCGGAGAATGCTATGAAAACAATCAAATATTACAAACTTGTCCGGGATAAAATCCCCGAACTGATTGAAAAAGAAGGAAAACAAAGCGTCTGTTCTGTTCTTTCTGACGAAGAATACCTGGAATTCCTGGACCGGAAACTGTCAGAGGAACTGGAAGAATACCTGGAAGACAAGTCGATGGAAGAACTGGCGGATCTGCTGGAAGTGATGATGGCCGTGGCCAAAGCACGGGGCAGTTCCATCGAAGAAATTGAAAGAATCAGGCAGCAGAAGGCTGATAAGCGAGGCGGCTTTGAAAAGAAGATCCTTCTGGAGGAAGTGCGCATTGTATGACGGGGATCCCTGTGCCTGTTTCTGACGGCTTCAGAACATTGATAACAAGGAAAAATTACGGTATAATACCTTTACTGCGGCGACCGGAAAGACAGTAAACAGGGCAGACTGTAAACCACCATTTTCTGTGATGGCCTGTTTTGTTTTATGCTGTCTGCGGCGCTCATACCGAAAAAAGACGGAATATACCCAGCCGGACAGGCAGAAGTACAACCGGAGGATGAGATCGACGATGAGATTCAGGCATACGAACAGGCCGGGATTCCTGATCGGCCTTACCGATTTCATCACCGCCGGCTTTTTCTTTTTGTTTTATATGCCGCATGGCGGACTGCAGGACGAACTGGATGAGATCCTGCAGAAAAAGACGCAGCGGTATTGGAAAGCTTATCTGCTAGGGATTCCTACCCTGTTTATCTATACGCTGATCTGGATGGCACAGATCGCGGAAGAACTGAAAGCAAAAGCCGGGGAACTGGGGATAGAGGGCCCGCATACATCCCGGAGGCATATGGTTGGATGGTGTACGATCGGTTTTCCGTTCTTTGGTCCGATGATCGCCACACACCGGTTTTTCCGGACACTGAACAGGGTTGAAGCTGAACTGAACCGCCGGAATACGGCAGCAGGATAACCCTCCGGGCGCCCTGACAGGAAATTCCCCGCTTTATGTCGAAATAGAATAACAGGCAGAAAGCGGAGGAACATATGAACAACAAGTATGATCCTTTGTCGAAGGCGAAAAAGGGCGAACGCCCACAGGATCCCCCTCAGGAATCGCCCAAGGACTGTCCGGAAGCTACAGTCCTGATTAGTGTTGATGATTTTTACGACCTGCTGATGGAACAACAGGAGCAAATGTAGTATTGCCTGAAAAAGCCCGGGAGAGGGATTGATCCCCGTCCGGGCTTTTCTTCATTTTGGTGTGCCGGTCATTCCCCTAACAGGATCGTCCGGATATGTTCATCGATCCGGGATGAGCTCAACCCCTGCTGAACCAGAGGCAGGATGACTTCACGGCTTTCCCGGGTGTGGGGCAGTTCGGAGGCAAGTCTGCCGGCTTTGTCCTCCCTGCCGGCTTTCAGGTACAGGAAGCACAGGGCTGCCCGCAGGGTTGCTTTCTGCTTTTCATTGGCGGAGAGCGGCAGTCCCCGCTCGATCAGCTCAATGGCTTCAGCTGTATCACCCTTCAGGGCCAGCGTGGCTGCCAGGCCCAGGATCATGCCCGGCATGTTCGGATAGATCAGCAGGGCTTCCCGGTAGGTCTTTTCAGCCTTGTCATACTCTCCGTTTTTCTGGTATTCCACCGCGGTCTTGTGAATGTTGTAACGGGTCTCTTCCGCCCGGATGGCATCCATGCCGATGAGCAGGTCAACGCTCGTCTCAAAGATATTGGCCAGTGCCGGGAGAAAGGCAATATCGGGATAGCTCTCACCGCGTTCCCACTTGGAAACGCTCTGCGCGGTGATCCCCAGGAACTCTGCCACTTCCTCCTGTGTCAGGTCTTTCGCGATCCGGTATTTCTTCAGGTTTGCCGGTAGATACATCATCATCTGTTCCTCCATTGTGATATTTCAGAACGTTCTGTAAGCACATCATACCACGGATCGGCAGAAATCCAATGGCGCAATAGTTGTGTTTTGTTCAACCGAGGTGAAGTGAGACGGACGGAACTGTCCCTGATGCCCCGGATTTGACGGTTTTCAATTGCCGGGATCCGGAGTATGATGAGGATACAGGAATGGCTGAAGGAGGAAAGGGATTGACCATTTATTTCGCGCCGATGGAAGGCATGACGGACGGGATCCTGCGGCAGACCCATCACAGGATTTTCGGGGGAGTTGACGTCTACTGCCTGCCGTTTCACAAGCTGACCCAGTCCCTGTCCCTGCTGACCCGGGAGGAACGGGATATCGCTCCGGAGGAAAACGAGGGCCTGAATGTGCTGCCCCAGGCGCTGACACGGGATCCGGAACAGCTGTCCGCATGGCTGTATTATGTCAGTGAATGCGGTTATTCCTGCGCGGACCTGAATCTCGGATGCCCGTCCCCGACGGTGACCAAACGGGGCCGGGGAAGCGGCATGCTTCAGGACCCGGGTTACCTGCGCACTTTCCTGGACCGCCTGTTCTCCAACACCCTTCCCGTATCACTTTCCGTCAAAACCCGGATTGGATATGAAAGCCCGGAGGAATGGCCGGAGCTGGCGGACCTGTTTGCTGACTATCCCTTTGCCCATGTGACCATCCACGCCCGGACCACAAGGGAACAATACACCGGCGCGGTTCATCCGGAAGCCTTTGAACTGGCACTGCGGAAGGGAATACCGCATCCGGTTTACAACGGAGACCTGCGGACGGTGGAAGACGTCCGGGCATTTGAGGAACGTTTTCCCGCGGCGGAAGCCGTGATGATCGGCCGCGGCCTGCTGGCCGATCCAGCCCTTGGCCGCCGGATCCGGGGCGGGAAAGAAGCAAGCGAAGAAGAACTGAGGAACTGGTATACGGCCCTTTATGAAGGATGGAGGGACCGGTTTGACAGAACGATTGCCCTTGGCAGGATCAAGAAGCTGATGGAATGGCCGAGTGAAGGGGATATCCGGCGGAAAAGGCTGCTGCGGAGGGCTGATAATATCGAAAGCTGCATCAGCGCGGTGCTTGGAGAGTGAAAAAGGTGCCGGATCCATAACCGGCATTTGTGTAAGGAACGGTTACAGGTAAACACGGTATAGAACCGCGGTCACAAATTCCCTACAATCATGCACGAAAGGAGGTGCGTATGATGGCTTACAGAAACGCGCAGGAGATTTTTCCGGAAGGTCTCCTGAAGCAGATCCAGCGGTATGTCTCCGGCGAAACCATTTACATTCCGGCCGGGGAGGAAAGAAAAGCCTGGGGCGAGACATCCGGATACCAGCGCTATATCCGGGAGAGGAATGAAGAGATCCGTTCCGCTTTCGCAAAGGGTCTTTCCATTGAGGAACTGATGGACAAGTACGCGCTCTCCTATGATTCCATCAAACGAATCGTGTATAACAGGAGGGAGACCGCAATGCTGAAATACAGCGCAACATTATCATCCGCGAAGGCCTATGCCGACGCGGGCAAACTGGATGCATGGATCCATCTGTACCTGAATGAGGAAGGACGGAACATTCCTTTTTCCGACGGCCTGAAACTTTTTGACCGGTATTATTTCAGCCCGGCGGAGTTTCCGGTGAGCCTGTTCAAAAGATGCGCGGGCCCGGAACCGGAAATGAAATACCGGATAGACAAAGACTGGTGGGAACAGCGGGTCGCGGGGCTTGAAAAGTCTATCCAGTCCGATCCGGACATGCCGCCGCTGATCGTCCATTATACGGACGGGGAATTTGAACTGAATGACGGAAACCACCGCCTCCAGGCTTATGAGAACCTCGGGATCGAAAAGGCCTGGGTGATCATCTGGATCACGGAGGAAGCGGAACGGGACGACTTCATGAACAAGTACGGCGAATATGTGAAAAACTGCAAGGTTATCCGCCGGTAAGACAGGACGTGCATCCAATGAGACTGATTGTGATTACAGGAACCTGCGGCGCGGGGAAATCCACGCTGCGGGACAGCCTGCCGGGAATGCTGGATCCGGAACGCTATGCCTGCGTTGATTCGGACGAAGTCGGGCTGAACTGGTGGGATTACGCCGGAACCGACCGGGAGGAAAAGTACGGAGAGGATACCCTGAAGCGGGCTGCCGGCATGGCGGCGGGGAAGGATCTGGTGTTTGTATCCTGCCTGAATCCGCAGGATTATTTCGCAAGGGCAGCTGCGCCGGAAGAGATTACAGCAACTTTTTTCATTGCCCTGTGCCCGCCGGATGAAGTGATCGAAAAGCGGCTGAAAGCCAGGCCTGAAGAGCGGGGATTTACCTCGGATGAGATTATCCGGCCGCACCTGGAATATAACCGGTGGTTCCGGAAAAACCGGGGAAAGTTTTCACTTTTTCTTGATAACGGAAATGAAACAGTGGAGGAAACCACCCGGAAAATCGCGGCGTTTATCCAAACTTTACCCGGATAAGGACATCAAACAGACCAGCCCGGCATCATGCTTCTGATGCCGGGCTTTCTCATGAGATTTTCATCAGATTATTCATTTGTTCGCCTTCCTATCAATGGGGCTGCATGATAAAATGATGACAGCAGTTTTGAATCGGGAATTCGGGAGGGAAGAACGATGCGCGTTATGCTGACATCCTGCGGACTGGAGACTGAAAAGATAAAGAACCATTTTCTGGAAATGCTGGGCAAGGATCCGGCCGATGCCCTGGCCCTTTTTATTCCGACCGCAGCGATTGACGCGGATGCTGTGGCGGTGCTGCCCAAATGCATGGAGGACCTGCTGAAATGCGGCATTCCCAAAGAGAATATCAAGGTGTTTGACCTGCATGAGAGCATTCCGGAAGACGAACTGAAAGCTTTTGATGTGATCTATTTCTGCGGCGGACGGACTTCCTACCTGCTGAACAGGATCAATGCCACCGGATTCCGTGATTCGCTTTTGTCCTACATTCGGGATAACGGTCTTGTGATCGGCGTCAGCGCGGGAAGCATCATTTTTGCGAATAACCTGCCGGACAACCTTGGGCTGCTGGACACAAAGCTGGATGTTCACTGCGACAAGAGCAGCTTCAGCGGAAAAGTAAGCTTCCCGCCGGATGAGAATATCAGGCTGTCCAATAACGCCGCCATGCTGATCCGGAGCATTCCGGATGACGCGGAGATCATTGACGACTGATCCTGACGCTGTCAGATGAACTGGGGAGAAAAATGCTGTATCTGAGTACATTCACTTTTCCGGGTGAGGAAGCTGAAACCGACTTCATGTTTAACCTGAAGACCACTTATGATCAGTCGGTCTATCCCTACCGGATCCTGCCGAAGGCCGGCCTGGACGAGATCGTTTTCCGCCCGGTCACGATCCTGTACGGGGGAAACGGAAGCGGAAAGAGCACGGCGCTGAACGTAATAGCGGAAAAGCTGGGGCTGAAGCGGAACAGCGCATATAACCGGTCCCGGTTTTTTGAGAGCTTTGTGAACAGGTGCCAGGTGACCCTGGAGGAGGCGGTTCCCCCGGAAAGCCGGATCATTACCAGCGATGACGTGTTTGACATGATGCTGGATATCCGCTCCATCAATGAGGGGATCGACCGGAAACGGGAAAAACTGGCGGAGGAGTATTATGAGCTGAAGCGGGAACGCTTCCGGATCAGTTCCCTGGATGACCTGGAGCATCTGCGCCGGATCACCGATGCCCGGAAGAAGACCCGCAGCCGGTTTATCGAAGGAGAGTCCGGAAAGACCGTTCGGGAGCGTTCCAACGGAGAAAGCGCCCTCATGTTTTTCCAGACAAAGATTGAGCCGGATACCCTGTGCCTGCTGGACGAACCGGAAAACAGCCTCAGCCCGGAAAACCAGATGATCCTGTCGGACTTTCTGACGGATTCCGTCCGGTACTGCGGGAACCAGCTGGTGATCAGCACTCATTCACCTTTCCTGCTGGCTTTCCCGGGAGCGAAGATCATCAACCTGGATGACGGATCCCGGGTGGTGGACAGCTGGACGGAGCTGAAGAATCCCAGGGTATATTATGACTTTTTCAAAAAGCACGCTGATGAGTTTGAGGGAAACTGACGGAACGGAGGGACATCCGTGGAAGAAACGAACGGGGAACCCAAAACCGCGGAGATGAAGAAGCGGGAACTGTATTTCCGGCAGAAGGAACTGCTGGATACATTCCTGGAAAACGGCGCGATCAGCCGCGCCCAGTATGACAAGTCCCTGGGGGATCTGACGGTGAAGATGGGAATTGACCCGGAGGAACGCTGATGCATTTTGTGGACGCAAAGGGAATCCTGACCGGCGGCAAAGGCCGTTTCGGGATGAATATCTACCGCGGATGCTCCCACGGCTGTATTTACTGTGACAGCCGGAGCAAATGCTATCAGTTTACCCATGCGTTCGAAGACATTGAGGTGAAGCAGAACGCGCCGGAGCTGCTGGAGCAGGCCCTGAAGTCCAAACGGCAGAAGGCCATGATCGGAACCGGCTCGATGTCCGATCCGTATATGCACTGTGAGGAACAGCTGGGCCTGACCCGGAAATGCCTGGAGATCATCTGCAAATACGGGTTCGGTGCGGCGATCCAGACCAAATCCGACCGCATCCTGCGGGATATCGACCTGCTAGAGGAAATCAACAAAAGAGCCAAATGCGTTGTGCAGATGACCCTGACTACCTGGGACGAAAAACTGTGCGGGATCCTGGAACCCAGCGTCTGCAATACGCAGCGGCGGGTGGAGGTGCTGGAGGAAATGCGGAAACGGGGAATTCCCACGGTTGTGTGGCTGTCTCCGATCCTGCCCTTTATCAATGACACACCGGAAAACATCCGGGCGATCCTGGAAGCCTGCGCGCAGGTACAGGTGAAGGGAATCATCTGTTTCGGTATGGGGCTGACGCTGCGGGAAGGGGACCGGGAATACTATTACGCCGCCCTGGACAGGCACTTCCCGGGACTGAAGGAAAGATATATCCGGACCTATGGGAACGCCTATGAAGTTCCCAGTCCAAAAAGCCGGGAGCTGATGCATCTCTTCAGAACCTTCTGCCGGGACCACGGGATCATGAGCACGCCGGAGGAATGCTTCGGGTATATGAGTGAACTCCCGGACAGGTTTGAGCAGATGACACTGTTTTAAGAAATTCACAATTCATAATTCAGAATTCATAATGATAGTATGTGTGACAGGAAAACGAGGTTTCATCACTCCTTTCAGTCGGTCGAAATGACATCAAAACGCTGTGAATAATCCAAAGAAGCGAACTTAATCTCCTCCCGAGGACTCTTTCCACCGGACCATATATCACCCGACCTCAGGGAAGCCGGCAGCAAGAGATCTCCGTTCCTTTAATTATGAATTGTGAATTATGAATTCTGCATTATTTTCATTTTCCCCTTGACGGACAAGCTGAAAATGATAATATATTCCCAGCGCTTTCCTGAGAGAGGCAGGGAAGAGGGAATATTAAGACAAGGTGATTTTGTCATCAGCGTCTTAAGCAATTTACGGGACCACTCCGATACGGAGTCGAGGCCATACGGACAGCCGGGTCCACTGCCGATGGGCGGTTTCCGCCCCTATTGATTGAGTTAAAAGCTCAGTTTTATAAGTTGGTTACTTTATAACCGAAATGCGTAATACACGCAAACTTGTGAAATGGTCAATAAGAGTAGTAAAAGTAAGTATTGCTATATAGACTCTGTATGCCGAGCACCACAGATATTCCGTTCCAACCTCTTTGCCGTGCCTGAAACGGCGGGCGTAACTGCCTGTATGCCGTGAAGGACAGGGACAGGAACCTGACTGCATGTGGATAATAACGCAAGTTGTGTGATTACAGCTTGCGTTTTTTGTTTGAGGTGGAGTATGGGAAAGTACTTGTACGACCAGTCCAGGGCGCCGATCTACGAGGCGCTGGAGCGCTTCCGCGAAATGCGGGTGGTGCCCTTTGACGTGCCGGGCCACAAGCACGGAAAGGGCAATCCGGAGCTGACGGCGTTCCTCGGGGAAAAATGCGTGGGTGTGGACGTGAACAGCATGAAGCCGCTGGACAACCTGTGTCATCCCGTGTCTGTGATCCGGGAAGCGGAGATCCTGGCCGCGGACGCTTTCGGCGCGGCCAACGCGTTCCTGATGGTGGGCGGGACCACAAGCTCTGTGCAGAGCATGGTGCTGTCCTGCTGCAAGCGGGGAGAGAAGATCATCCTGCCACGGAATGTGCACAGGAGCGTGATCAACGCCCTGGTGCTCTGCGGCGCGGTGCCGGTTTACGTCAATCCGGACGTGGACCGGAAGCTGGGTATCTCCCTGGGCATGAGTGTGGACCAGGTCCGCAAGGCTATCCAGGAAAACCCGGACGCGGTGGCTGTCCTGGTGAACAACCCCACCTATTACGGAGTCTGCAGCGACCTGCGCACCATCGTGAAGATGGCGCATGAAGCCGGCATGCTGTGCCTGGCGGATGAGGCCCACGGAACCCACTTCTACTTCGGCGACGGAATGCCGGTGACCGCCATGGAGGCGGGGGCGGATATGGCCGCGGTCTCCATGCACAAGAGCGGCGGCAGCCTGACCCAGTCCAGCCTGCTGCTGACCGGGGAACGGGTGAATGCCGGCCATGTGCGTCAGATCATCAACCTGACCCAGACCACCTCTGGCAGCTATCTGCTGATGTCCAGCCTGGATATCAGCCGCCGGAACCTGGCCCAGCGCGGCAAGACCGTGTTCCGGAAGGTATCCGAGATGGCGGAATACGCCCGGGAGGAGATCAACGCGGTGGGCGGCTACTACGCCTATGGCCGGGAACTGATCAACGGCGATTCCATCTATGATTTTGACCCCACCAAGCTGAGCGTGCATACGCGGGACATCGGCCTGGCGGGCATTGAAGTTTATGACATCCTGCGGGATGAATATGATATCCAGATCGAGTTTGGCGACATCGGCAACATCCTGGCCTACCTGTCCATCGGTGACCGGATGCAGGAACTGGAACGGCTGGTGAGCGCGCTGGCGGAGATCAAGCGGCGGTATATGAAGGATCCCTACGGCCTGCTGAGCCAGGAGTACATTGCTCCTGAAGTGGTCTACAGCCCCCAGGAAGCCTTCTACGCCAACAAGAAGAGCGTGCCGCTGAGCGAAAGCGAGGGCTACATCTGCAGTGAGTTCGTGATGTGCTACCCGCCGGGAATCCCGATCCTGGCACCCGGTGAGCGTATCACGAAAGAGATCCTGGACTATATCGTCTATGCCAAGGCGAAGGGATGCTCCGTGACGGGCCCCGAGGATCCGATGATCGAGAATATCAACATTATCAGGGAGGAGGAGAAGGTCTCATGGAACTCTGGTTCAGTGAATGCCATGCCCCGGATGTTAAGCACAGCCTGCGGGTAAACCGGCACCTGTACTCCGGGAAAAGCGAGTACCAGCAGATCGACATCTTCGACACCCCTGAATTCGGCCGGGTGCTGGCCCTGGACGGAAACGTGATGCTGACGGAACGGGATGAATTCATTTACGACGAGATGATCACCCATATCCCCATGTCCGTTCACAAGAACGTGAAGGACATCCTGGTGATCGGCGCCGGGGACGGCGGGGTGGTGAAGGAACTGACCCGCTATGATACGGTGGAGCGCATTGACCTGGTGGAAATGGACGGACAGGTGATCGAGGCCTGCCGCACTTACCTGCCGGAGAATGCCTGCAAGCTGGATGACAGCCGCGTGCACATCTATTTTGACAACGCGCTGCGGTTTATCCGGCGGTGCACGGATGAATATGACCTGATCATCGTGGACTCCAACGATCCCTTCGGTCCTTCCGAAGGCTACTTTACCCGGGAGTTCTACGGCATCTGCTACAACGCCCTGCACGAGGACGGGATCATGGTGAACCAGCAGGGAAGCCCGTTTTACAAGCACGACGCAGAGGCCATGCAGCGGAGCCACAAGCGGATCGTGAACACCTTCCCGATCAGCCGGGTTTACCAGGCACATATCCCGACCTACGCGGCGGGATACTGGCTGTTCGGCTTTGCCAGCAAGAAATACCATCCCATTGAAGACTTTGATGAGGAACACTGGAAGAGCCTGCACCTGAGCACGAAGTACTATACGACCAAGCTGCACATCGGCTCTTTTTACCTGCCGGCTTACCTGGAGAAGATGCTTGAGGAGGTGGAAGCGTGAACCGGAATGTTGAGACCTTTATCGGCTGCGACAGCGCCTATGAAGACGCGGGGATCGTGCTGTTCGGCGCTCCTTTTGACTCCACAACAAGCTTCCGGCCCGGCGCCCGGTTCGGCTCCGCCGCCATCCGCCATGAAAGCTTCGGCCTGGAAACCTACAGCCCCTACCAGGACAGGGACCTGGCTGACATCAGCGTGTTTGACTGCGGGGACCTGGAGCTGTGCTTCGGTTCCGCGGAAGCGGCGCTGAAGGATATTGAAGAGAAGGCGGGAGAGATCCTGCAGGACGGAAAAATGCCTTTCCTGGTCGGCGGCGAGCACCTGGTGACGCTGGGGGCTGTGCGGGCGGTCATTGAAAAGTATCCGGACCTGCATATCATCCACTTCGATGCCCACGCGGACCTGCGGGATGATTACCTGGGCGCGAAGCTGAGCCATGCCTGCGTGATCCGGCGCTGCCAGGAACTGACCGGCGACGGCCGGATCCACCAGTTCTGCATCCGCAGCGGGGAAAAGGCGGAGTTTGAATTCGCCAAAGCCCATACGGACATGCACAAGTTCAGCTTTGAAGGCCTGGAGGATCTGACGGAAAAGCTGGCCCGGGAGCAGGTGCCCGTTTACCTGACGGTGGACCTGGACTGCCTGGATCCGGCCCTCTTCTGCGGAACGGGGACGCCGGAAGCAGGCGGGGTGAGCTTCACGGAACTGCTGAATGCGATCCTGACGGTGAGTAAGCTGAACATTGTCGGAGCCGACGTCAATGAACTGGCTCCCATGCTGGACGCAAGCGGCGCGTCCACGGCCGCGGCCTGCAAGATCGTGCGGGAAATGCTGCTGGCCCTTTATCAATAAGACAGAAACAGGAGGAAGAATCATATGAGCAAAGTATTGGTAATCGGCTGCGGCGGCGTGGCCAACGTGGCGATCCGGAAGTGCTGCCAGGCGGACGACGTGTTTACGGAAATGTGCATCGCCAGCCGGACAAAGTCCAAGTGCGATGAACTGGCCAAAGCGCTGGAAGGAAAAACAAAAACGAAGATCACCACCGCACAGGTGGACGCGGACGACGTGGAACAGCTGAAGAAGCTGATCAATGACTACAAGCCGGAGCTGGTGATGAACATCGCCCTGCCTTACCAGGACCTGACCATCATGGACGCGTGCCTGGCCTGCGGCGTGAACTATATGGATACAGCGAACTACGAGCCCGAGGATACGGACGATCCGGAATGGCGGGCCATCTACGAGAAGCGGTGCAAAGAGCAGGGCTTCTCCGCCTATTTCGATTACAGCTGGCAGTGGGCCTACCGCGAAAAGTTCGAGCAGGCCGGCCTGACCGCCCTGCTGGGCTGCGGCTTTGACCCCGGCGTGACCCAGGCTTACTGCGCCTACGCGAAGAAGCATGAATTCGACATCATCGACACCATCGATATCCTGGACTGCAACGGCGGCGACCATGGCTATCCCTTTGCCACCAACTTCAACCCGGAGGTCAACCTGCGGGAGGTTTCCGCGCCCGGAAGCTATATGGAGAACGGTAAATGGGTGGAGATCCCCGCGATGAGCATTAAGCGGGAGTACAATTTCGAGGACGTGGGACAGAAGGATATGTACCTGCTGCACCATGAGGAGATCGAGTCCCTGGCGGTGAACATTCCGGAAGTGAAACGGATCCGCTTCTTCATGACCTTCGGCCAGAGCTACCTGACCCATATGCGCTGCCTGGAGAACGTGGGCATGCTGTCCACCACCCCGGTGATGTTCGAGGGACATGAGATCGTGCCGATCAAGTTCCTGAAGGCACTGCTGCCGGATCCGGCAAGCCTGGGCCCGCGGACCCACGGCAAGACCAATATCGGCTGCATCTTTACCGGTAAAAAGGACGGCAGGGAAAAGACCTACTATATCTACAACGTGTGCGATCACCAGGAGTGCTACCGGGAGGTGGAAAGCCAGGCGATCAGCTATACCACGGGTGTTCCGGCTATGTGCGGCGCCATGATGCTGCTGACCGGCAAGTGGAACAAGCCCGGTGTATACACGGTGGAAGAATTTGATCCGGATCCCTTCCTGGACGCGCTGGACCGTTACGGCCTGCCCCGCAGGGAGAACCACAATCCGGTACTGGTGGACTGATGGACAGGCAGGAAGTATTCAGGGGTCTTTCCGGCCGGAACGCGCCGGCATGCTTTGCCCCGCTCCGGACACCGTGCTATGTGGTGGATGAGAAACGGCTGGAGGAAAACGGGCGGATCCTGGCTTCGGTGGCGGAGCACACCGGATGCCGGATCCTGCTGGCCCAGAAAGCTTTCTCCAACTATGATTTCTATCCGCTGCTGGCCCCTTACCTCGCGGGAACCGAGGCCAGCGGCCTGTATGAAGCCAGGCTGGGTGCGGAGGAAATGCCGGGGAAAGAGGTGCATGTTTTCTGCGCCGCTTACCGGGAGGATGAGTTCGGGGAGCTGCTGCGGTACGCGGACCATATTGTGTTCAATTCCGTGAGGCAGCTGAAGCAGTTCGGGACGGCTGCGAAGGAAAGCGGGAAAAGCATCGGCCTGCGGATCAACCCGGAATGCTCCACCCAGGAAGGGCATGACATCTATGATCCCTGCGCGAAGGGAAGCCGCCTGGGCGTGACGCGGGAAGCATGGAACCGGGAAATGACGGAAGAGCTGGCCGGCCTGCTGGACGGACTCCATTTCCACACCTTGTGTGAGCAGGGCGCCGACGCGCTGGAGACAACCCTGGCCGCCGTGGAAAAGGGCTTCGGGGATATCCTGCCCCGGATGAAGTGGCTCAACATGGGCGGAGGGCACCATATCACCCGGGAGGATTATGACCGGACGCTGCTGGAAAAGCTGATCCGCCGGGCACAGGAACAGTGGAACCTGCAGGTGTACCTGGAACCGGGGGAAGCTGTGGCACTGAACGCCGGCTACCTGGTGACCACGGTGCTGGACGTGACGGAAAACGGCGGCATCCGGACGGCTGTGCTGGACACCAGCGCCGCCTGCCATATGCCGGACGTGATCGAGATGCCCTATATCCCGCCGCTGCTGAACGGGGAGCCCGGAAACGCCGGGGAAAACGTCTTCCGGCTGGCGGGACCCACCTGCCTGGCAGGCGATGTGACCGGTGAATACAGCCTGGACAGCGAACCGGAACCGGGCGACCGCCTGGTATTCGGCGACATGGCCATCTATACCACCTGCAAAAACAACACGTTCAACGGTATGCCGCTGCCGGACATCTATGGAATGGACCGGAATGGACAATTCAGGAAACTGACGGGCTTCGGCTACGCGGATTTTAAAGGCCGTCTCGGGAAAAAAGCCTGAAAATGACGGATTCTCTGTATACAATCGCATAAACGAATTACAGATCATGGTTTTTATGATACAATCCGGGAGGATTCCCAAATCCTCTACAGAGTGAAGGAGTAAAAACCATGATTACTTTTCCTGAAATGCCCTATGAACGCCCGGATCCTGAAGAACTCAAGGCAAAGCTGAAAGCCCTGACGGAACGCCTGCAGGGCGCGAAGAGCTATGAGGAAGCAAAGGCAGTTTTCCTGGAGAAGGAAAAGGAAGCGCGCCATGTGGATACGCTGGCAACACTGGCCAGTGTCCGCCATTCCATCGATACCCGGGATACTTTCTACGATGAAGAAAACAAATTCTGGAACCAGACCGGTCCGGAACTGCAGGAGTTTGAACAGGCCTGGACCGCAGCGATGCTGGCCTCACCCTTCCGCGCGGATTTTGAGGCGGAGTACGGCAACCTGATGTTCATCAACGCGGAGATCGACCTGAAGACCTTCTCCCCGGACATCATTCCCGAACTGCAGCAGGAAAACGACCTGCGCAATGAATACCAGAAGCTGATCGCTTCCGCCCAGATCCCCTTTGAAGGCGGCGTGTACACGCTTTCCCAGCTGACTCCCTTCAAGACCTGCGCGGATGACGCGAAGCGCCTGGCTGCCTGGAAAGCCGAAGGACAGTGGTACAAGGATAACCAGGACAAGCTGGATGAGATCTATGACAAGCTGGTGAAGCTGCGGGACACCATGGGCAGGAAACTGGGGTATGAAGGCTATACCACCCTGGGATACTACCGCATGGGCCGGAACTGCTACACCAAGGAAGACGTGGAGAAGTTCCGCGCGGCAGTGCGGACCTACCTGGTACCCGTGGCGGACAGCATCTACCGGGAGCAGGCGAAGCGCCTTGGCAAGGAATACCCCATGAGCTTTGCCGACAACGCGCTGGAATTCCGTTCCGGCAATCCCCGGCCCCAGGGAACGGCTGACGATATCCTGGCTGCCGGCAAAAAGTTCTATGACGAGCTTTCCCCGGAGACCAGCGAGTTCTTCAACATGATGCTGGACAGGAAACTGATGGACGTGCTCTCCACCGAGGGCAAGGAAGGCGGCGGCTACTGCACCGGCCTGATGGATTACGGCGTACCGTTCATCTTCGCCAATTTCAACGGCACCCAGGGAGACGTGGAGGTCGTAACCCATGAGGCGGGACACGCCTTTGAAGCCTGGATGAACCGGGATCGGATCCCCTCCAGCTATGTATGGCCCAGCATGGAAGCCTGCGAAGTGCACTCCATGTCCATGGAGTTTATGGCCTGGCCCTGGGCGGAGAACTTCTTCGGACCGGATACCCGGAAGTTCCTCTACAGCCACCTGTCCGCGGCGCTCACCTTTATTCCCTACGGAACGATGGTGGACCATTTCCAGCACCTGGTGTATGAGAATCCCGGCTGGACGCCCCGTGAAAGGCATGACGCCTGGAAGAAACTGCTGGGAGTCTATATGCCCTGGATGAAGCTGGACGGCGAGATCCCCTTCTACAGTGAGGGTGAAGGCTGGCAGCGGCAGAGTCATATCTACGCCAGCCCGTTCTACTATATCGATTACTGCCTGGCGCAGACCGTTTCGCTGGAGATCTGGTCCATGCTCCAGGAAAGCCGGGAGAAAGCCTGGAAGTATTACATGGCTTACACGAAGCAGGGCGGAAGCCGGACCTTCACCGATCTGCTGGCAAACGCCGGACTGGTCAGCCCCTTCGACGAAAAGTGCCTGAAGACCGTCTGCGCTACAGCGAAGAACTGGCTGGAAAACTACGACATGACCGGCATCGAGTGAGAAGAAACAACCTGAAAGGCAGGACGCTGGAATGAAAACCATCCGGGTAGTCGCGGCCCTCATCTTTCATGGGGGAAAGCTTTTCGCGACACAGCGGGGATACGGGGACTGGCGGGACTACTGGGAGTTTCCCGGCGGAAAGATCGAGCCGGGGGAAACCCCGGAGGAAGCGCTGGTCCGGGAAATCCGGGAGGAACTGGATACCGGCATCACCGTGATTTCCCATATCTGCGACGTGGAGTACGACTATCCGGAATTCCACCTGTCCATGCAGTGCTTCCGGTGCGAAATCACCTCCGGCGAGCCGAAACTGCTGGAACATGAAGCGGCGAGATGGCTGGGCCGGGAGGAACTGGGTACTGTGAACTGGCTGCCGGCAGACCGGAACATCCTGCCGGATATTGAGAAAAACTGGCCGGCTGAATAAGAAACAAACAACGGGAGTCAATCGTATGGAAGTACGTCAACTGAAACCGGAAGAACATTTTGAGGCGAACCTGATCTCCACCGTGGCTTTTCATATGAAAATGGAAGATCCGGAAAAGAACCGGGAAGAGAGCCTGAAGTCCACCGATGAGGACTGGGGTGCTTTCTCGGAAGACGGAAAGATCATGGCCCGGATCATCAACAACCACTTTGAAAGCCGCCTGGACGGACAGCGGGTCATGAACGGCGGGATCGGCGCGGTATCCACCCTGCCGGAATACCGGAACACCGGTGCTGTGAAGGCCATCTTTGAAAAGCTGATCCCGGAAGCTTACCGCCGGGGAGAGATCATCTCCACCCTGTATCCCTTCAACCACGCGTTTTACCGCAAGTTCGGCTATGAAACCGTCCGGTGGCGGGACCACTATGAGTTTGCGCCGGCCGTGCTGAGCGGTTACCGCTTTTCCGGGGACGCGGAGCTATGGAAACCCGGGGATCCGGTGAGCGAGTATACGACGCTGTATAACCGGTTCGCTGATCATTTCAACCTGGCCATGTACCGGGATGACAAGAGGATGCTGGACCGCATCAAGGGTGAGTACTACAAGGACCGGAAGTTCTGCTACCTGTTCCGTGAAAACGGGAAGGCCGTGGCCTACCTGATCTTCCAGGACGTCCGGAACGATCCGGCGGCGATCCTGAACGTGCAGGACCTGGCCTGGGACGGCCGGGACGGCTTCTGCGCGATCCTGGGCTTCCTGGCCCGTTTCAGCGCGGACTACGGCACCATCCGCCTGTTCCTGCCATCCTGCCTGGAACTGCTGTCTGTGATCCAGACGCCCCGGGCTTACGACATCCAGCAGACAGCCTCCCAGAGCTATATGATCCGGGCGGTCAACGCGAAGCGGCTGCTGGAGATCATCAAAAAACCGGACAACAGCCGATTTGTCATCCGGGTGGAAGGCGATATGCAGATCCCTGAGAATAACGGCACCTGGGCGGTACACGGAGAAAGCGCCGAACTGACTGATGAAAAGCCGGACCTGACGGTTTCCATCCAGGCCCTGGGCCAGATGGCGTCAGGCGCGGTAAGCCTGGCAGAAGCCATGTACCGGCCGGACGTGACCGTATCCGGCAACGAAGCCGTGCTTGAAAAAGTGTTTGTGCGCAAGCCTATCCTGGTGGAGGATCATTTCTGATCCAGGTCCTCCCTGATCACGGCCCAGGCAGCGGTCAGCTTTTCCAGTGACCACTGGGCGTTGGCAGGGCTGGTGGAGGGCAGGCAGGAAGCCTCGCGCCACAGCACCGGCAGAATATATCTGTTATACATTTCATGGGATTTCTGTCCGTTGCAGTAAATCTTTTCAATCGGACTGGAATCCAGGATGATCCTGAGATCATTGGCCCGGACCTCCCGGATGCTGGCATCCGAGGAACCGGTGATGACGCAGCTGGCGATGGAATCCCAGAGCGCCAGGCCATGACTCAGGATCAGTTCTTTTTTGGCGGGAATATCTGCAGGCACCGGCTGGTCAAACAGGGCCGCAATGACCTTCCAGAACCGGTTCTGCGGGTGACCGTAAAAGAAGTTCTGCTCCCGGGATTTCACAGAGGGAAAGGATCCCAGGATCAGGATCCGGCTTTCCGGCCCGAACAGCGGCCCGAAAGGATGAAGGATTCTTTGTTCCTGTGAACTCATACCGGGCCTCCTTTATATGGAAATATGAATGCTGCTTTTCCTGCCCCAAAGTATAGCACAGGGGCGGCAGGCCAACAAGCGGGAACGGGCGGGACAGAATCATTCCTTGTGTTTTGGGGAATTGTTCTATATAATGGCGGTAATCAGCAGCTCATAACACAACGCGCACAAATAAAGAGGCTGAAGACCAAAAAACAACCTGAACAAAGGGAGGAACGACAATGAAACGTGCAACTGCCCTGATCCTGGCTGTGGTAATGATCCTTGGACTCAGCTCCGCGTTCGCGGAATCCACGTTCATTTGGCCCGGTGAGTATGTGAATTTCGGGCACTATGAGCAGGACGGCAACAAAGGAAACGGCGACGAACCGATCCGGTGGGTGGTCCTGGATGTGGATTTCACCAACGGAAGCATTTTCCTGCTTAGTGAGAAAGCGCTGGAGAAACTGCCTTTCAACAAATCATCCAACGGAGCGGCCTGGGGAGACAGCTCCCTGCGGAAATGGCTGAATGATGATTTCATCCGGGCTGCCTTTACCGACGAGGAAGCCGCAGCGATCCAGGTGACCCAGGTGGAGGACACCCTGGAACAAAGCTATGCCGATGCCAATACGTCCAACCGTTTCTCCGGCGTGACGGAGGACAAGGTTTTCTGCATAAGTTACTATGAACTCCTTACCAAGGTGGGAGGACAGTATGCTTTCTGTGAACCGACCGTTGCCCTGAGCAAAAAGAATGTAAAACTGGAAAAGGTTGACGGGGTGAATTACTGCTGGTGGTGGCTTCGTACAAGCGCATTCAAGAACAACGCGCTGTGCATGGCCGGAAGCGGCTTCACCAGTGCCTACGAGCATTTTGACCAGGGTACTGTCCGCCCTGCCCTTTGGGTAAAAACGTCCGCGGTGACAAGATAAAAAGACAGGCAGCCGGAAAAGCATGAACGGAGGAGGTGGGGACTGTGGAGGAGATCACCTGGGAACTGTTTGACAGGCAGGTGGCGGAATGCAGGCTCTGCCCGCTCTGCCAGCATATACAAAACAAGGTTCCCGGACAGGGAGACCGGCAGTCCCCGCTGATGTTCATCGGCGAGGGTCCCGGGCAGACAGAGGATGAGCAGGGTCTCGCTTTTGTCGGCGCGGCAGGACAGCTGCTGACCAGGATGCTGGAGGCGATCCGGCTTCCGCGGGACCGGGTGTATATCTGCAATATCGTGAAGTGCCGGCCGCCGCACAACCGGGTACCGACGCCGGAAGAGGCGGAAGCCTGCCGGATCCACCTGCGGATGCAGACCTGGCTGATCCGGCCGAAGGTTATTGTCCTGCTGGGAGGTACCGCGGCGAAGAATATCCTGGACCCGGAGATCCGGATCACCCGGGAGAGGGGCCGGTGGACGGAACGGAAAGGCGTGTGGATCATGCCCACCTATCATCCTTCGGCGCTGCTCCGGGATCCGGACAAGAAACGGGAAGCCTGGGAGGATATGAAAAGCCTCCGGAACAAGCTGATCGAGCTGGGACTCTATCAGGACATCTATTCCGGAGGAGAATAAACAGTTTTTACAGGATATCCGGTAAGCAATTACCGGATATCTTTTTGATTGTATTTCCAGTAGGCCAGCGCAACGCCAACGGCGGTGAACGCCAGGCCGACCAGCAGTTTGCAGGTATCCAGCGCGCCTTTGCTGAAGATTTCAGACCCGTCGGCATAGCCGAAGGGGGTGATGTATTTCAGCACATCCGCCTTGCTGGTCAGGTTCGCGATGATGTTCATGAAATACAGGGCGATGGCCAGACCGAGACCGATCCCGATCCCGCCCTTCCACAGGAAGGCGGAGATGCCGAAGCAGATGCAGGCCAGTTCCACCTGCAGCAGGAAATAGGCTGTGTGAAGCAGCGTCACTTCCTTCCACGGAACGGGTTCACCGATGGCGGCGATGGAACCAACGGCCATGAGCCAGACGGAGACGTTCAGGATCAGTACCTGGATCAGGACAGAGACCAGCTTGGCGGTGACGATCCCGGAACGGCTCAGAGGATGGGTCAGCAGGAATTCGGCGGTGCCGTTTTTCTCTTCATTGGCCAGGGCACCGATGCCGATCAGGGCAGCGAACAGCGCGCCGCCGATGCCGAGAATATTGCCGCACTCAATGCCGTAAAAGCCCTTGAGGGATCCGAAATCCAGGGTGTCCAGCCCAAAGGCGGAGGAAAACGCGCCCATGGAGGCAAAGATGGAGCTGATGCTGTTCATCTGGCTCTTCATCTCGGGATACATAAACAGGCAGATGATGATAAAGGCTCCGATGGAAAGGGTCCAGATCAGGAGGGCTTTCCAGGACTGCTTCAGTTCATGACGGACCAGGGTCATGCCTGCTCACCGCCTTTCTGATAAAAGTGAATGACGATCTCTTCCAGGTCGGGTTCCGCGATGGTCAGCTCGTGAACGTCCAGGCCGGCGAGCGTCCGGACCAGCCGGTTCGTTTCGCCGTTGTACAGGAAACTGACGGTACCGTCCGTTTCTGTCCAGTCCCGGACATCGGGCAGGGCATCCGGCT
Source organism: Aristaeella lactis (assembly GCF_018118585.1). NCBI lineage: Bacteria > Bacillati > Bacillota > Clostridia > Eubacteriales > Aristaeellaceae > Aristaeella > Aristaeella lactis. The sequence continues at coordinate 2,888,519 of NZ_CP069421.1, forward strand.
GCAGGGTTCCCCGGAAGGTGACGCGGCGGGCTCCGGTTTTCGCCAGCCTGTCCACACTGTCACAGGCAATGATCTTTCCCTCCCGGATCACAGCAGCCCGGCTGCAGTAACGCTGGATCTCGGAAAGGATATGGCTGGAAAGGAAGACGGTTGTCCCTTTCTGGTTCCTTTCCTGCAGGATGCTGAAAAACTCATGCTGCATCAGGGGATCCAGGCCGCCTGTGGGCTCATCCAGGATCAGCAGTTCCGGATCGTGCTGCAGGGCACAGACGATACCGACTTTCTTTCGGTTGCCGAAGGAAAGATCCTCCACCTTCCTGCTCCGGTCCAGCTGGAGCCGCTCGCACAGTTCCGCGGCGGCAGCGTCGCAGTTTTTCCGGCGGAGGTCGGCGGACAGCTTCAGGATATCCCGGACCCGCATCCCGTTATAGAAGGACGAGCCGGAGGGAAGGTATCCCACGCGCCGCAGGATCTCCCTGCTGTTTTTTTCAATATCCAGGTCCAGAACCTGTGCCTTGCCGGAGGTGGGTGAGATCAGCCCCAGCAGGGTCCGGATGGTGGTGGACTTTCCGGCTCCGTTGGGTCCGATGAACCCGAAGAAATCGCCCGGGGCAACTTCCAGGTCCAGGCCGTCAATGCCCCTGGCCTTGCCGTAGAACTTGGTCAGGTTTTCGGCGATGATTGCTTTGCTTTCCAAATGACTCCCTCTTTTCCTTTTTTGTTATTCCTTACGCTGATAAATGCTTTTCCAGAAAACGATCAGCTTTTTGAAATCCTTTTCCACCTTGTCAATATCCAGGTCGCCCTGCAGCAGCATCTCCCAGAGGTATCCTTCCGCCGCCCAGTACATCTCCCGGTACATCATGGGGATATCCAGGCCGGGAACGAACTGGTCCGGATCCAGGTTCAGCCGTGTTTTGTCGGCCTTCAGGTTAAAGTACCTGTGGTAGCTCTCCTGGATCGTGGCGCAGATTTCCTCGTCCTTCTCGTAGAAGGCCTTTACGGTAAAGATACTCATGTCCGGATACAGGCGCATGATCTCCAGCTTGGCGATGGTTCCGAGCTCCATGGCATCGAACAGGTTGGTCCGGTCATAGCAGCCAAACCGGGTCATGACTTCGATGCTGATCTCCGCGCTTTTGTTCCAGAGATAAAGGTACAGTTCCTTTTTGTTATGGAAGTAATGGAACAGCAGGGATTTGCTGATGCCTGCCGCTTCGGCGATCTCGCTCATGGGGCTGTTTTTGTAGGAATTCCGGGAGAAAACCCGGTATCCCGCGTTGAGGATGGCCTGCTGCTTTTCAGCGGGCAGGGAAAAGAACTTTTCGTTCATGGGTGCACCTCCGTTGACCGCTCCGGTCAATGGCATCATAAATCCATTGACCGATTTTGAGAAGACCCCTCACATCCTTTTCATGATATTCACCACAACATTGATTTTACTGATGCCGCGGGCAGGATACAGAGCCGGTGTGAAAAGAAAAACCGTTCTATTTTGCCAAATCAGGCGAAATAGAACGGCTGACAGATATACAGGTCAGGATGCTGCGCGTTACACAGGAGACTGCTGTTTTGCCAGCAGCCAGGCCAGAGCATGGACGGCCTGGGGGAATTCCCCGCCGGCGAGAAGGGTGTCAATCTCTTCCGCAGTATGCGTCAGGACGCCGATGCGCTCCATCTCATCCAGTTCCTGGCCGGAGGTCTTCCGGCAGTTTTCGGCCGCGAAGAGCCAGACATAGTTATCGGAGATGGTGGCGTTGGAGGGAATGGTCAGCAGGTGACGCCAGCAGGCGGATTCACAGCCGGTCTCTTCCCGCAGCTCCCGCTTGGCGGCACGCAGGGCGGCTTCCTCCGGGTTTTCCCCGTCCTTCTGCTCAATGGCGCCGGCCGGGAATTCGGTGGTCACCTGACCAATGCCGTGGCGGAACTGGCGTACGCACAGGAAACGGCCGTTCTCATCCGAGGCGACAACGACCACATAATTCCGGCGTGTAAAGCTGTAATAGGGCTGGAAGATCCGGCCGTCCGGGGAACGGTAGGCGGATCTCCGGAAGTCGATCCATTCGTCCTGCACAATATGTTCTGTGGAGACTTCCTCCCAGTTCAGGTTTTCTTCTTTCATACAGGGGTTCCTTTCTGCGGCGCGGCCTTGTGAAGCGCCGGAGATTATTGTAACGGTATTGCCCGGAAACTTCAAGCCGGAGACGAGCTGGTACTTGACGCGCCCGGCCGGCGCGGGTATGCTAAAACAAAATATCCGGAAAACGGAAAACCGGGAGAAACAGCTATGAAAAAATGGGTATCCGTGCTGATGATCCTGATGCTGCTCTGCGTCAGTACCGCATGGGGAGAGGAAAAGAAAACAATGTTTGATGAAGAATGGTACCGGCAGGCTCTCCGGGATTCCGTCATGAGCGTGGGAAACAACGCAAGGCTGAAAAAGGTGATCGAGCGGGCCCAAAGCGGTGAAGTGATCACCCTGGCCACCATCGGCGGGTCCATCACGGAAGGCGCGGGAGCCTCCAGCTACAAGGAATGCTGGGCTTCCAGGTTCCATATCCGGTTCCGGACGGAGTATGGTGCGGCCAATGGCAGCAACGTGTGTTTTGTGAACGCCGGCGTGGGCGGTACGCCGTCGCCTTTCGGCTATATGCGGTATCAGCGGGAGGTCGTGAACCGGGTGCCGGCTGCGGATACGGACGGCCTGCCGGACGTGGTGGTGATCGAATTTTCGGTGAACGACTGGGAGGAACCCACAAAGCACCGCTGCTTTGAGTCCATGGTGAAGGAGATCCTGGACGCGCCGAACGAGCCGGCGGTGATCCTGCTGTTCGCGGTATTCCGGAACGGCTTTAACCTGCAGAACGACCTGAGAAGGATCGGAAAGAACTATGACCTGATGATGGTCTCCATCAAGGACGGCTTCTACGGCCATTTCGGAAAGGAACTGAAAAAGGAAGGCTTCTTCTCCGATGAATACCATCCCACTTCCCTGGGACACCGGATCATGACGGACTGCCTGATGCAGGCGGTCACGGAAGCGGCGGAGGCTGAGACCGACGCGGCGCCGGACCTGGATGTGAAGCCGGTATACGGCACCGATTTCATGGGGCTGAAAACCATCTTCGGCGATACGGAAACAGAAGAGTTTACGGTGGACCGGGGCGGGTTCCCCGGATCGGACAGCGGCAGCTACCACAACCAGCCGGTGGGCTGGGTCTGCGGGAAAAACTTCTATCATAATGTGAAGGATCCGATGGATCCCCTGACTGTCAGGGGCATTTTCCGGAAGTGTCTGGTGGCCTGGAAGGCGACCAACAGCGCTTCCTTCGGCGCGGCGGAGATCCTGATCGACGGCCGTGTGGTGAAGACAGTCAAAGGCGGCAAGGATAAATGGGGGCAGAGCGAGGTCGTGCTGGTCCTGGATGAAAAGGAAGCCGCGGAGCATACGCTGGAGATCCGGGTGACGGAGGAGGGCAAAGCCTTTACCGTGACCGCGATCGGACTGCAATAAAAACACAGGAGAAAAAACGATGAAAAAAGCAAAAATGACTCTCCATCCGGATTTCAGGATCGGGGAGATCTCGGGACGGCTCTTCGGCGCGTTCCTGGAGCCGATCGGCTCCATGGTCAACGGAACCATGTACAACCCGAAACATCCGTCCGCGGATGAACAGGGCTTGCGGAAAGATTTCTATGAAGCCCTGAAGGAAACCGGGCTGCCGGCGGTCCGCCTGCCGGGCGGAAACTTTGTCTCCGGCTGGCAGTGGAAGGATTCCATCGGTCCGAAGGAGCAGCGGAAGACGCACCTGGATATGGCCTGGTTCCAGTATATCCCGAACGACGTGGGTCATGATGAATACCTGCAGTGGGCGGAAAAGGCAGGCACGGAAGCGATCTATACGGTGAACCTGGGGACGGGTACGCTGCAGGACGCGGCAGACTGCGTGGAATACACCAACTTTGAGGGCGGCACCTGGTGGTCGGACCTGCGGAAGAAGAACGGGCATGAGAAGCCCTACGGTGTGAAGACCTGGTGCCTCGGCAATGAAATGGACGGACCGTGGCAGATCGCTTCATGGGAAAAGGATCCCCGGGGCTACGGCGTACTGGCGCATGAGACCAGCAAGGCCATGAAATGGGTGGACCCGTCCATTGAAACGATCGCCTGCGTATCCAGTTCTCCCTTCCTGAACCATTATCCGGACTGGGACCTGCAGGTGCTGCAGGAATGCTACGCGGCGGTGGATTATATTTCCCTGCATCATTATCATCCGGCGCCTCCGGAAATGCCCGAGGCCCTGCTGGCGGGATACCAGGCGTTTGAGGATTATATCCGGACGGAGATCGCCCTGTGTGACTTTGTCAAAACCAAGCTTCGCTCCCCGAAGAAGATGATGCTGGCATTGGATGAATACGGCAGTATGATCCGGCCGAAGGGCGAGATGCACCTGGGCCTGGCGGGACGGCAGAACGCGGATATGTTCGGCGTCTTTGTGCCCGGCCGGAAGTATGTCCGCCATGATCCGGATGACTGGTCCACCCTGCGCAACCCGCCGCGGGACCATGAGATGCTGCAGACCCTGGGAATGGCCAGCACGATGCTGGTGATGCTTCGCCACGCGGACCGGATCAAAATCGGCTGCGCCACCGGCGGTCTCGGCGCGCTGTGCGCCACGGACCGGGAGCATGTATGGAAAGGCGCGGCTCACTATCCCTTTACCCAGATGATCCGCTGGGCAAAGGGCGTTTCCCTGGAATGCGAGGTCAGCTGCGATACCTACGACGTTCCGGGTTATGCCATTGATGACATGAACCAGTACGGCGGGTTTACCGGCGTGCAGACGGTACAGGCGGCTACGGCCCTGAACGAGGAAGCCGGGGAGATGACGGTGTTTGTGATCAACGGGGATCCGGCGGAGGACCAGGAACTGAAGCTGGATGTCCGCGGCTTTGAGGGCTGGAAGTTCACGGAGCATATCGAAATGTTCACGGAGGACGCGCACGCGGCGAACAGCTGGGAGCATCCTGACCGTATCCTGCCCCGGGTGAACACGGAAACCCGGGCGGAGAAAGGAATCCTGACAGCCCGGCTGAGGAAGGAATCCTGGAACGTGCTGCGCTTCAGCAAGTGACGGATGGACCATTAAGCAATAATCCGGAAAGATTTTTCCGGATTTTTTATTTTGGGTATTGACATATGAAAGACGATGTGGTAAGTATTAGCCAACAGATATTATTTCAGAAATAATATCAGGATATATAACCGAAAGGAGAACATGAAAATGAAGAAGCAGGAAGAAATGCATCCGATCACTGTGGAAGATCATAAAGGCCTGGGAAAGATCCATGCGGAGAAGAAGATCACCGCTGTGAACGACGCACTGAAGTTCCCGACCGGAGATGCCTTTGAGGAAGAGGTCAACAGCATCCTGAATTCCGACGCGGAAGCGAACGGCGAGGTGGTTGCCATTGCCCTGACAGACTGTGACAAGTTCGATCACATCAACAAGGACTTCGGCCGGGAAGAGGGGGACCGTGTCCTGATCGAAGCCGGGAAGTATATCCGGGCGAGCCTGCCGGAAGACGTGAAGGTTTTCCGGATCGGCGGGGACGAGTTCGGGATCATCTTCCGGGGAACCATGGAGCGGGAGGATATCTTCCTGCTGCTGAACGATATGAGGAAAAACTACAATGTGAAGACGCCGGACGGCGTACAGCAGACCATCACGGTGGGTATGGCAACGGCTTTTGAGGACGCGAACCGCTGCGCGGAACTGATCCGGAAGGCGGACGGCGCGCTGTACCGGGCCAAGGTCGCGGGCGGCAACAAGGTGGCCATGGCCAAGGAAGAGAAAATGGTTCCCAAGACCAGCCATTTCACCCAGGACCAGTTGCAGCGGCTGGCGAAGCTGTCCAAGCGGGAAGGTGTCGGAGAGGCGATCCTTCTGCGGGAAGGCCTGGACCTGCTGCTGAAGAAGTATGATATCTGAAGCAAACTGAGGGCTCACTGATATCCCGGAACTCAAATGAGTTCCGGGGTTTTTTGTATGGCATTGTATCTATTCCGGGAAAAACAGGAAAAGGACAAAAAAGGTGCTATATTTTGATTTGCAAATCGTCATAATAAGATGAAATCAATTGTTTGATCTTTACAGGAGAGACAATTATGATCTGGACAAAAACATGCTCGGTTTGCGGTGGCTCCGTCCGCTCTGACGAACCGGTCTGCCCGCAGTGCGGCGCTCCCAATGAAGTTCCCCAGACCATTGAGGAACTGAAGTCATACTGCAGAAAGCGGGGAATGCCCCTTCAGCGGATGCGGTTCTTTATTGGGGAGAACTACCAGGAACCGAAGGCCTTCGGTATCTATGAGCAGAACGGCCGGTATATTGTTTACAAGAACAAGGCAAACGGAACCCGGGCGGTCCGGTATGACGGGCCGGACGAGGGAAACGCGGTGAAGGAACTGTTCCTGAAGCTGCTGGATGAATGCCATAACAGGGGCATCTATCCGGACGGAGAACCAAAACAGATGGTTCAACCTCAACAGAAGCATAAGAGGTTCAGAAGCAGATATACCTCATCGAATATTATATTGTATTTATTTATTCTGTTTGTCGCCCTTTTTTTATTGATAGGATATCTCGACTATAGACGGAACGGGTATTACAGAAGCGGTGATGACACGCTATATTATAGATACAACTCCGTATGGTATGTATCCGATGATGATACTGACTGGCATAAAACAGATTATCCGGGAGAAACCATCGAAGAGTATTATTCGGGCAGAAACTATGATCCCGATTGGGGGCAAAGCAATTTCACAGAATCAAGGATATGGGAAGATCTCCAGGAGTCATCCAGTTCGAGCAGTTCCTCGGATTACGATAGTTGGGATTCCAGTGATACAAACTGGGATTCAGACTGGTGATGTTTTCAAAAAACAGAGGACGGTATTTCGTCTGTGCGTAAAAAGGATCAGGCTTACAGCCTGATCCCTTTTTGCGTCAAATGGAAAACGGGGGAAGGGATTCATCGTATTTCCGGGAAGAATTGTATTTGTCATCATTTTCCGGGAACTCGATCGCCGGCATATTCTCTTCCATGGCGGAGATGATGGCGTCCCTTTCCAGGCTTGCCACAAGCTCCCGGTTGAGCCGGGCTTCATCACCGGCAGGCGCAGAGGCTGCCTTTGTTTTGCCGGCTTTCTGTACAGGAAGGGGAATGCCGTATTCCAGCCCTGTTTTGATTTCTTTTGCGTCCTGAACATAGTCCGGGACGGCGGGCGCAGGTACATGGAACTCAAACTCTCCGTCAGCATTCCACTCGACACGGTCGGCTTTACGGAGAACGATCCGGTCGCGGGAGGGTTCCGGCTGGGGATCGGATCTTTCCTGTGACTCCGGGCTGAGGGGTGTGACAGTTTTTACTTTCCCGCGGACCGGTTTGGAGTCTTCACCGATCTTTTTGAGGGTATCCGAGAGGATCTCTTTCCGCAGGTTCATCAGCCAGTCCGAAAATACCACCGTGTCAAAGGCGTAGGTTTTGTTCATTTCATATTCATTGTCCGACCAGGTGTTTAAGGGAGATTCATTGTGCTGGATCACGGCTTCCAGTTTATCCAAGGCTTTGTAGACTTTGGCTTCCATAGTCTCCTGCGCGTCCATCTCCCGGTACAGGGCCGCCAGGTCGGCGGATACTTCCGGCGGCAGGGACTTCACCCACTGGTCCAGCAGGGTATCTTCCGTATCCCTGTCCGAATCGGTTTTCAGGAAGGTGGGGATATCCCCGGTGAAGCATTCGCCCAGGTCGTGGATCAGGCACATGTCCACCACCTTGTCCATATCGAGCTCAGGGAATTCGTGCCGCAGGAGAAATGCCATGAGGGAGATCCTCCAGCTGTGCTCGGCAACGCTTTCCGTTCTTCCCTTTGACGTGGTGCAGTGCCGCGGGGTATCCTTCAGCCTTTCGGCCACATGCAGAATATCCAGGAATTCTCTTGCGTTCATCGTTTCTCTCCTGCCGGGTTTTGTACGTTTGTAAGCTGACGACATTATACGACAGAACAGGATAAACTGCCACAGTATTTTTCAGGGTAAAAGGGAAACAGGAAAAGGGCTGGAAACCGGACACGGTTCTGTAGTATGCTGTACACAAACGGATCGGATAAAGGAGAGAAAACCATGGACCGGACCGAACTGAAACGCACCATCAAGTTTGTGCTGTTCTCCATTTCCGCGGGCGTGATAGAATTCGGGACATTCACCCTGCTCGACAGCGTGACGGAATGGAGTTACTGGGCATGCTACCTGCCCGCGCTGATCCTGTCTGTACTTTGGAATTTTACGCTGAACCGGGAATTCACCTTCCGCTCAGCCAACAATATCCCTGTCGCCATGATGAAGGTGGCCGCCTATTACGCGGTATTCACACCGGTTACAACGATCCTGGGCAATTACCTGGCAGAGACCTGCGGATGGAACGAATATGTTGTTACGATCCTGAATATGGTGCTGAATTTTGTGACCGAATACCTGTATGACCGGTTTGTGGTGTTCGGAAAGAGCATTGATACAAACAGCCGGGCACAGGCGGACAAACAGGAAAACGAATAATCTTCGGCTGAAGATATAAAAAAGGATCAGGACAAACTGTCCCGATCCTTTTTTTCGTATGAAGTTATTCCGGGCAGGCGATCTCGGCCACATGCTCAATGACGTGGTGCAGGGCCGATGCCTGTTCATTGTCCGCGGCACGGTAATAGACTTCCTTGCCCTCCCGGCGGCTGACGATGAGCCCGCAGGCTTTCAGCAGCTTCAGGTGGTGGGAAAGGGCAGGGCTGGACATGTTCATCATCACAGAGAGGTTCAGCACGCACTCTTCGCAGTGGCACAAAAGCCAGAAGAGCCGGACCCGGGTCGGATCGCCCAGGAGCTTGAACAGTTCCGCTGTGGCTCCGAAAGCTTCCGGGGCAGGCATATGGTCAAACTGCTGTTCCATGGCGGAATGATGGTCGTGTGGCAGTTTTATGTTTTCCATTCTGCGTTCCCTCCCTTTATTACAGTTTCCGGACAAACAGGGCCCGGATGGCGTTGAGCACGGCGAGGATCATGACGCCCACATCGGCAAAGACTGCCAGCCACATGTTGGCAATGCCCAGCGCGCCGAGCACGAGACATGCGAGCTTGATCCCAAGGGCGAAGATGATGTTTTCCCGCACAATGCCCATGCATTTGCGGGCGATGCGGATGGCTTTGGAAACCTTCAGGGGATCATCGTCCATCAGGACCACGTCCGCGGCCTCGATGGCGGCATCCGATCCCATGGCGCCCATGGCGATGCCCAGATCCGCGCGGCTGAGCACCGGCGCGTCGTTAATCCCGTCGCCCACAAAAGCCAGGGTTTCCTTCGGCTTCTTCTGGCTGAGGAGTTCCTCCACTTTTTCAACCTTGTCTGCCGGCAGCAGCTCGCTGTGAACCCGGTCGATCCCCAGGGCTTCCGCAACCTGGGCTGCGGCGGAGGGTCCGTCGCCGGTCAGCATGACCGTGGACCGGACGCCCGCTGCCTTCAGGGCGGCGATGGCTTCCGCGGCATCGGGTTTGATCACATCGGAAATGACGATATGGCCCGCGTATTCATGTCCGATTGCCATATGGACGATAGTGCCGGCACTGTGGCATTCGATGGGGATGATGCCCAGGCGGTTCATGAGACGGCTGTTTCCGGCGGCTACCTGTTTTCCGTCAATCTCCACAATGACACCGTTGCCGCCGATCTCCTCGACTTTTCCGACGCGGGAAAGATCGATGGGTTTGCCCCAGGCTTTGCGGATGCTGACGGCTATGGGGTGGGAGGAGGCACTTTCGGCCAGGGCGGCGTATTCCAGCATGGTTTCCCGGTCCAGCTCGCTGTGATGGATATCCACCACATCGAAGACACCCATGGTCAGGGTACCGGTTTTGTCAAACACAACCGTACCGGTATCCGCCAGCGCCTCCAGGTAGTTGGAACCCTTGATGAGGATGCCGGCCTTGCCCGCACCGCCGATACCTGCGAAGAAGCTGAGCGGGATACTGATGACCAGCGCGCAGGGGCAGCTGATGACCAGGAAGGTGAGGGCCCGGTAAATCCAGTCACCCCAGTCGGCAGGCTGGCCGATGATCAGGCGGACCAGCGGGGGCAGGAGCGCCAGCGCGACGGCGCTGAAGACCACTACGGGCGTATAGTACCGGGCAAAACGGGCAATGAAGTTTTCGGAGCGGGACTTGCGGGAGGAGGCGTTTTCCACCAGGTCCAGCACTTTGCTGACGGTGGATTCGCCGAAAACCTTTGTGGTCCGGACGGTCAGCAAACCGCTCATGTTGATGCAGCCGCTGATAACCTCGTCTCCCTTTTTCACATCCCGGGGAATGCTTTCACCGGTCAGGGCACTGGTGTTCAGGCTGGATTCCCCGTCTTCCACAATGCCGTCGATCGGGATCTTCTCACCGGGCTTTACGGTAATGACGGTGCCGATTTCCACTTCATCCGGATCCACACGCACCAGTTCCCCGTCCTGCTCCACATTGGCGTAGTCCGGACGGATATCCATCAGTTCACTGATGTTCCGGCGGCTTTTGCCGACGGCGTAACTCTGGAACAGTTCGCCGATCTGGTAGAACAGCATGACGGCAACTGCCTCGTCGTAGTCCCCGGTTTTCAGGAGACCGATGGCCAGGGCACCGAGGGTGGCAACCGCCATCAGGAAGTTTTCATCAAACACCTGGCGGTTCAGGATGCCTTTCCACGCTTTCCGCAGGATGTCATGCCCGATAATGAGGTAGGGAACCAGCCAAAGCAGGAACATCGGGAATCCGGAAAGGGGCAGCGGAACAAACCGCAGGATCAGCACCAGGGCCGCGGCAACCAGGATCCGGATCAGCATTTTCTTCTGCTTCTTTGTCATAAGCCCGCTCCTTTGCCCGGACGGTCTACCGGGCGGTATTGATTAAAGGTAGATCTCGCAGTCCTCTTCCACCTTTTTGCAGGCGGAAAGCACATCCTTCATGACGGCGGCGGGATCGGTTCCTTCATTAAAATCAACAATCATTTTCTGGGTCATGAAATTGACGGTGACTTCCTTCACGCCGGCGGTGTTCCGGGCGGCGTCTTCCATCTTATTGGCGCAGTTCGCGCAATCCACTTCGATCTTGTAGGTCTTCTTCATTGAAACAGCACCTCTCTTTCATTACGATTAAACAATCGTTTAATCGTTTAACTGAATATTACCAGAAGAAAAAGAGAATGTCAACCGGATGACGGAAACAGGTTAAAAATGGGCAAGGGAAACAAAAATCCCCACAAAAACGCATAATAAATGGCGACATGTGGCATGGACGTGACACAATTCAGCAGCAAATTGCCACTGAAAGCACACATTATTACACTTAGTCCCCACTTTACAGAACAACAGACAGGAGGAACAACGGATTGTATACAGTATGAATAATAGATTCAGTCTATAATACCTTATTGTTTTCAGGTATTGGACAGGGAAAAAAGCGGCGGCTATAATACGTACCATCAACGAACGAAGGAGGGAGACGCCATGAAGGGGAAAACAACCTGGCGGGACGATCGAATGTGCCGATGTTGCGTAAACCGAATGCGTCGTCCCATATGAAACTGAAATAAAACTTTGTTTTGTAAATATGAAAGGAGTATTCCCATGAAAAAGATTATCGCTCTGCTGGCTGCCCTGGTTCTGACCCTGTCCCTGACCGCCGCTTTCGCGGACGGTATCAAGATCGCTGTTCCCAATGACGCCACCAACGAAGGCCGCGCTCTGCTGCTGCTCCAGGCCTACGGACTGCTGAAGGTTGATGAGGCCGCCGGTATTACCGCGACGGTTAAGGATATCACCGAGAATCCCCTGAACATTGAGTTCGTTGAAGTGGAAGCCGCGCTGGTTCCCAACGCCCTGCCGGATGTGGACTACGCCATCATCAACGGCAACTACGCGCTGGCCGCTGAACTGCCTGCCGCCCTGCTGTACGAAAATGCTGAATCCCCCTACGTGAACGTGATCAGCGTGAACGAAGCGGACAAGGACAGCGACAAAGCCAAGGCCCTGGCTGCCGCGGCGCTGAGCCAGAAGGTTGTGGACTACTTCGCCAGCTATGAAGGACAGGCCATCTCCGTGGTCGAGAATCCCACCGACGGTTATGACGCCACCGTGGATTACGATGCCCTGAACGGCGAGACCATCAAGGTGGTTGCCACGCTGGATCCCCACTCCTTCGTGCTGGAGATCGTCAAGGATATCCTGGCTGAAAAGGGAATCAACCTGGAAGTGACCGTTGTGGATGACTATGTGACTCCCAACACCGCCGTGAACGACGGAGACGCCTTCGCGAACTTCTTCGCCCACCAGCCCTATCAGGATGACTTCAATGCCAACAACGGCACCAACCTGGTGACCATTGCCGGTGTGCATGTTGAGCCCATGGGCCTCTACGCCGGACAGCAGGCTGACCTGGCCGCGCTGGGACTGGCTGAATAATCTTCAGACACTGAAGACAAAGGCATCCGGGAAATCCCCGGATGCCTTTTCCATCGGAAAAGGGGATTGCGCTTTGAAGCGGTTTCTTACTATAATAGGTTGTATTTCGGGAAGACGGAGGCTTTGACATGATTGAGCTGAAGAATCTGTCCAAGCAGTTTGAGACGGCAGACGGGTCGGTGGACGCGCTGCGTCATATCAACCTGACCATCCGGGACGGGGATATTTACGGGATCATAGGCATGAGCGGCGCGGGCAAGAGTACCCTGGTGCGCTGTATCAACATGCTGGAGAGGCCCACGGAAGGTTCGGTGCTGGTAAACGGCAAGGATATCGGCGCGCTGAAACAGAAGGAACTGCGCGCTATGCGCCGGAAGATCACCATGATCTTCCAGGGTTTCAACCTGCTGATGCAGCGGACCTGCCTGAAGAACGTGACGCTTCCCCTGCGGCTCAGCGGAATTGATCGGAAGACGGCTGAAGCCAAAGCCCGTGAACTGCTGGCGCTTGTTGATCTTCCGGACAAGGCCAACAGCTATCCGGCCCAGCTGTCCGGCGGCCAGCAGCAGCGTGTGGCGATCGCCCGCGCGCTGGCAACAGAACCGGATGTGCTTCTGTGCGATGAGGCTACTTCCGCGCTGGACCCGAAAACAACGCATTCCATCCTGGAACTGATCCGGGATATCAATAAAAAACTGGGGATCACCGTGATCGTGATCACCCACCAGATGAGCGTGGTTCAGGAAGTCTGCAACCGAGTGGCCATTCTGGAAAACGGTGAAGTGGTGGAAGAAGGCGGCGTAGCCGAGGTCTTCTCGAACCCCCGTGCCAACGCGACCCGGAACCTGATCTATCCGGAAAGCGCGGACGGCGGTTCCGTTTTCCCGGAGGGCGGCCAGCGGGTCCGTGTGATTTTCAACGGCGCTGTGGCATCCCGGGAGCCCCTGATCGCAAAGATGGCTGTGGACTGCGGGATCATGGCAAGTATCCTGGGTGCGTCCACCCGTTCCGTGGGAGACCGGGCCTACGGCTATATGCTGCTGGATATTCCCGGCTCACCGGAAAACCTGGCGAAGGCAGTTTCCTACCTGAGCGCCACACCGGATATTACCGTACAGGTTGAGGCGGAATACGCCGCTAAGGAGGTGGAAGCATGAATAACTTTGCCAATGCTTTTACCCCGGAACGCCTGCAGGAAGCCTGGGAATGCCTGCAGAACGAATTCCCCTTTGCCATCTGGGAGACTCTTTATTCCACTTTACTGGCTACCCTGTTCGCTGTGATCATCGGCCTGCCCCTGGGCGTGCTGCTTGTGACAGGCGAGAAAAAGGGCATCCGGCCCCTGCCGTCTTCCCTGATGGGTTTCCTGAACGTGCTGATCAACCTGCTCCGTTCCATTCCGTTCATCATCCTGATGGTGATGATTATTCCACTGACAAGGCTGATCGTTGGTACCTCCCTGGGAACAGTGGCCTCCATTGTTCCGCTGACTATCGCGGCATTTCCGTTCATCGCCCGGCTGGTGGAAAGCAGCCTGCGGGAAGTGAACCCGAATATCATCGAAACAGCCCAGTCCATGGGCGCGTCTCCGATGCAGATCGTGCTGCATGTGATGCTGCCGGAAAGCGTTCCGAGCCTGGTGACCAACATTACGCTGGCGATCACGACCATCATGGGATATACTGCCATGTCCGGCGCGGTCGGCGGCGGCGGCCTGGGTAAGCTGGCGCTGGCTTACGGTTACCAGCGGTACCGCTACGCGGTGCTGTACCTGGCGGTGATTGTGCTGGTGGTGATTACCCAGATCATCCAGTCCTTCGGCACCTGGCTGGCGGCAAAACTGGACAAGCGGCTGAAGAACAAATAACAAAAGAACAACAAAACCGGCAGGCGGATGCCTGCCGGTTTTTTGTGTCTTTCGGATTCTGGTGGATCAGGGATTCGGGCAGAGTTCCAGCTCCTTCAGGTTTTCCCTGGAGGGCTTTCTTTTTCCTTCCTGGATCTCATGGATGATCTTCACGATCCGGTCATTGAGCGGGGTGGGGATGCCTTCCCGTGCGCCTCTCTCACAGACTACGCCGTTGATGGCGTCGATCTCACAGGGCTTATGCTTTTTCAGGTCCTGCAGCATGGAGGGCTCGATGGCGGCGTGCTTTTTCATGGCGATGGGCATGATCAGCTTCGCGATCGCTTTCTTTACCGGATTGGACCAGTAGAAGAGACTGACCAGGTCCTTGCCCTGCACGGGGGCGAAGGTAACGCCGGCGGCACGGCCCACGTCAATGACTTCCTTCATACAGGAAGCGGCGAGGTTGCGGGCCTCCGGATCATGCGCCACATCCCCGAAGGTACCGCCCATGACGGTGCCGAGACCGGAAAAGGTGGCGTTGATCAGCAGTTTGGACCAGCGGGCTCCGGGCAAGTTGTTTTCAATGACCACGGGACACATTTTTTCCAGAAGTTCCTTGACTTCTTCGATCTTGTTTTCTGAGATACCGGGCATGGAGCCCATATGGAAGGAAAGGCTGTCCGGATCGGAGGTCAGGACGCTCTTTCCGGGAGCTGTCATGGTGGCACCCCATTCGACCGTGACGCCGATGGTATGTTCCGGTCCGATGATCTCCGCGACGCTGTCCTCCGGAATGCCGTTCTGGAGGGTTACGATCACGCCGTCCTCGGCCAGGTAGTTTTTCAGGAAGGAAACGGTTTCCCGGTTGTTCAGCTGTTTGGTCATCAGGAAAATAATATCATAGCGGCCAGTCATATCCTCAGGAAGAAGGGCGCTGACCGGAACGGTCATCTCCACGGTTCCGGAGATATGGGCTCCGCTTTTTTTCAGGGCATCCACATGGGCATGGTTCCGGTTGATCAGGTCGATCTGAACCCCTTCGCGGGACAGGTAGGCACCCATCACCGTTCCCAGGGAACCGGCTCCGTAAATAGCACTGCGCATAGGTTTTCTGTTCACTCCTTACCTGCGTGTTTTTTGCACGCACGGGTGCCATTATAGCACAAAACAGGAGCCGGGCAAGAACGAAAAATGTTTTGTATTTGTCACTGTCAAAACAGCCCGGTGCCCCTGACGGCTGCGGATCAAAGATTCAGACAAATCCGTTTGTTCGCCTTGCAATGGCCGGGGGATGATTTTATAATGAAGGAAATCAAAAGGAAGAAAAAGCGAAGGAAAAGGGGGCCGGGAAGATGAACGTCGCGCAGCTTGCGGAACAGCTCAGACGGGACAATTTTTTCATGAAGGACGTTACCCGGTGGGAGGTCATTCCTGCCCGTCCGGCGCAGACAGTTCCCTTTCCGGACAGCCTGGATCCCCGGCTGATCCCTGTGCTTGCTGAGCGGGGGATCCACAGCCTCTACACCCACCAGGCGAAGAGCCTGGAAGCCATTGCCCGCGGGGAAGACGTGACCGTGGTCACGCCCACCGCCTCCGGCAAAACCATGTGCTACAACCTGCCGGTGCTTTCCGCCATCCTGCAGAATGAAGATACCCGCGCGCTTTACCTTTTCCCGACCAAAGCCCTTTCCGCCGACCAGGTCAGCGAACTGTATGACATGATCGAGGGAATGGGTGTCGATATCAAAACCTACACTTACGACGGGGACACCCCCGCCGCTGCCCGCCGGGCTGTGCGGCAGGCCGGCCACATTGTGGTCACCAATCCGGATATGCTGCATTCCGGCATCCTGCCCCATCACACCAAGTGGGTTAAGCTGTTTGAAAACCTGCGCTATATCGTGATCGACGAGATCCATACCTACCGCGGTGTTTTCGGCAGCAACCTGGCCAATGTGCTCCGCCGCCTGATGCGCCTGTGTGAATTCTACGGCAGCCATCCCCAGTTTATCCTGTGCAGCGCTACCATCGCCAATCCGCAGGAGCTGGCTGAAACGCTGATCGGCCGGCATGTTACGCTGGTGGACGAGAACGGCGCGCCGATGGGAGAGCGGCATTTCGTGTTCTACAATCCCCCGGTGGTGAACCGCCAGCTGGGGATCCGCGAAGGCGCGGTCCCGGTGACCCGGTCCATCAGCGGCATGCTGCTGAAGAACGGGATCCAGGCCATCACCTTTGCCCGGTCCAGGCTGACCGTGGAGGTCCTGACCAGATACCTGAAGGACATGGTGCGGGATCCGCTGGGCAATGCGGGTAGGGTCCGGGGCTACAGGGGCGGCTATCTGCCCGGGGAACGCCGGGAAATTGAACGGGGACTGCGGAACGGCCAGGTGGACGCGGTGGTTTCCACCAACGCGCTGGAGCTGGGAATCGATATCGGCGCACTGGATGCCTGCGTGATGTGCGGTTATCCCGGAACGATCGCCAGCGCCTGGCAGCAGGCGGGACGCGCCGGACGCCGGAAGGGTACCAGCATTGTGTTTTTCATCGCCTCTTCCGCGGCGATCGACCAGTATATCGTGAACCATCCGGATTACCTGCTGACAAAGAGCCCGGAGAATGCCCTGCTGAATCCGGATAACCTGTATATTCTGCTGAGCCACTTCAAGTGCGCCGCCTTTGAGCTGCCCTTTGCGGACGGGGACAAGTTCGGCAACACATCCTCCACCCAGGAGCTGCTGGACTTCCTGGATGAACAGGGGATTGTTCACCATGTGGAGGGCAAATACCACTGGTCCGCGGAGGATTTCCCGGCCAGCGAGATCTCCCTGCGCTCCGCGGCGGCGGAAAACTTCATTATCGTTGATATCACGGATCCCGCACACCACCGGGTGGTGGGCGAGATGGACCGGTTTACCGCGCCTATGCTCCTGCATGAAAACGCCATTTACATGCATGAAGGCCGCCAGTTCCAGGTGGAAAAGCTGGACTTTGACGCCTGCAAGGCTTTCATCCGCAGCGTGGATGTGGGATATTACACAGACGCGGACCTGAACATCAACCTGAGCCTGCTGGACATTGAAAAGGAAGAGCAGACCCCGCAGGGCGGCATCGCCGGGCTGGGCGAGATCAAAGTCACGGCCCTGGTGACCATGTTCAAGAAGATCAAATTCGACACCCATGAAACCCTGGGCTTCGGTCATGTGCAGCTTCCGGAAACGGATATGCATACCACCTCCATGTGGTGGACGCTGCCCGAAAAGCTGGCGGCGAAGTTCTCCAGCGACCAGCTGAAGAACGGTATGATGGGCATTGCCAACCTGCTGCGCATCGTGTGCCCGCTGTACCTGATGTGCGCGCCGCAGGATATTGCCGTGGTCTACCAGGTCAAGAGCCCGATCACCAACGAGCCTACCATCCTGCTGTATGACAACACACCCGGCGGCATCGGCCTGAGCCATAAGGCTTATGGCATGAAGGAACTGCTCCTGTCCAAGGCGCTGCAGGTGGCGGAAGACTGCCACTGCTCCTATGGATGCCCCTCCTGTGTGGGACCGGTGGGTGAGATCGGGGAGGACGGCAAGCGTACGGCGATCCGCCTGCTGAAGGAGCTGACAAAATGAACCTCCGGGATAAGCTGAGGGCAGTTGGCGGAACCGGGACAAACCGTCCGGGGGACCGCCCGGAGCAGGAGACACGGGACTGCCGCCATTTTGCTGTATACCGGCCGCCGGAGGAGTTCCCCGGTGCCCTGGAGCTGACAAGGGATACCCTTTCCCTGATGAGTGAAAAAGAAATGCCGGAGGTGTTTGATCCCCGGCGAATCCTGTATATGGATACGGAAACCACCGGCCTCGGCGGAAGCGGCACGGTGGCTTTTCTGGTTGGCCTGGGCTGGCTGACGGACAACGGGTTTGAGGTGCATCAGTTCCTGATGCGGGATTACCCGGAGGAACCTTACCTGCTGAAGCATGTGGCAGCCGGCCTGGACCGGTTTGACGTGCTGTGTACCTTTAACGGAACGACTTTTGACGTGCCGCTGCTGGAAAGCCGGTTCCTGATGAACCGGATGGACCGGTCCTGCCTGGACCTGCCACACCTGGACCTGCTGCATATGTGCCGCCGCCTCTGGAAGCTCCGGCTGGGCCGGTGCAACCTGGGCCGGCTGGAGGAAGTGATCCTTGGCAAACCGCGGACGGATGACATTCCCGGAAGTGAAGTACCCCAGCGGTACTTTACCTATCTGAAAACAAAACAGCTTTCCCTGCTGGATGATATCCTGAAGCATAATGCGCAGGATATTGCCAGCCTGTGCGTACTGCTGAACCATATGGCGGATCTGTATGAGCATCCGGAAAAGATCCGGTTCAGCGAGGACGTCTATTCCATGGGACGGGCGCTGGAGAGGGTGAACCAGACCGAACACGCACGGAGGTGCTACCGGCTGGCAGGCCGGGGAAGGATGGGAGACCTTGCTTCTTCGGCACTGGCGGTCAGCTACCGGCGGAGCGGACAGCGGGAGGAAGCCGCGGAGATCTGGCGCGGAATGATCCGGGAAGGCCGGGGTGGAGTGGACCCTTATGTGGAACTGGCCAAGTATGAAGAGCATATCCGCCGTGACATCCCGGAAGCACTCCGCCTGACAGAACAGGCGATCATCCGCCTCAGCGAACCCGGATTCGGCGGGGACGATGCTGTACAAGAGCTTAAAAATGAGTTACAATACCGCTGGCAAAGACTGAAACGGAAACTGAAGGAGCAATAAAACATGGGTTTTCTTACAACGATCAAAGCCGCAAGGGCATACAGGCTTCAGCAGAAAGGACAGAAGGATGAAGCGAAAAAACTGTATGAAGAGGCTTTTGCAGAAGGGCTGAACGATCCCCGGTACAACCTGGCATATGCCCTGATGATCATCCGGAACGGTGAATACCAGAAGGCAAAGGAATTCCTGGTGAAACACCAGAAGGCGCCGGGTATGACCCAGAGCCAGCGGGTAACGCTGCTGGTGGATTACGCGGCATGCTGCTTCCGGCTGGGAAACCTGGACAAGGGAATCGATACCCTGGAACAGCAGTTCCGTAAGACCGAGACCAGCCTGCTGTACCAGACGCTCGGTTACCTGTACGTGGAAAAATACGCGGCTGAAAACAAGCCGGATTTTGAACAGCAGGCGGAAGCCGTTGAGGAACCTGCCGCACAGGAAACTGAAAACGGGGAAGGAACCGAAAGCGAGAAGAAGCTTTCTCCGCAGGAAGAGTGGGAAGCCGGCCTGGCAAAGGCGGAGGAATTCCTGAACAAGTCCCTGGAATATGATGATGAGGATCCGATCTGCCTGGACAATATGGGTCAGTTTGTGTACCGTGTAAAGGAAGACAAAGCCGGTGCGAAAACGTGGTTCGAAAAAGCGATCGCCATCAAGGACAGCCAGATCGACACCCTGTATTTCCTGAGCCGGTATGACCTGGAGAACGGCGATAAGGAAGCGGCACTGGAAAAGCTGGAAAAGGCGGCTGCCGGCCGTTTCTCCCCGCTGAACTACTGCAATAAGGAAACCGTTGAAAAAGAAATAGCCACACTGAAGGGAGCAAACTGACCATGAGCGAGATCAAGCAGGCCGCTGAAAAAACAGCTGAGGAGACCATTCAGAAAAAAGGAAAGAAACAGAAGGAAAAGAAGACAGTGGGACAGGAAATTCTCAGCTGGATACTGACCATCCTGGTCGCGGTTGTCGCCGCGCTGGTGATCCGCTCCGTGATCTTTGAGCCCGTACGCGTTGACGGAACGTCCATGGATGACACCCTGGCGGACGGGGAAATCATGTTTGTTTCCAAGTTTGATTATTCCAGCACCTGGTTCTGCCTTCCCTGGCAGGATGAAAAGACCAAGGAAAACGCTCCCCGGATCACCATCGGCGGAGATCCGAAACGGTTTGACGTGGTGATCTGCCGGTATCCCGGACGGGGAGACACCAACTTTGTGAAGCGGGTGATCGGTCTTCCCGGAGATACGCTCCGGCTTGAGGACGGATACCTGTACATTAAGGAAAAGGGCCAGGAAGAAGAAGTTAAGTACGAAGAGCCCTACATCAGTGAAGCATACCGCGGAGGTTCCCTTAACAACTTCGGCCCTTTCACCGTGCCGGAGGGAGAGTTCTTCGTGATGGGTGACCACCGGAACAATTCCAACGACAGCCGCAGCGTTGGCCCGATCGAGCGGAGCATGATCGTCGGTCATGTCCGCCAGGTGGTTTACCCCTTTGGACAGTGGCGTACTGTCAAGAATGGTTTGGATGTCGAATAAATCAGGGAACGCATAGCGTTCCCTGTACCCGCAACCTCAGTCGGCGCGACTGTCCCCCGGACAGCTCGCTTGCTTCGGTTGACCTCAGCTCTGACGAGATTTCTGCCACCGGCAATCGTCAGAGCTTCGCCCCTTTGGACAGTGGCGCGCTGTCCAGAACGGTCTGGACGTCAAGGCGGACTGATCTTGCCTGATGATGCAAAAATCCCCGGAACAGAGTGTTCCGGGGATTTCATTATCTATCGGGAATTATTTGATACGGATCAGGTCCGCGATCTTGTTGCCCTTTTCATCTGAAATATAGGGTGCGGCGCCGGTGCGTTTGGCGGTGATGAACAGGTTGTCGTTGACATTGATGTTCATCCAGTCGCTTTCGGCAAGGCGGTAGGTTTCGGGAGCGCCTTTGTTTTTCCGGTGTTCAACGGTGAAAGTGTAAGCCTCGGTCCGCTGGCCTTCGCGCTCGTTTTCCCCGAGTTCCACCTCGGGCCAGAAGGTGTTGTGATCCTCGCCGGAGGCGGTCACGTCCCGGGACGGAGTCCAGCGCCAGATGTTGTAATAGTACTTTGTCTGGTAGCGGGGGATCTGCTGATAGACCGGCTGCTGGACGGTTTCAGTATAGTATTCGGTGGTGTAGACCGGACGCTCGTGAGGTACTTCGGTGAAGGTTCCGTTTCCGTTGTCCGTGTAAGTGTAATAGGTTTCATAGTGATCCACTACCTGGCGGGAACGCTGAACCTCAACGCTTTCGTAGTGAGACAGTACACTGTCATAGTGGTGCAGTTCGCTCCGCGCGTCAGTCTGTTCGGCACCGGCGGGCAGCTCCCAGCCGGACTCCTGATACATGCGGTTTTCTTCAATATTGATATTGCGGGCCCACTGCAGGCTGGTAACAGTCAGGTCTCCGGAGGTCTTGTTTCCGTTCAGCCACATGAAGAGGGCGATGATCGCCAGAAGGACAACCAGGAGAACCTTCATCGGGCTGCGGGACGGTTTCTGCTGTGAAGAGGAAACCTGCGGCTGGGCGGCGGTCTCAGCGGCTTCCCGCTCCTTTTTCTTCTGGAGCATCTCGAAATAGTTGGCTTCAGAATCAGCGCGGCTGGAACCGCAGTTGCTGCAGAATTCGGCGTTGTCGCTGTTCAGGGAGTTGCAGAAGGAACAGTACCAGTCCGGATTCTTGCTGACGTATTTCGCCTGCTCCTCATCCAGGTACTCCACATCGGACCGTTCGTTTTCCTCCCGGGTTTCGCCTTCGGTATACCCTTTCATATAGAACTGGACTTCCCCGCGGGCACGTCCGCAGGAGGGACAGTTTGTCACGTCTCCGCGGATCCCTTTGTTTCCGCAGACAGGACAGTCCCAGTATGCCATAACGAGCTTGGACATGTTTTGCGCTCCTTTATCAGACCCTGTACAGATGAAAAAATCCTGTATTCATTCCCTGTCATTGTACATTGGAAACGGGTTTTCCGTCAACGATTCTTTGTCCTGCAAGATTCATTTTTTCGTAACTTTTGAAGGGTTTGTCCATATTGCAAAAAACAATTTCATTTGATAGAATATTCGGTGGTTTGTTTATAATTTCGGAGGGGAGGCCGATGCCGGGCATGGATCCTGCTGTTAAAAAGGAAACCGGGTACATCGCCGTATGGGTGGTGCTGCTCAGCCTGGTCATGGAGGCCGTTTTTTTGCTTATCCGGAAATGGGATCTTTCGGTGCTTTTCGGCAACCTGGGCGGAGCGGTGATCGCGATCGGAAACTTTTTTCTGATGGCGGTTACGGTGAGCAAGGCGATTGAAAAGGGAAAACCGGAAGAGGCGGCCACACGGGTGAAGGCCACCGCAACGTTCCGGCTGGCAGGCTGCGCCCTGCTCTGCGTACTCCTCATTGCCGTTTTTAAAACCAATTTATACGCAACGGTGATCCCGCTGCTCTTTCCCCGGATCGGAATCGCTTTCCGGCCTTTGATCGACCGGAAACGCGGAGTGCAGCCGTCGGGGACGGAAGAAGGAAGTGATCTGATTGACTGAAGAAAGGGTGCCTGACGTTAAAAGCACCCGGTTCCGGATGATCGACTATGCCCTGATCGCGATGATGGTCCTGCCCATCCTGGCGTGTATTGTGCTGAAGGTGCTGTACACTCCGGCATCTGAAGGGGTGCATATCTCCGGCGCAATGGTATTCGCTGAGTTCGAAGCTCCGCTGATGAACGCGTATATCTCCGAAAGCCAGGTGAACAGCTGGGCGGTCATGATCTCCATTCTCGGCCTGTGCCTGTACCTGACACACGGGCTGACAACGAAGGCAGTGTGCAAACGCCAGCTGATCGCTGAATGGATCGTGGAGAAGTGCGAAAAGCTTGTCAAGGACAACATGGGCGGCTTTTTCGCGGAGTGGGGACCTTTCATCGCGGCCATCATGGGACTGAGCGCGTTCTCCTCGCTGATCTGCCTGCTGGGCCTGTTCAGCCCGACGGGAGACGTGAACGTCACATTCGGCTGGGCGATCCTGGTCTTTATCCTGATCATGCACTTCAAGTTCCGCGGCGGACTGTGGAATTACTTTATCGGGCTGTTCAAGCCCATTCCCGTGTTTGCTCCGATGAACCTGATCGGCGAATTCGCGACACCGGTGTCCATGGCTTTCCGTCATTACGGCAACATCCTGTCCGGCGCGGTTATTTCCGCCCTGATCGGATCGGCTCTGACGGGACTGAGCAATTCGCTGCTGGGCTGGCTGCCCGGCGTGCTGGGTGACATGCCGCTCCTGCGGGTAGGTCTCCCGGCGGTCCTGAGCATCTACTTCGACGTGTTCAGCGGATTGATGCAGGCTTTCATCTTCGCCATGCTGACCATGCTGAATATCTCCGGAGCGGTGCCGTGGGATGACTGGAACAAGAAACGTGAGCGCCGCGGGAAAAAGGCACTCGCACCGAACTAAAAAAGGAAATACAGCCTGAAGGCTGATAATACGGAGGAAAAAACAATGTTGGAACTTGCAATGGGTATCATGCTGGGACTTCTGGGACTGGGCGCCGGCTGCGCTATGATCGCCGGTATCGGACCTGGTATTGGTGAAGGTAACGCCGTGGCGAAGGCCTGTGAAGCGATCGGCCGTCAGCCGGAATGCAAGAGCGATGTCACCTCTACCATGATCATGGGCTGCGCTATCGCCGAAACCACCGGTCTTTACGGTCTGATCGTCGCTATCCTGCTGATCTTCGTGGCCCCCGGCATCTTCACCGGCATCCTGAAGGAAGCCATTAAGTAATTTAGAATTAAGAATTCAGAATTCAGAATTATCCGCTGCGGCGGGGAGATCCACGATCGGAAGCAGGATGATTTCATGAATGAACTGAGAGGGAAAACATGCAGTTTTTAGATGTTATTTCCGTCAACATCTGGGCGATCCTGGCTTCGCTGGCGAATCTGCTCGTGCTGACGTGGATCATCAAGCGGTTCCTCTTTAAGCCGGTTAAGAAGATGCTGGACGCACGGCGCCAGACCATCGATGATTACTATGCCCAGGCCCAGGCGGCCCGGGATGAGGCTGAAGAGAACCGGCTGAATTATGAAGCCGCTATGGCCGCGGCAAAGCAGACGGGCGATCAGATCATTGCTGACGCAAGCCGTACCGCGGAATACCGTCACAATGAGATTGTGGCGGAAGCCCGTGAAAAAGCTTCTGAGATCCGCCGCCAGGCGGAGGCGGATGCCCTGCTGGAACGCAAGAAGGCAGAGGACGAGATGAAGCACGAGATTGCCAACGTGTCCGCGCAGCTGACCGGAAAACTGCTGCAGCGTGAGATCAACGAGGAGGATCATCGCAACCTGATCGATTCCTTCCTGAACGATCTGGACTGACCGGCAGTACGGGGGACAGATAATGACAACGACGAGTAGGGAATATGCTGAGGCGCTGTTTGAGCTGGCGGTTCAGGGCAATGAGACGAAGGAAACGTCCGAAGGCCTGGAAACGGTTGTCAGCGCGCTCCTGCAGACCCCGGATTACCGGGCGATGCTGGCGAGCCCCGCTATCAGCAAGGAAGAGCGGCTGAACGCACTGGACAGCGCTTTCCGCGGGAAGATCCCGGATATCCTGCTGGCCATTCTGCGCATGATGATCTCCAGGGGTCATGTTTCGGCGCTGAACGGCATGGCAAGGGATTATGAGGAACTTGCCAGGGGATACCGCGGTGAGTCCGTGGCTGTTGTGACGTCCGCCGTGCCGCTGAAAGAGGCGGAGACGGTGGCGCTCCGCGCGAAGCTCGAGAAGAAACTGTCAAAGACAGTGATCATGCAGTTCCGGGTTGATCCGGAGCTGATCGGTGGTATTCGCGTGGAAGTGGACGGCCGGGTTATTGACGGCAGTATCCGGAATAAGCTTGATGAGATCAAGGAAGTGATGAACGCATGAGCTCCAAGGCGGGAGAAATCAGCAGTATCATAAAAGAACAAATTAAACAGTACGAAACCAAAATTGAAATGAAGGAGAACGGAACGGTCATCACCGTCGGCGATGGTATCGCTACGGTGTACGGCCTCCGTTCCTGCATGGCCAACGAACTGCTGCGGTTTGAGGACGGCAGCTTTGGCGTGGCCCAGAACCTGGAGGAGGAGACGGTTTCCGTCGCTATCCTGTCCGACAAGGACACCATCCAGGAAGGCAGCTCCGTGTTCCGCACCGGTGAAGCCCTCTCCGTTCCGGTAGGTGAAGACCTGCTGGGCCGCGTGGTGAACGCCCTGGGCGCTCCCATTGACGGCAAGGGCCCGGTGGAAACCAAGGAGACCCGTCCTGTGGAAGCGATCGCCCTGGGCATCATCCAGCGCCAGAGCGTCAGTGTTCCGCTGCAGACCGGTATCAAGGCTATCGACAGTATGATCCCGATTGGCCGCGGCCAGCGCGAACTGATCATCGGTGACCGCCAGACCGGTAAGACCACGATCGCGATCGATACGATCATCAACCAGAAGGATACAGGCGTGCTCTGTATCTACGTGGCCATCGGCCAGAAGCGCTCCAGCGTGGTGCAGATCGCCCAGGAACTGGAGAAGGCCGGCGCCCTGCCTTACACGATCATCGTCAGCGCGTCCGCGGCTGAAAGCGCTCCGCTACAGTACATCGCTCCCTATGCCGGCTGCGCCATGGCGGAGTATTTCCGGGAAAAGGGACAGGATGTCCTGATCGTTTACGATGATCTTTCCAAGCACGCGGTGGCCTACCGTGCCCTGAGCCTGCTGATCCGCCGGCCTCCGGGACGTGAAGCTTACCCCGGCGACGTTTTCTACCTGCATTCCCGCCTGCTTGAGCGCGCGGTGTGCGTGGCGCCGGAATACGGCGGAGGTTCCATCACCGCCCTGCCGATCATTGAAACCCAGGCGGGTGACGTTTCCGCCTACATCCCGACCAACGTGATTTCCATCACGGACGGCCAGATCTTCCTGGAAACCGAACTGTTCCACAGCGGTATCCGTCCGGCTATCAACCCCGGTATCTCCGTCAGCCGTGTCGGCGGCGCTGCCCAGATCAAAGGCATGAAGAAGGTTGCCGGTGAACTGAAACTGCTGTACGCCCAGTACCGCGAACTGCAGGCATTTGCCCAGTTCGGCAGCGACCTGGACGCGGACACCAAGTCCCGTCTGGCCCTGGGCGAACGCATCGTGGAAGTGCTGAAGCAGAAGCGCTCCGCTCCTGTGGACGTCGGCTGCCAGGTGGCGATCGTTTACGCTGTTATCAACGGCTACCTCAATGACGTGGAGCCGAAGGACGTGGCGGCGTACGAGCAGAAACTGTATGAATATCTCCAGTCCCGCTACAGCAGCCTGCTGGAACGCATTGAGCTGGGCAAGTGGGATAACGAAGAAATCGAAGAGATGAAGCAGGCCCTGGCAGGCTTCAGGGGGTAACGGATGGGCGCTGATATTAAATCATTGCGGAGCCGCATCCGCAGCGTGGACTCCACCCTGCACCTGACCAAGGCGATGGGCCTGGTGGCGGCTTCCAAGATCCGCCGTGCCACGCGGACCATGAGCCAGAGCAGGGAATACGCTTCCGCGATGGATGACGTGGTTTCCGTGCTGAGCTCATCGCCGGAATGCGCGCGGACGCCGTATATGCAGCCCAAGGGCGAAGGCACGCGGCTGATCGTGATCGCCGGTGACCGGGGCCTTGCGGGCGGCTATAACGCCAACGTGTTCCGCCTGGCATCAACGGTGGAAAACGCGGAAGTCATTCCGATTGGCAAGCGGGCGTGCGAACGCTGGGGCAAGCCGGTGATTTCCTCGGAAAAGTATCCGGCAACAGAAGCCGCCAAGCTGGCTGAAGAGCTGTGCCGGGACTTCCAGGATGGCAAATTCGGCAAACTGGGAATCCTGTACACCCGTTACCGCTCCATGATGAGCCAGGAGGCAACCCTGCTGTGGGTGCTGCCGCTGGAGAAGAAGGAGAAGGAAACAGAGACCGCTGAGGCGGCGCCGGTTTTCGAGCCGAACGAGCAGACCGTGCTGAATGCCGCGGTGCCTACCTACATCAGCGGCCTGCTGACGGCCTGCATCCGCGAAAGCTACGCCTGTGAAGTGGCGGCACGCCGTATGGCCATGGATTCCGCCGGCAAGAATGCCCAGGAAATGATCGACAAGCTGCAGCTGCAGTACAACCGGGCACGCCAGAACTCCATTACCCAGGAGATCACAGAGATCGTGGCCGGATCGGGAATGTAAAAATCAATGCAGAATGCAGAATGCAGAATTAATACTGAAGCCGGAGAAAAAGCCTCCGCTTCGGTCAGAAGTATAATCGGAACTAGTCAGGAAGGAGATTACGACTTTGGATAAGGTGAACACGGGAGTCGTAGCGCAGGTCATGGGACCTGTGGTGGACGTTCATTTTTCGGAAGGAAACCTGCCCGCCATCTATAACGCCCTGACCCTGCCGATCGGCGATCATACGCTGACGGTTGAGGTTGCGCAGCATATCGGCGACAATACGGTCCGCTGCATCGCGATGGGCTCCACAGACGGCCTGCAGCGCGGTGTGACCGTGACCGATACCGGCAAGGGTATTTCCGTGCCGGTTGGCCGCGAAACACTGGGCAGAATCTTCAACGTTCTGGGAGACGTAGTGGACGACGGTCCGCAGGTTGAGGCAAAGGAGCACTGGGATATTCATCGCCCGGCACCTTCCTTTGAGGAACTGTCCACATCCACTGAAATCCTGGAAACAGGCATTAAGGTTATCGACCTGATCTGCCCCTATGCCAAGGGCGGTAAGATCGGTATGTTCGGCGGCGCCGGCGTGGGCAAGACGGTTATGATCATGGAACTGATCAACAACATTGCCAAGCAGCACGGCGGCCTGTCCGTTTTCACCGGTGTTGGTGAGCGTACCCGTGAAGGTAATGACCTTTACTATGAAATGAAAGAGAGCGGCGTTCTGGAGAAGACCGCGCTGGTCTACGGCCAGATGAACGAACCGCCGGGAGCCCGTATGCGCGTCGGCCTTTCCGGCCTGACCATGGCGGAATATTTCCGTGACCAGGAGAACCAGGACGTTCTGCTGTTCATCGATAACATCTTCCGTTTCACCCAGGCGGGTTCCGAGGTTTCCGCCCTGCTGGGCCGCGTGCCTTCCGCTGTTGGTTACCAGCCGACCCTGGCCACGGAGATGGGCCTGCTCCAGGAGCGCATCACCTCCACCCACAAGGGATCCATCACGTCTGTCCAGGCCGTTTACGTTCCCGCGGACGACCTGACTGACCCGGCTCCCGCCACGACCTTTGCCCACCTGGACGCGACAACGGTTCTTTCCCGTTCCATCGCCAGCCAGGGTATCTATCCCGCCGTGGACCCGCTGGATTCCACCAGCCGTATCCTGAGCCCGGATGTGCTGGGTGAAGAGCATTACAGGATCGCCCGTGAAGTGCAGCGGATCCTGCAGCGCTACAATGAACTGATGGACATCATCGCCATCATGGGTATGGACGAACTGGCGGAAGATGACAAGCTGCTGGTGACCCGCGCCCGTAAGATCCAGCGCTTCCTGTCCCAGCCCTTCCACGTCAGTGAGAAGTTCACCGGTCTTCCCGGTGTGTATGTCCCGCTGAGTGAAACCCTGCGCGGCTTCCGTGAAATCATCGAGGGCAAACATGATGACCTGCCGGAAAGCGCCTTCCTCTTTGTCGGCACGATTGACGAAGCGGTTGAAAAGGCGAAGAAAGGCGGCAAAGCGTGAAAACCTTCCCATTGATCATTTCCTCCCCGGACGGAGATCTGTTCCGCGGGGATGCCGGAATGCTGATCCTGCGCGGCACCGAGGGTGACCTGGCTATCATGGCCGGCCACGTGCCGTTTGTTACGGCTGTGGTGCGGAGTAACTGCGTTGTGATCACTGATACGGATGAGCGGAAGGAAGGCGTCATTGAAAGCGGCCTGCTGACAGTGGACGCTGACAAGACGACTGTGCTGACATCGGCGCTGACCTGGAACAAGTAATCTTCCGGCGGACGGGTTTCCCGTCCGCCTTCTCATTCTTATGGAAACAGGAGGGAAAAGATATGGATCGCCTGGAGCAATTTCTGAATTTCGCGGAGCAGTCCCCCACTGCCTTCCACGCCGCGGCAGGCTTTCGGGAAATGCTGCGGGAAGCAGGCTTTTCGGAGCTGAAGGAGACTGATCCCTGGCTGGTGGACGCGGGCGGAAAGTACTTTGTTGTAAGGAATGATTCCGCTGTCATTGCGTTCGAGGTTCCGGAAACCGGTTTTTCCTCCTTCCGGATCGTCGCGGCCCATGGAGATTCTCCCGCCTTTAAGCTGAAGGAGCATTTTGAAGATGCCGGAGAACACTATGTGCGGCTGAATGTGGAGAAATACGGCGGAATGATCATGTCCACCTGGATGGACAGGCCGCTTTCGATTGCCGGACGGCTGGCAGTCCGGGAAGGGGATGGCGTGGGGATCCGCCTGGTGAACCTGGACCGGGACGCGGTTCTGATCCCGAACCAGCCGATCCATTTCAACCGGGATATCAATGACGGATTTAAGTATGATCCCCAGACAGACCTGCTTCCCCTGTACGGAGACCAGGACGCGAAGGGCGGCCTGATGGACGAGATCGCGGAAGCGGCCGGTGTCCGCAGGGAGGATATCCTCAGCCATGACCTGTTCCTGTACAGCCGGGAACGGGCCAGCGTATGGGGAGCCGGGGACGCGTTCTTCTCCTGCGGAAGGATCGATGACCTGGAATGCGCCTGGGCAGGTATGGCTGCCCTGGCGGAAAGCAGCGCCCGGGAAGCGGTGAACGTCTGCGCGGTGTTCGACAATGAAGAGGTGGGATCCTCCACCCGCCAGGGAGCGGATTCCTCATTCCTCTATGACACGCTGACGCGGCTCGGCTTTGCGCTGGGCGCTTCCGACGGAGAGATCCGTGCGGCTGTTGCCGGAAGCTTCATGGTTTCTGCGGACAACGCGCACGCGGTACATCCGAACCATCCCGAAAAGTTCGACAAACAGAACCGGACCTATATGAACCGGGGCGTGGTGATCAAGCATAATGCCAACCAGAAGTACACCACGGACGCGGTTTCCTCCGCCCGGTTCACGCTGATCTGTGAACGGGCAGGGGTGCCGGTGCAGCATTTTGTGAACCGGTCCGACCTGCCGGGCGGTTCCACCCTGGGGAATATCTCCAATACCCATGTTTCCATGGATACGGTGGATATCGGCCTGGCACAGCTGGCCATGCATTCGCTATATGAGACGGCAGGTACGAAAGACCTTGAGTACCTGATCTCAGCACTGAAAGAGATGTGGAACTGATACAAAAAGCGTAATGCCTTAGGGCATTACGCTTTTTACTTAAAACTTAAAACTGAAAACTGAAAAATTAATAATGTTATAGTGTTTTGGGCCATTACGGAGTCAGACCGAATTCGGAGGGGAGGAAATGGGGACAGGTGTTCTCCAGGGAACAGATAACGGAGGAGGCAAGCCGGACGCCGATGCAGCAGGCCTCTGAAAGACTCTTTCCGTAGGTCAGGCCGGCGGCGACCCCGGCAAAGAAGGCATCCCCGGCTCCTGTGGTATCCGCGACGGGGACCTGCTGCGCGGCGCAGGTGCCGTACAGGCCGCGGCTGTCTGCCCAGATGGCGCCGTCTCCGCCGAGGGTTACAACCATGGACGGGATGTTGGCGTCGATCACCCGCTCAGAAAGCTGCCGGGCCAGCGAGTCCGGGGAATCGCCGCTGAACTCCGCGGAGAAGAGGACGCCGGCCTCCTGGCGATTGCAGATAAAGCAGTCTGTCTGCTGCAGGTAAGCGCGGCGGTCCAGCGCGATGTTGATATTGGACACTGCCGCGTAGATCTTTTTGTTGTATTTGCATTTCAGCCTGTAGATCTCTTCCATCAGGGATTCATCGAGATCCAGTTCGAGCAGGATACTGTCCGCTGCGGAAAAAAGGGAGTTGCCTTCCGCCTGGAGGAGGCACAGCAGGGGGGACAGGTCCGGCCGGTGGGAAATGGATGCGCAGACATCGTTGTTATTGTCGAACACGGCGAGCCAGGTGCCCATTCCGTCCGGTACCTTCTGGATCATGCGGGTATCCACACCGTGCTCCCGGAGACGAAGCAGCACATCCTCCCCGGTTCCGTTGGGATCCACCAGGGAGATGAGCACCGGATCCAGCTCCATATTGCCCAGGTCCTCAGCTATGTTCCGGCTGACACCGCCGTGGACATAGCGAACCTTTCCGGCGTTCCGGCCGCCGGGAATGTAGGTACGGGACGGATATCCCTTGATATCCACAAAGACGCAACCGATGACCACGATGCTCATAGGCTTACTCCTTCAAAAGGTCCGCGGGTTTTGCCGGGCATTATTGTTCGTTTTTTCTTATTTTATCATATAAATCGGATGAAAAACAACCGGAAAACAGCATAAACGAAAACTGTATGATACAATACAAAGTTGCGGGAGTAAGGAAAACAGGCGATACCCGCTGCGCCGACTGTGATGCGGAGGAGAAGTGCGGTGTATAACGGAGCAAGGACGGAGAAACAGCGGATCCGGCAGGAAATCCGGATGATCTCCAAAGGTCTGTCTCCGGAATACCGGCAGGAAGCCAGCCGGGAGATTACCCTGAAGGTTCTGAATCTTCCTTCCTGGAAAAAGGCGAAGACGGTAATGGCTTTCCGGAGCATGCCGGAGGAACCGGATACGCAGGCTTTGCTGGAAACCGCATTGAGGGAAGGGAAAACGCTGCTTTTGCCCCGCTGCCTGGATGGCCAAAGGATGGCGGCACTGCCGGTAAAAGATCTGGCAGAACTCCGGCCCGGCCGGATGGGGATCCAGGAACCGCCTGTGCCGGAAGAGGGGACGGAGCTTCCCGAACCGGATCTGGTCCTGGTACCATGTATGGCAGCTGCGCCAAACGGGATCCGCCTGGGTCATGGCGCCGGATACTATGACCGCTTTCTGGAGAAGCATCCCGTCCAAACGGTTTGTCTCTGCTTCCGGGCCCTGCTGCGAAGTGATCTTCCGGCGGAGGAGACGGATATTCCTGTTGACTTTGTGATCTCCGACTGAGAAACCGCGGGGATTGACGAAGGTTTTTTCCTGAGGTAAACTTCATTCAATCGTTCTATTCTGGAGGTGTTCCGGTATGAAGCACACGATCTTTACAGGCGCGGCAACCGCCATTATCACCCCCTTCACCGAAGAGGGGATTGATTGGGATGCTTTCGGCCGGCTGATTGATTATCAGCTTGCCGGGGGAATCAGCGCGCTTGTTGTCGCAGGTACAACCGGTGAGGGAAGCACCCTTACGGACAAAGAGCATGAGGACGCTGTTGTATTCTGCGTGAAACGTGTTGCCGGAAAGATTCCGGTCATCGCGGGCACCGGATCCAACAATACCGCCCATGCCATTGAGCGGACAAAGACTGCCTGCCGTGCTGGCGCGGACGCGGTGCTGCTGGTAACGCCTTATTATAACAAAACCACCCAGCGGGGCCTGATCGCCAGCTTCTCCGCCATCGCGGATGCCAGCGACGTTCCCTGCATCCTGTATAACGTTCCTTCCCGGACCGGCCTGAATATGCTGCCGGAAACCCTGGCGGAGCTGGCAAAGCATGAGAAGATCGCCGCTGTCAAGGAAGCTTGCGGAAACCTGAGCCAGGTAGCCAAGGAAAGGCTTCTGTGCGGGGATAACCTGGACATCATTTCCGGCTGCGACGACCAGATCGTTCCGACCCTGAGCCTGGGCGGCATTGGCGTCATCTCCGTGATCGCCAATATGCTGCCGAAGGAGACTTCCGAAATCTGCACCTGCTTCTTTAACGGTGATGTGCAGGGCGCTGCCGCTATGCAGCTGAAGCTGCTCTCCCTGATGAACCAGCTGATGATCGAAACCAACCCCATTCCCGCCAAGGCTGCCTGTGCGGCCATGGGCTTCGGAAAGAACCTGCTCCGTCTGCCACTGGTGCCGATGGAGGAGGGAAACCGGCAGAAGATGCTGCAGCAGATGCGCGACCTGGGACTGGAGGTAAACGAATGAGAATTATCCTGACCGGATATACCGGCCATATGGGCAGGGAAGTACGTACCTGCGCCGAGGCGGCGGAGAACTGTGAGATTGTCGCGGGCGTGGATCTGATGATCCCCGCTTCCGAGGGAATCTGTGTCAAAACCTTTGAGGAGTGCACCGCTGAAGCGGATGTGATCATTGATTTCAGCCATCACAGCATGACCGGTGAGCTGCTGGATTTCGCGGAAGCGAAAAAACTGCCGGTGGTGCTTGCGACCACGGGCCAGACAGAGGAAGAGAAAGCCCGGATCCGGGAAGCGGCAAAGAAGATCCCGATCTTCCTGGCTGCGAACTATTCCCTGGGCATTGCCACGCTGACCGATCTGGTGAAGCGGGCTGCGGCGCTCTATCCGGACAGCGAGATCGAGATCGTGGAACAGCATCACGACCGGAAGCTGGACGCTCCCAGCGGGACAGCCCTTTCGCTTTTCAACGCCATCAAGGAAGTCCGACCGGAAGCTACCGCCAACTGCGGACGTTCCGGACAGGGCAAGCGCACAAAGGATGAAGTGGGCATTCACGCAATCCGTATGGGCAACATCGTCGGCATTCATGAAGTGATGATCAGCACCCAGAATGAGCGGATCAGCCTGAAGCATGAGGCGTTCGGCCGGGGCGTGTTTGCCGAGGGAAGCCTGAAAGCCGCGGCGTTCCTGGCGGGGAAAAAGCCGGGAATGTATGATATGAAAGATATGCTGAATGCCTGAGACAAATCTTTCAATGCATAATGCATAATGCATAATGCATAATGAACCGGGCAGGATCATCTGCATGGGACAATCTGAACAGGGAGTGTCCCGAGGAAATGGTTTCCGGGAGACAGAAACAAAAACAATTATGCATTATGCATTATGCATTATGCATTCAGAAGGAGTGCATTTCCAATGAAGATAGCTATCTACGGTTACGGCAATCTTGGACGGGGCGTGGAACTGGCGATCCGGCAGAACCCGGACGCGGAACTGTTCGGCGTATTTACCCGCCGGGATCCGAAAACGGTGACAACCCTGACCGGCGCACCGGTGTATGCCGCGCAGGACGTGGAAAACTACGTCGGACAGATTGACGTTATGATCATCTGCGGCGGCAGCGCTTCCGACCTGCCGGAGATGACTCCCATGCTGGCGAAGAGCTTCAACGTGGTGGATTCTTTTGATACCCACGCCCGGGTACCGGAACATTTTGCCAATGTGGATAAGGCAGCGCTGCTGCACGGCCATACTGCCATTATCAGCGCGGGCTGGGATCCCGGCCTGTTCTCCCTGGCACGTCTGTATATGAACACTGTTCTGCCGGACGGCAGGGATTATACCTTCTGGGGCCGCGGCGTCAGCCAGGGACACAGTGACGCGATCCGCCGGATTCCCGGCGTGAAGGACGCACGGCAGTACACCGTGCCCGTGGAAGACGCGCTGGCTAAAGTCCGTGCCGGAGAAAACCCGGAACTGACCACCCGCCAGAAGCACACCCGTGAATGCTACGTGGTGGCGGAGGAAGGCGCGGACAAGGCCCTGATCGAAAAGCAGATCAAGGAAATGCCCAACTACTTCGCGGACTATGATACGACTGTTACTTTTATTTCCGCTGAGGAAATGAAGCTGAATCACAGTGAACTGCCCCACGGCGGCCAGGTGATCCGCTGCGGCGCAACCGGTAAGGACGGCGCGCATAAGCACGTGATGGAGTTCTCCCTGAAGCTGGATTCCAATCCGGAGTTCACCGCTTCTGTACTGGTAGCCTGCGCGCGGGCGGTTGTCCGGATGAACAGCAGGCAGATCTTCGGCTGCAAGACGCTCTTTGATGTTCCCCCGGCAGATCTGTCTCCCATTGATCCGGCGGAAATGCGGAAAAAACTCCTGTAAAAGACGCTGATGAATTTCCAGACGGCTGGTTGATACCAGCCGTGTTTTTTTATACAGACAGCGCGCATTTTTTATCCGAACCTGCCGCGTCAAACCCGAACATTCAATCCCCTATATGCTGTATATACACGGAAACAGAGCAACAAGTTAACAGATTTATCAAAAATTTGCGCAATCATAAAAATGAGATGATTGTGCAGAAATGCGCAACCCAAAAGAGCAAATAATGAGAGCATGTTATTATAAAAATGGCGTAAAAGCATTGAAAATAAAGGCGATACAGAAACGCACAAAATGAATATACATGTAAACGTTTGCAGTATACAAGAGCAAAAATCAATTAATAATAGAGCAAAGATTTATCAACAATGACCGAATGTGCCATTGTGCAAGTACGGACATTTTGACAAAATATGTGTAAAGGCACGAGGTGCCAAAAAGAAATAATTGGAGGAGAAACACTATGCGGAAAATCCTGGCTGCCCTGTTGGCTCTGGCGATGGTTCTCGCGATCGTTCCTGCCGTGATGGCGGAAAACGCTCCCATCACCGTGACCGTGTTCAAGGGAGATCCTGGCGATCAGCCCACTGCTGACAACAAGATCTACAAGAAGATCGCTGACGAACTCGGAATCAGCTTTGAAATCGAGTTCCTGGCCAACGACCTGAACCAGACCCTGTCTCTGAAGATCGCTGACGACAAACAGCCCGACCTGTTCGACGGCGGAAACAGCGCTGAAATCCTGGAAGATGCTGACGTGCTGATCGACCTGCTGCCCTACATCAGCGAAGAGAAGACCCCCAACCTGTACAAGCACCTGCACAGCACCAACGTGAAGCTGGACCAGCTGCTGAGCAAGGATGGCAAACTGTACATCATCCCCAACTACGGCGTGCTGTACAATGACAACATCAAGACCTACAACGGACCTTCCTTCTTCGCCCAGAAGAAAGTCATCGAGTGGAACAACTACGTTGTGCCGAAGACCGTTGACGAGTACTTCGCAATGCTCGAAGGCTACATCAAGGAGAACCCCACTGCTGAAGACGGCACCCCCTACACCGGATTCGCCATCCTGTGCGAAGACTGGCGCCGTTTCTGCCTGATCAACCCCGTGCAGCACCTCATGGGCCGTCCCAACGACGGTGAAGTGCTGGTTGACGTGAATGATCCGGAATTCGCCACCTGGACCTTCATCGACCAGGATTACGCGAAGCCCTACTACGCCAAGCTGAATGACATCTATCACAAGGGCCTCATCAGCGCCGACACCTTCGTTATGAACTATGACCAGTACATCGCTGCTCTGTCCAGCGGCTACGTGCTGGGTATGTTCGACCAGGCCTGGGACTTCGGCACTGCCACCCAGTCCCTGCAGACTGCTGAAAAGTACGCTGAAACCTTCCTGCCCATCCCGCTTCTGTATGATGAAGACGATCTGGAAGGCATCGCACTGCCCTCTGAAAACTGGAAGATCGAAGAGCACTACATCAACGGTGACGTTATCAACCGTGACCGTGGCTTCGGTATCGCCGCTACCGCTGAAGATCCCGAGCGCCTGGTGCAGCTGCTGGACACCCTGCTCTCCGACGAGTGGCAGATTCTCCTCCAGTGGGGTATTGAAGGTGAAGACTACTTCATCGATGAAAACGGCCGTATGAACATGACCCTCGAGCAGTACAAGAACCTGTCTGACTCCGAATGGAAGCGCGCCAACAAGGCTGAAGCTATCTTCACCTCCGCTCCCAAGAAGCAGGGCACCCAGGACAACGGCAACGCATGGGATCCCACCCTGCAGCCCGAAATCCGTACCGCTAACGAGCCTCAGTACGACAAGGACCTGTATGCCAAGCTGGGCATCAAGGCCATTGAAGAACTGTTCAACCCGGCTATCGAGCTGGCTCCCTACGGAGAAGCCTGGCAGATCAACAAAGAGCCCATCGACATCGATTATCAGAAGTGGCTGTCCATCCAGATGGAGTGGCTGCCCAAGATCATCATGTGCGATCCGAGCGAAATCGACGCCAACTTCAAGGCTTTCCAGGAAGAGATCGCTCCCTACTCCAAGATTTATGCTGACTTCATGCATGAAGAAATCCTGAAGCAGGTTTATCCGGAACGCTATCAGTAATCAATAGTATCCACGCGAGGGGGAGAGATTCGTCTCTCCCCCCCTTGCCGTTATTGAGAGGAGAAGGAAAAGATGACCCTGAAGACATCCACCGCAGGAGCGATCTTGCCGACAAAGAAGAAAGGATTCTTCCGGACGCTAGGGAAACAGTATCAGCTGATGATCATGTCCGTTCCCGTGCTCCTGTATGTTCTGCTGTTCAACTATGGTCCTCTGTGGGGCTGGCTGACGGCCTTCCAGGATTATAACGTCAAGAAGGGCCTGGCAGGAAGTAAGTGGGTCGGCTGGGACAACTTTAAATTCATCTTTGGCGACAGTGAGTTTTATCTCGCACTGCGCAATACAGTGGCTATGAGCGTGATCAACCTGGTGTTCGGTACGCTCTGCGCTATCATACTGGCTATTCTTCTGAACGAGGTCCGGAACCGCAAATTCAAGCGGACGGTTCAGACGGTGACATACCTGCCCCATTTCCTGTCCTGGGTTATCGTGGTCGGTATGGCACAGGATATCTTTGCTTCCAAAGGCTCCATCAACGAGCTTCTTCTGGCACTGGGCTCAAAGGAACCGGTGTTCTTCCTGGGCAAGGGAGAATACTACTGGTGGCTGTTCGGTGCGATCAACGTCTGGAAGGAAGTCGGATGGGGCACCATTATCTACATCGCTGCCATGACGGGTATAGACCCGTGCCTTTATGAGGCGGCGGAAATTGACGGCGCGGGACGTTTCCAGCGGATCCTGCACGTAACGCTGCCCGGTATCAAATCCACCTTTATGGTATTGCTGATCATGAATATCGGTCATCTGCTGGATGCCGGTTTCGAGGTTCAGTACCTCATGGAAAACCCCCTGATCTGGAAATTCTCGCGTACGATTGACGTATACGTTATGAAATACAGCTTCGGCGGCGCAAGGCCGCGGTTCTCAATCGGTGTGGCGGCCGGCATGTTCAAGAGCGTTGTTGCTATTATCCTTCTGTTAGGCGCGAACGGAATCGCCAAAGCGCTCGACGAAGAGACGCTGATTTAAGGAGGAATGAACATGACAACCACAGCCATGAAGCCCTTTAAAACCAGAAGACACCGGGACATTGTGTTTCCCATTTGCAATACTCTGGTCCTGATCCTGATCATGTTCATTACCCTTTATCCGGTACTGAACACCGTGGCATACTCATTCAATGAAGCCATGGATGCCGTCAAGGGCGGCATCGGAATCTGGCCCCGTAAATTCAGTACAGACGCTTACGCTTCCATTATCAAGGATCCCGCGGTCTACAAAGCGTTTGGCGTATCCGTGTCCAAGACAGTTGTGACAACGCTGCTGAACCTTTTCCTGACCACCATGGTGTCCTATGCCCTCTCCCGGAAGGAATACGTGCTGCGCAGGTTCATCACCACTGTCATGGTGCTGACCATGTATGTAAACGCGGGCCTGATTCCCGGCTACCTGCTGGTTTCCAAGGTGCTGGGACTGAAGAACACTTTCTGGGCCTATATTATACCGTCACTGTTCCAGTGCTTTAACATGATTGTTATCCGGACCTATATCAGCAACAGTATTCCGGACGCACTGGTGGAATCCGGTAAGATTGACGGCGCCGGTGACCTGCGGTGCTATTTCCAGATCATCCTGCCGCTGTGCGTGCCGGTGCTGGCAACCGTTGCCCTGTTTATCGCGGTCGGCGCGTGGAACGACTGGTTCTCCACCTGGCTGTATAACAGCAGCAAGGCTGACCTGCATACCCTGCAGTACCTGCTGAAGATGAAACTTGAGACAACGCAGAACCAGGCGAACGCGGCCATGACTTCCGCGGACGCCCTGGCCGCCAAAGCATCGAAGGTCGCGCCGATCACGGTCCGTGCCTCGATCACGGTGGTTTCCGCGGTGCCGATCATGGTGGTTTATCCCTTCCTGCAGAAGTACTTCGTAACCGGTATGGCGCTGGGCAGCGTAAAAGGATAATTAAGAATTCAGAATTAGGAATTAAGAATTATTACCCGACAGAAGGAGGAGCGGTCCGGTGTCACAAATGAGAGCCCGAGAGGTGTCAGCCCGGGCTGCCCGGTATGAAGACGGTTTCCGTGTGCTTCAGGGCAGGCGGGAATACGTCACTTACCTGGATGATTCATCCATCCGCATCTGGTATTCAGATGTTCCGTGGAGATATGAGATCCATGATCACTCCGCGATTGAGATCCTCCTGACCCTGGAAGGCATGGTAACCTATACCATAGAGGATAAGGTTTACCAGGTCCGCAAGGGCGAAATCCTGATCATTCCGCAGGATACTGCCCACTCCCTGACCATGGAAGAGGGAAGCAGCCGGTACCTGTACCTGTTTGAGCCGGACGCGATCATGACCATGCGGGATATCAAATCCATGGCCATCTATTTTAACAAACCCTTCCACCTGCGGGACGGTTCGGATGCCCATGTGAGGATCCGGGAACTGCTGCTCCGGGCGAAAGACCTGTATGAAAAGCGGGAGCTGATGTGGAATACCGCCTGCTACAGCTGCATCCTCCGGGTGTATGCCACCCTGGGCCAGCGGTACCTGAGCGGAATCCGGCCGCGCACCGCTGACAACATGCGGAACATGGATTCCGAAGTGATCAACGCGGTCATGACCTATATCAACAACCACTATCGGGAAGAGCTTTCCCTGGAGAACGTGGCAGGGTTTGCGGGATTCAGCCGCTACTATTTCTCCCGGTCATTCAAAAAGCAAACCGGCTATTCCTTCAAGGATTACCTGTGCCAGAAGCGGCTCCAGGTGGCGATGGATCTGCTGATCCGGACAAACCGCTCCATGCGGGATGTGGCCATTGAAAGCGGCTTCGGCTCTGTGGCAACCTTTAACCGGGTGTTCCGGGAAAAGAAGGGATGTACGCCCACGCAGTACAGGGCGATTTACGGAACGTACTAAAAAAATGGGCATTCAGAAAACTGAATGCCCATTTAATGAATATTGAATATTGAAGACTGAAGAATAAGAACAGCCTGGCTGATGCCGGGCTGTTTCTTCTATATATTGTATGATCAGTTTTCCTGCTTTTTCCGGTCTGCCAGGTGGTCCTGTATCTCTTTTATATCCTGCAGATCCTGTTCCTTTTTGAGCCTGCGGTACATGAAATATACGCCAATGACAGCACCTGTAATGATGGGATCAAGCTCAGGATGCCCGGGAAAAATGGTGAGCGCGCCGCCGGTCAGGTGATTGAGAGCCCAGAAGAACAGGGCGCCCAGGAGGCCGAAGACAACCACCATGGGATCCACAGACAGGGAGCCGGTGGAAGTATCAGAAGACCCTTTGGTCTGTACAATGCTTTCATCCGGCACATGGTTTTGCTTTTCCTGCATATCCCGGATGATCGCCCCGGTACTTTGGAGGCCTTTCATAGAACCCTTTCCTTTCTCTGCGGTCCGCGGTGAATACTCACTGTGATTGAAGTATAGCATCGATGATCCGGCAGGAAAAGGATGATCGCGGTATAATACCGGGGGTTATTTTGCTTTCAGCAGGGGAAAAGGGAAACGCTTATACCAGCAGGCTGAGAAGCGGGATGGTGAGAATACTCAGGATGGTTGAGAGCAGGGCGCAGTTGGCGGCCAGCTCCTGGCCGTTGTGGTGAATCTCGGCGAGGTTCAGCAGGATGCTGGCACACGGCGTACCGGCCAGGATTACGACACTGCCTTTGAACACAGGATCCAGGGGCAGGGGGAGCACCAGCAGGTAGCAGAAGAGCGGGAAAACGATCAGTTTTCCGGCTGAAATGAGCCAGGCAAGCCGCGTGGTGAAGAGCGTTTTGAAATCCATGGTGGCCAGGCGGACGCCAAGGATGATCATGCACAGGGGCGTGGACATGGCACCGACGGAACTGAAGCCGGTACGCAGGATATCCGGGATCCAGTTTTTTGCCCGCAGAAGGCACAGGATGATGCCTGTGAACACTGCCAGCATGGAGGGATTGACCAGGGCGGCTTTCAGGGAAATGTGTTTCTTTTCCCCGGTCAGGGTGAAAACGCCGACGGTCCAGGCCAGGATATTGAGGGCGGCATTGAACATGGAAGAGTAAACCGCTGCCTCAGGCGCGTCCGGGAAAAGGGCGCGGACAACCGGCATGCCGAAAAAGCCCACATTACCCATGACGGTGGCAATGGACAGCATACGCAGGGCGAATTCCTTCCTTTTCTCCTTGCCAAGCACCAGCAGGATCAGGAGCATGAGCGCCGTTTCCCCGGCCAGGGCGATCAGCAGGAACAACCCCATTTTGGCAAAAAGTTCCGGAGAGGGATCCAGATAGGAAAGGGCGTTCACATACAGGCCGAACCCGCAGATGTACAGCAGGATGACGCTGACGCTGCTCAGGTGGTCCGGTTTGATTTTTTTGACCTTGCACATGAAAAAACCGGGCAGCAGGTACAGGAGCATCAGCAGCACGTTGCCGAAGGTTACGCTGAAAGGGGTCATGGCAATTCACCTCACGTCAGCATTATAGCATCGCTTTTTTTGTACGTACAGGAGGGAATGGCTGAAAGCGTTGAAATTCATGGTTTCCACAATATATAGATATTTTTTTGAAAAACCTTCACAACATATTGACTTTAAGTGGAGGGGCATGCTATATTTAGTGAGCAAAATTTCTATGTCATTCTGCACTACAGAACAACAACAAATAGAAAGAAACAGGAGTGCTTGTCATGTATCAGGTTGTCAAAAGAGACGGAAAAATCACGGAATTTGAGATCAGCAAGATCTCAAAAGCCATCACCAAAGCTTTCGAAGCTCTGGGCAAACAGTATCATCCCAGTGTGATCGATATGCTGGCTCTTCGGGTCACTGCCGAATATGAGCCGATGATCCGCGATAACAAGATCGCGGTGGAAACCATCCAGGACTGCGTTGAAAAGGTGCTGTCCGAGGCCGGTTATGCCGATGTGGCCAAGGCCTACATTCTGTACCGCAAGCAGCGGGAGAAAGTACGTAACGTCAATTCCGCGCTCCTGAACTATAAAGACCTGGTGGACAACTATCTCCGCATCAATGACTGGCGCGTGAAGGAGAACTCCACTGTTACCTACTCCGTGGGCGGACTGATCCTGTCCAACTCCGGCGCCATCACGGCCAACTACTGGCTGAGCGAGATCTATGACAACGAGATCGCTGAAGCCCACCGCAGCGCCGCAATCCATATCCATGACCTGAGCATGCTCACCGGCTACTGCGCCGGCTGGAGCCTGAAGCAGCTGATCCAGGAAGGCCTCGGCGGTGTTCCCGGAAAGATTACCAGCTCTCCGGCCAGCCACCTGTCCACGCTGTGCAACCAGATGGTCAACTTCCTGGGCATCATGCAGAACGAGTGGGCCGGTGCTCAGGCGTTCTCCAGCTTTGATACCTATCTGGCTCCCTTTGTCCGGATCGACAACCTGTCCCAGAAGGAAGTCAAGCAGTGCATCCAGAGCTTCATCTACGGTGTGAACACCCCCAGCCGCTGGGGTACTCAGGCGCCTTTCTCCAATATCACGCTGGACTGGACCTGCCCGAAGGACCTGGAAAACCTGCCGGCCATCATCGGCGGCAAGGAAATGGACTTCACCTACGGTGAGTGCCAGAAGGAAATGGACATGGTCAACAAGGCCTTCATCGAGATCATGATCGAAGGCGATGCCAACGGCCGCGGCTTCCAGTACCCGATCCCCACCTATTCCATCACCCGGGATTTCGACTGGTCTGAAACCGAGAACAACCGCCTGCTGTTCGAGATGACTGCCAAGTACGGCACCCCCTACTTCAGCAACTACATCAACTCTGACATGGAGCCCAGCGATGTGCGCAGCATGTGCTGCCGCCTGCGCCTGGACCTGCGGGAACTGCGCAAAAAGAGCGGCGGCTTCTTCGGCAGCGGTGAATCCACCGGCTCCATCGGCGTTGTGACCATCAATATGCCCCGTCTGGGCTATGAAGCGGCGGACGAAAAGGAATTCTACGAGAAGCTGGATCACCTGATGGATATTGCTGCCCGCAGCCTGAAGACCAAGCGTACGGTCATCACGAAGCTGCTGGAGGGCGGACTGTATCCCTATACCAAGCGGTACCTGGGCACCTTCAGCAACCACTTCAGCACCATCGGTCTGGTGGGCATGAACGAAGCGGCTCTGAACGCCCGGTGGCTGAAGAAAGACCTGACCCATCCGGAAGCCCAGAAGTTTGCGCAGGACGTGCTGAACCATATGCGTGAACGCCTGAGCGACTACCAGGAGCAGTACGGCGACCTGTACAACCTGGAAGCGACTCCCGCGGAATCCACCACCTACCGTTTCGCAAAGCATGACAAGGAGCAGTATCCGGACATCATCACCGCGAACATGAACGGTACTCCCTACTACACCAACTCCAGCCATCTGCCCGTGGGCTACAGTGAGGATATCTTCTCCGCGCTGGACGTGCAGGATGAACTGCAGACGCTGTATACCTCCGGTACTGTTTTCCACGCCTTCCTGGGTGAGAAGCTGCCGGACTGGAGAGCCGCCGCGAACCTGGTTCGCAAGATCGCGGAAAACTACAAGCTGCCCTACTACACCATGAGCCCTACCTATTCCGTGTGTAAGGACCACGGCTACCTGACCGGTGAGCAGCACACCTGCCCCCACTGCGGACAGAAGACCGAGGTTTACAGCCGGATCACCGGTTACTACCGCCCCGTCCAGAACTGGAACGACGGTAAAGCTCAGGAATTCAAGGACAGGAAGGTCTATGATATCGGCCACAGCCGGCTGACCCATTCCGGCCCGATCGTGGCTTCCGCTCCGGCAGCCGCTCCGGCGGAACAGCCCGCTGCTGAACCCGAGAAGGAAACCAAGTCCTGCTCCTGCGCCCGCGCGATCCTGTTCGTCAGCGCGACCTGCCCGAACTGCAAGCTGGCTATCAGTATGCTGGAGAAGGCCGGGTTCCTGTTCAAGAAAGTGCTGGCTACAGATAATCCGGAACTGACCAACCAGTATGGCGTAAAGCAGGCTCCGACCCTGGTCGTATTGGGTCAGGACGGCGAATTCACCAAGTACAAGGGTGTTTCCGAGATCAAGGGCATGCTGACCGCCAAGCAGGTTGGATAATGCAAGCAGACAGACGGGGACGCGGCTGCGTCCCCGTTTTTTGGAGGAAATCAAAGATGACTGATATCATTGTGGTCGGCGGAGGTCCTGCGGGAATGACCGCCGCGCTGTATGCGCAGCGGAACGGCAAGAGCGCCCTGGTGCTGGAGAAGCATGGCTTCGGCGGCCAGATCACCTACAGCCCCAAGGTGGAGAACTGGCCGGGCACGGCGCAGATGAGCGGCAACGAATACGCGGAAGCCCTGCTGGACCAGATCATGGCCCAGGGAGCGGAAGTGGACCTGGCGGAAGTGGTCCGGATTGAGGATCATGGCGATTTCAAGCGGGTTTTCACCGATGACGGACTGGAGCGGGACGCGAAAGCCGTAATCGTGGCCGCGGGCGTGAAGCATCGGATGCTGGGCTTGCCGGGTGAAAATGAGCTGGTTGGCGAGGGAATCAGTTTCTGCGCGGTGTGCGACGGGGATTTCTATACCGGAAAGACCGTCTGTGTGGCCGGCGGCGGCAATTCCGCACTGCAGGAAGCGATCCTGCTTTCCGGAAAATGCGAAAAGGTGATCATGCTGCAG
This sequence comes from Aristaeella lactis, assembly GCF_018118585.1. Classification (NCBI taxonomy): domain Bacteria; kingdom Bacillati; phylum Bacillota; class Clostridia; order Eubacteriales; family Aristaeellaceae; genus Aristaeella; species Aristaeella lactis. Next base: position 2,933,469 of record NZ_CP069421.1, read on the forward strand.
GATCTCCCGGACTTTACCGGAGAGAAGAAGCTGCAGGAGATCCTTTTCTCCCGGCCGAACGTGGAAAAGCATTCCGGTGTAAAGATTACTGCGCTGAACACGGAGGAAGGCCTTCTCCGCAGCGTGACCATACAGTCGCAGGCCGGCGGGGAAGAAACACAGGTGGCTTGTGACGGCCTGTTTGTGGCTATCGGCCTGATCCCGGAGAACGATGCCTTCGCTCACCTGGCGGAATTGAACAAATGGGGATACTTTGACAGCGATGAACGCTGCGAGACGAAAACCCCCGGAGTCTTTGTGGCAGGAGACTGCCGCAGCAAGACAGTGCGTCAGCTGACCACCGCGGCGGCGGACGGCGCGACTGCAGCGCTGGCAGCGTGCAGGTATATCGATTCCTTATAAAGGAATCGATATACAATGAAATATTGGGCTTCGCCCAATGTGAAATATCATACGCAACCTCAATCAGCACATTGCTCTCTTGGAGCGCTTCGCACTGCTTGTTTCGGTTGACTCGTTCAGGTTGCTTTTGCCTTTGGCAAATGCCACACCGTGGCACCGCTTCCTTCGCTCCCTTACGCGGGATGCGAAATATCGGCCTTGCGGCCGATGTGAAATATTCGGCTGCCGCCGAATGTGATATATACTTTTAAAGGGAACGGTTCGGTGAACCGTTCCCTTTTGTATGGAAAACACACTGTCATTATGAATTGTGAATTATGAATTCTGAATTGAAAAACAGGGGAGCAGGCGATGCCGCCTGCTTCCCCCTGTTTTTATCCAATGAGGATTTGTTTCTTTTCAGGAACCTTCTTGGCTTCCTTCTTGGGAAGTTTAACGGTCAGGACACCGTCTTCGTATTTGGCCTGCACATCCTCCTCTGTGAGGTTGTCACCTACGTAGAAGCTGCGCTGCATGGTACCGGTGTACCGTTCCTGGCGGAGCATTTTGCCGTGCTTCTCTTCCTTGTTCTCCAGGTTCTTCTGGGTGGAGATGGTCAGATAGCCGTTCTGCAGCTCCAGGGTGATATCATCCTTCTTCATGCCGGGCAGATCCACAGCCAGTTCATACCCTTCGTCCGTTTCCCTGACGTCGGTCTTCATCATCCGGGCGGCATTTTTGCCATACAGCATATGCTCCGGGCGGTTGAAGCCGCGGAAGAAATCACGGTCGAAGTCATCAAACAGGTCCATCATATTCTCACCGAAAACAGCAGGCAGGAAAGTACTCATATAAAACCCTCCATTCTTTTGATCCGGTTCCGTTTCCAATTCCGGTTCCGGGTGAACTCTTTTTGTGGTCTCCGGCCACCGCACTCTCTTTCTTGTGCTGATTATAGTATACTCAAAAGTCAAAGATAGTCAAAGTCATAAATAGTCAAGAAAAAGGGCTTCCCGCCGAAAAGATGCGGAAAGCTCGTAAAAACTGTAAATTTCTGAATTATTCTTTAAAAATCACGGTTGTCAAATACGGACGAGATCATAATTCCGGGTTCCCAGGCCGATCTTTTCGCCGTGGGCAAGGGTTTCACGCCAGCTGACGTTAGGATTGCTGTCCTTGAAATGATCATGGTGATGCTTCCAGCCGGGCCGGGCCAGGTTATCGGAAAGCTGGCTGTTGGGCATGGGATCCGCCGCAAGACAGAGATCCGCACAGGCCTGGTCCAGTGCTACCGGATCAAAGGAGGCCAGCATGCCGAGGTTAGGCAGGATCGGAGCGTCATTTTCCCCGTGGCAGTCGCAGTTGGGGGAAACGTCCATGATCAGGCTGATATGGAAACTGGGCTTTCCGTTGCAGATGGCGGCGGTGTATTCCGCCATTTTACGTCCCAGCATATCAGCGGATGTGTCGAAGGACGGATGGATGGCATCAAAGGCGCAGGCGCCGATACATCTTCCGCAGCCCTTGCAGATACCCTGCATGATAAAGGCTTTGCCGCTTTCATAGGTGATCGCGTCGGAACCGCATTCCCGGGCGCATTTACGGCAGGAACGGCACAGATCCGGACTGACAACCGGCTTACCGTCGCTGTGCTGCTGCATCTTTCCGGCGCGGCTTCCGCCGCCCATGCCCAGATTTTTGACCGCACCGCCGAAGCCGGCCATCTCATGCCCCTTGAAGTGATTGAGGGAGATGATGATATCCGCGTCATACAGGGCACGGCCGATATAAGCCTCTTTGCAGTATTCACCGCCGGGAACGGGAACGGTGATGTCATCGGTTCCCTTCAGGCCGTCGCCGATGATGATATAGCAGCCTGTGGTGACGCTGTTGAAGCCGTTGACTTCCGCGTTGTACAGATGATCCACGGCGTTCTTCCGGCTGCCGGGATAGAGGGTATTGCAATCCGTGAGGAACGGTTTTCCGCCAAGCTCTTTGATCAGGTCAGCGACTGCTTTGACATAGTTGGGCCGGAGATAGGCAAAATTGCCCAGCTCTCCGAAGTGCATTTTGATGGCAACAAACTTTTCCGTGAAATCGATCTTATCGATTCCGGCCCGGCGGCACAGCCGCTGCAGCTTGACACCCTGGCTGACGTTGGGAACGGTTCTGAAGTCGGTAAAGTAAACGGGGGATCTGGCGGTACTCATGCAGCTTCCTCCTTCACCGGTTTTTTATTCTTTTTTGGGCTGAAGATTCAAATGGATGGTCAGGCCGATGCAGACCAGGTCAACGACCATGGTGGCATAGAGGATAGCGAAACGGACCAGATCATCAACGGGTTCCAGTTCTATTTCATCCCAGTTCCTGGAGGCATAGCCGATCAGCAGAGCCGCGGTGACAACGCAGAGCAGGACAGCAGGCAGCAGTCCTTTCTGCTTTTTCCAGGTCCACAGCATGGCGGAGCAGGCGAGGACCGCGAGGGGCATACTCAGGTAAAGCCAGGGAGCATATTCATATTTGTCAAAAACAAACTCGGAAGCCATATCCGCCAGCGAGGCAAGCACCAGCGTCACCAGGCACCAGATCACCTTCGTCTTCCCGGGTTTCCGGCGGATCAGCAGTGCCACCAGGACAATGATCAGCGTGGCGAGTGCCGCCAGCTGGTTTACACGGACGAACACGATGAGACGGAGATAGTGATCCCGCCGCATCTGCTCCAGCAGGATCTGGGTGGTTCCCAGGACCATCAGGAACACAGCGGTCTGGCGGCCGGGGAAAGCTTTCTTTTCATTTTTCAGCAGTACAATCAGCAGGATCAGGGCGGCCAGGGCCTCCCAGAACCAGACGATATAGCGCCACTCTTCGAAGTACTCATCCTGGTATGCGCATACGGAAAGCGGGAAGAAATGAGTCCAGTCCACTTCCGTGATACGGCCGATGCCTTCTCCGGTGAATACTTCACCGATCCGGGCAAAGAAGATGGAAGCACAGGCTCCGGGAGCAAGGGCATCCAGGGCATCCAGCCATCTGACACCGGAAAGCTTTCCGGCGATCAGGGCGCCAAGGGCACCGCCCAGCAGCGCACCGTAAAGAGTATAGCCGCCGTCCCAGGGGCGCAGCAGCATGAAGAGCTTTCCTTCGTAGGCTTCCAGGTCATAGGGGCAGAAGAGCACCCAGGCCGCGTGTCCGACGATCAGCGCGCCGAGGATCACGGCGGGCAGCAGGGGACGGATCTCCTTTTTGCGCAAAGACAGCGCGACGCCCGCAAGGGCGCCGAGCAGGATCATGAGGCTGTAGGGGGTCACGTGCAGCGACCCGAGAGTCCAGAGCGGTGTCATGGCTGAGTGTTTCCTTCTTCCGTAACAGCCGGGGTTTCGGCCGGAATATCTTCAGGAACATCTGTGGGAACTTCGGTAGGAACTTCTGTGGGAACCGGCGGTTCTTCCGCGGTAATAAAGTACACCAGGTCAGTGATCTCACGGACGCCGCCTTTTTTGAAACGGTTCATCTTGACGCCGTTCAGAAGCAGGCAGGCGGAGTTTCCGCCGTCCAGGTTGTAGGCGTTGACAGCACCCATATCATAGGCCAGCTGGGCAAGTTCCTGGGCGGTGAATCCGCCGTCCTTGGCGTTGGTGTCCTTCGGGCCTTCGGTGGTTATGATCAGGTAGCTCAGCTTGTCCATCTGGCAGATGGCCTGCCGCTGGGTCTTGTTGGGGAGCCCCATGCCGGCGCCGGAACCGTAGTTGTTCTTGTCAAAGACCTGCAGCTCGCCGTCGATCACCAGGGCGGGACCGAAGAGGAAACTGTGCAGGATGTGGCCTTCATAGGGAGCGAAGGCATCGGCCGCCGGGCGGTAAAGGATATGGAAATCACCCTGGTCATCAATGATCAGCGCGTCATAGTTGCCAAAGGGCTTCGGGGCCCGCATCTGGACACCGTTGCGGTAGATGATGCCCTCACTGCGGCCGGAATACCAATCTCCGCTGATGGCCAGGACGGGGTTCACCTTCTTGGCTTCACGGATAGGGCTGGTTTCCTGGCTGACGTGGGTGCGCAGCTGGGTGGGATCGGCGATCTGGACCCAGGTGAAAAACACCTTTGTGTTGCCGATCATCCGGTTCTCGATCTTTACATAGAGGGTACCGTCCCGGTATTCCCAGGCTGCCTCGGTGGCTTCGTCATAGACGTAGCCGTCGGGATTGGCGGAGTAGTGCTCCAGGTCGGCGCCGCGCGCGTCGGGCAGGGGAAGCTGGGGGCCCGGATTGGGGTTGGTCAGTTCCACCGGATTGTATTCAGGAAGATCAAGCTCTTCAGCGCCGGCATAAGTCAGCGCAGAGGGCACGATAAACGGGATCATCAGCAGGAGAAGAATGGTCGGGATCAGCCACAGCAGGGCACGTTTTTTTGTCATGAAAAACCTCCGTTACAGTAAACGCCGCAAAGGGCGGAAAATGGTGAAAAACAATACATTACAGTTTATCACGGGGTGGTGCGGAAAGTCAATTAAACCAGGTCCGCCGGCTTCAGCTCCGCAATGCGGATCAGGTCTTCCGGGGCAAGCTCCACCTGGCAGCCGACCCGGCCGGCGCTGACAAAGATACGGGAGAGCCCGGAAGCGCTCCCGTGAATAAACGAAGGGAAGCGTTTCTTCATTCCGATGGGGGAGCAGCCGCCATGGACATAGCCGGTCAGGGGCAGCAGGTCACGCTGGGGGATCATGCTGACGGATTTTTCACCGGCGGCTGCCGCGGCTTTCTTCAGGTTCAGTTCCGTATTGACCGGAATGACAAACACATAGTATTTCTGCGGCTTGCCGATAGTGACCAGGGTTTTGAAGACCTGGTCGGGGGCCTCGTTCAGGATGCCGGCGATCTGTTCCCCGGTCAGGGTGGGATCCGCCTCATACAGATGGGGTGTATAGGCGATCTTTTTGCTGTCCAGCACGCGCATACAGTTGGTTTTGTCCTGCTTTCCCATTTTACAAGCCCCCTTTTTAATCCGGGGATCATTGTACCATATCGCGGGAAGACTGTCATCCGGAGCGGGCCGCCGGGCTTTACGCGGGGACGGGGATCGGCTATAATGCGGAAAGAAATGAAATGAAAATGAAGGAGCCTGACATGAAACAGTCTCAACTGAGCATTCTGTTTCCCCGGCAGGAGGAAGTGACATACCGGGAGATCCCGGAGGAAACCTGGCATGATCTCGGACTGGATATCCTGGCGGAAAAGGTGGCATCCCAGCCCCAGGAGGTTCAGCTGATCCGTCGAGTAATGATGAGCCTGACGGCCGATCCGCGGGTGGCGGCTTTCCGCAGCGATGTTTTTGAGGATATCATGCGGCACCCGGAAATCCGGGAACGGCTGATGAAGCTGCTGGACAAGGTCAAGATGTTCTATGATTATGGCGTGGTCAACCGCCATGAGGGCGACGAGACAAGCATCTGGGATCTGATGCACCGGCTGGAGGAATACCACGACTATATCCTGACCGTGGAAGCGATCCGGGAATGTCTGTCGGATAAAGACCTGGTATCGGAAGGACTGACCGCGCTGCGGGATGCTGTGGATCAAATCTACAGGGACCGGGGATTTGAAGCCCTGCGCAGGGATGTGGAGGAAATGCGGATCGCCGCTTCCGACATCCGGAGCCTGACGGTGGGCATCAATGTCAATGAACGGTTTGAGGCGGTCAGCCTCGGCCTGGTATCCGTCAACGCGAAGCCTTTTACCCGCTCGAACCTGCTGAAGAATTTCCTGACCTCTGTTGTGCCCCGGGATGAGATCCGGAAGGAAGCGGACTGGAACGGAAGTTACAACTATTATCCGGCCAATACGGAAACAGGACCGCTGGGTTCCATCGGGCAGACGATCGAAAAGGCTGTGGTTTTCCGCAATCCGCTGGCAGCCCTTTCCCTGGCACGGGTCCCTGCGGCAGACGGCAGCGGCAATGTACCGCGGCAGATGGACAGCGCCGCGTCCATGCTGACTTCCCGGATCGCCCGGAAACTGCGGGACACCCTGGGGCAGTACCTGAACGTCAGCGTGAAGGAAATGGCGGACCTGATCCCGGAACTGGCGTTTTATACACGGTGGGCGGAATATATTGAAAAGAAACAGAAAGCAGGCTGGCATTTCTGCAAGCCGCAGGCCAGGCTGAACCGGGACGGGGCAGCCGGTATGGAGGCGGAAGGACTCTACAACCTGAAGCTGATCGCCACCGAGAAACCGGAGAATGTGGTTCCGAACAACCTGGTTTTTGACCGGGAGAAGCGGGTCTATGTCCTGACCGGTGCCAACCGGGGCGGAAAAACCACCGTAACCCAGGCTGTCGGCCAGCTCTTTATCCTGGCCCAGAGCGGCCTGCCGGTGCCGGCGGATCGCTTCAGCTATGATCCGGCGGACAGCGTGCTCACCCACTTCCCGGCGGATGAGGACAAGACACTGGACCTGGGTCGGCTGGGAGAGGAATGCCGGCGGTTCAGGGAACTGTTTGTGCGCTGCACCCCGGATACCCTGCTTTTGCTGAACGAGACTTTTGCCACCACGTCCTTTGAGGAAGGATATTTTATCGCGGCGGACGCGGTACGGGCGATCCTGGGCCGGGGAACCCGCACGATCTACAATACCCACATGCACAAACTGGCCCAGGACCTGGACATGGTGATTAATACAGGGGACGCGGAAGGGAAAGCGGTTTCCCTTGTGGCGGAAACAAAGGAAGGAAAGCATTCCTTCCGGGTGGTCATCGCCCCGCCGGAAGGCCAGTCCTTTGCCCGGGACATCGCCGAGAAATACGGTGTGACCTATGAAAGCCTGACCGCGGCCAAAGAAACAAACTGATCAAAGACATGACAAAAGCCGGAGGAATAATCCTCCGGCTTTTTTGCCGATCAGAACTTACTTGTTCTCAGCGATCTTCTCGTTGATCGCGTCAATGACCTGCTCCGCGGGAATGCCGTGAACCGCGCAGGCGTCCTGCAGGGATTCATTGCGGGAAGCGGGGCAGCCCAGGCAGTGCATGCCGATGGACAGCAGGATCTCGATCGCTTCGGGATACTTGGTAACAACTTCACCAACCAGTGTTTCACCGGTAACATACTGTTCAGCCATGATAAAATCCCTCCTACATACTGAATTACTGGCACATCATACACTATCCCCGGAGAAAAAACAAGCCATATCCCTTATAAATCAATTGCTCATAAGTATTGGCCGATCAGTGCCTGTTCAGGATTTCACTTATCTGTGCTTTGGTTTTTTCATATTCCGCATTGAGACGGCGCATTTCAGCGGGATCTTCCCGCGAGATATAGAATTCAGACAAGCCGCATTTTGGCGGGAACATGCCGAAATACTGCGATTTTACAACAGCGAAAAAATCACCGATGTCATCCGGCTGTGACAAGGCAATCTCTACATTCCTGAGCATGGTTATCATTGTGGATTGAGCAGGTCTGGTGTCCTGGCGGGGCTCATGTCTGATTGTGTGAAACATGTTTCGCAAAAGTTTGTCCAAAGCATGAATATCATTTATATCGTTATTTTCCATGTTGCCCTGTCCTTTCTTCAATCTGCGGATATCCTGACTGTTTTAAGCTTATCAGGCATTCCGGAACCCGTCAACAAAAGAGTGAAGGCGCCTTTTACGCTTCCGGGCTTGTGCCGGAAAGAGATAGAAGCTATACTGTCCCTGATACAGTGAGATCGTTTACACAGTCCATCAACATGACGGAGGAATATATACATGGGCAACTACCGGAACTTTAAGCTGGTCTATTATTTTATCGCGCAGGCAACGGCACGGGCGGAAAAGGAAAAGCTGGAAAAGGATATCGGCTTTTTTGAAAAGTACCTGCGGCCGGACAAGGTTTACCTGGAGCCCTACCGCGCCGGGATCCTGGCGGATGAGGAGCATGTGAACCTGTGCCGGAAGGTTTTTGAGAAGCACGGGGTGGCGGTGGCCGGCGGCCTGACCACCACGATCCGAACCCCGGAAGGGGATGAACCGAAGCAGCGCCTGTTTGACACTTTCTGCTACAACGATGAAAAGATGCTGGCGGAACTCCGGAAGGTCTGCAGCTTTATCGGCGGGCATTTTGACGAGTTCATTATTGACGATTTCTTCTTTACCAACTGTACCTGCGAGGCCTGCCGCCGGGGACGGGATGAATATAACCGGGAGCGCGGGATTACGGACGGCAGCTGGAAGGAATACCGCCTTCACCTGATGGAAAAGGTGAGCCGGGAGGACGTGATCGCCCCGGCGAAGGCAGCCAATCCGAAATGCCGGATCACCATCAAGTATCCCAACTGGGCGGAGAGCTACCAGGAAACAGGATACAATCCTGCGGCGCAGCGGAAGCTGTTCGACCGGATCTACACCGGAACGGAAGCCCGGGATACCGTAACCACAGACCAGCACCTGCCCCGCTACCTGAGCTATTCCCTGATGACTTATTTTGAGAACATGTGGCCGGAACACAACGGCGGAGGCTGGTTCGATCCCTTTGACCTGCATATCACGGAACAGTACCTGGAGCAGGCGTACCTGACCGCGTTCTCCAAACCGAAGGAGATCATGCTGTTCTGCTTCCAGATGCTGACGGACAATCCATTCATTCCGCCGCTGGGCTGGCACCTGGACAAACTGGATGAGGTGCTGGATTACTGCGGCAATCCGGTGGGCATTCAGTGTTACCTGCCGGACAACTGCCAGGGTGAGGACAACATCCAGGATTTCCTGGGTATGTGCGGCCTGCCGGTGATGCTGACACCCTACTGGCCGGAAAAGGCGGAGTATATCCTGCTGACCCGTTCCTCCGCCTGCGATCCGGATGTGGTGGAAAAGCTGGAGAAGTATGTGGCGGCTGGCGGCAAAGCGCTGGTGACCAGCGGCTTCGTGGAAGATACCATGGACCGGGGAATCCAGCGGATGACCTCCATCCGTTTCACCGGCCGCAGGATCCGGGGCCGGAATTACCGGGTGGAGAACGCGGGAGTATGGCCCTCGACAGAATTTCCCCGGGGTACGGAAGAGATCGGTATTCCGGTGTGCGAATTCCGGAATAATGCCACCTGGGCACTGGCGAAGGTGGCGGAATCGGAAGAAAGCTTTGGTTTGCTGCTGCGGGATACTTACGGAAAGGGACAGATGCTGACTCTGGCGGTACCGGACAACTTTCCGGATCTGTACAAGCTGCCGGGGAAAGTCCTGACCCGGATCCGCAGGGAGTTTCCCGCGGGCGGTGTCTACCTGGAAAGCAAGGCGGGTATAAGCCTCTTTCCTTATGATAATGATACTTTTGTCCTCTATCCGTATGTGGCTTCGGGAGCGCAGCCGGCAACGATCCTGATCCATGTGACCGGCGATGCGGAAGCGCTTGAGCTGCCGCTGCGGAAGCATCCTGTGACCGGGGAAACCATCAGGATCCCGCCGCTGTACCGGCGGAACGGAGAGACGGTGTTTGAAGGGCGGGCGATGCCAGGGAAATATGAACTGTGCAGGATTATAAAGCGGAAATGAAAAATGAAGAATGAAAAATGAAGAATGGCGGAAAAAACCCGCTTCTGATAAAAATCAGAAGCGGGTTTCCTGATTATATGATTCTTTCGGATGTCCGGAGTTATTCAAACCATTTTTCGGGCAGGAAGGTCCGCTGGTTTTCCAGCATGTCATTAAAGAGCTTTTCCCCGTCCTTCGGGGTAACTGCGGCCAGCTGCGGGTCATTGAGGAAGGTGGTCAGGCCCAGCTTCCGGTCACAGCGGAGGGCAGCGGTCAGGGTATTTTCCTGATTCAGCACATGCCGGGTGATGAGCGGCAGGATGGAGGCGGGAACCGGCCCCGCGTATACGGGATCAATACGGTTCAGCCCGAAGAGGGCGTTGGTTTCCACCACGGCGCCCAGGGGCAGATTGGGAATCTGGCCCCGGTTGGGAATGTTGACATTGGACACCATATCGCCGAGACCGAGCAGGGCTTTCAGCAGCAGGTGCCCTTCCTCCCCGGAACCGTTCAGGGTGATTTCCTTCTTTCCGCTGACCAGGTCATCCGACATCTGCAGTTTTTCCTTCAGGTCCTGCTTCCGCCAGGAAACGGGGGTCAGGCTGAATTTCCATTCCCGGACTGTTTCGGGATCCCGTGTATACCAGGGCGCCACGAACTCCGCCAGGTGCCGGTCCCCGGCAGCGGCAATGACCCCGTAACGCCGGAACAGATCAAACTTTACCCGCTGGGCACAGCTGAAGTGAGAATTCATCCAGTTGTCATCCCCGCCTTCGCTGTAGCCGCTTTCCGCGTACTTTTCCGCAAACCGGGCATAGAGGGGATAGAGGTCCGTCCCCTTCCAGGAGGCGCTGGTCAGCCAGGTGAAGTGGTTAATGCCGGTGACTGTTGTATACAGGTCCTGCCGTTTTACCCTGTCGATCCCTTCCCCGGTTTTCAGCATGGAACAGAGCAGCTTCTGGGTGCCGAAGACCTCATGGCAGCAGCCGAAGGCCCGGATCGACGGAAAAACCTCATAGAGGGTGCGCACACAAAGGGACATGGGATTGGTATAGTTGATCACCCAGGCTTCCGGCGCGTAATCCCGGATGGCCTCGCCGATGGTGACAAACATGGGAATGGTGCGCATGGAACGCATGAATCCGCCGGCGCCGACCGTATCACCCACCGGCTGCCAGACCCCCAGCCGCTCCGGCAGATGGACGTCTGATTCCATTTCATCAAAGGTGCCGGGCAGGATGGAGATGACCACAAAGTCCGCTCCGGTCAGGGCTTCCTGCAGGGAATCAGAGACTGTATAAGCCCAACGGGAAACAGCATCCGGATGGGCGCTGATCTTTTCGCCGATGATCCTGTTCCGGTCTGCGGCTTCCCGGTCAATATCATACAGGCGTACGGTACCGCAGATTTCGCCGTCCAGGGCAAGATCCTTCATAAAGCCCCAGGCCCAGCCGCGGGAACCGCCGCCGATATAGGCAACTTTCAGCTCCCGGATGTTTTTTCCTGCATGCTGTTTCATTTGTCCGTCCCCCGATCCGGTTCCTCCAGATATCCCTCCCGGGCTTTGATGCCGAACCGCTTTTCCAGCAGGTGCATCTGTTCATCCGTGATCGTGTTGATCCGCGGCAGATGGGCGATCTTCATATAGATCTCAGCGGCTTTTTCCGCGGTTTCGATCAGGCCGAAGGTCTCATCCAGGTCTTTGCCGGCTCCGTAAATCCCGTGCTGGCTCCAGACTACCAGGCGCGCGGTCTTCATTTTCTCTGCTGTGGCTTCACCGATCTCATTGGTGCCGCACAGCATCCAGGGAAGCACGTTTACACCGTCCGGGAAAACAACCACGCATTCAGTGCACATCTGCCAGAGGGTTCGGGTAAACTCCCGTTCATCCAGTGTGTGTACATAGGTCATGGCCAGCAGGTTTGCCGGATGGCAGTGCATGATCACCCGGTTTGCCGGGTTCACCTTCAGCCGCGCTGAATGGCTCATCATATGGGCAGGGAACTCACTGGTAAACTGTCCGCCGTCCGAGTATCCCCAGAGCAGGTCCGCCTGCTGCCCGCAGCCCCGCAGACGGATGATCCCCAGATTGACCTCCGGTTCATACTGTATATTTCTGAAGTATTTGCCGGTGCCGGTGACCAGGAAGATTTTCCCGTCCAGTTCCGGCATGGAAAAGCCTGTCGGGATGGTTCGCAGGACACTGTGCATATCCAGGTATTCCCCGGCTTCCTTTTCGTCCAGCATCAGGGAAATATTGCCTCCGTTGCGTTCATCCCAGCCATGGTCATACATGGCTGTCGCGGTGCGTATCATTTCCGTCATAAAGGGGGCGGCCAGGATATCTTTCATTTGCGGTTCACCAGCACTTTCTTTTCATATTCTTCCACCAGCGGGAACCATTCGCCGTCGGCGGGCTTTCCGCAGAAGCGGCAGTATTCCGCCCAGATGTCCCCGAAGGGCATGGTTTTTATTTCTTCCTGCAGGACCATCAGCCGGCTGAACTGCCCCTTATCCTGCAGTCCTTTCATTTCCTCATGGGGCTGCAGCAGGGCATAGAGCAATGCCTTCTGCAGGTTCCGGTATCCGGTTGCCCAGGCGGATATGCGGTTGATGCTGGCATCAAAGTAATCCAGGGCGATATGCACACGGCCGTCCAGACCGCCGCAGCGAACGATCTCCCGGGCAATTTCCCGGGTTTCATCGTCATACAGGACCACATGGTCACTGTCCCAGCGGATCGGCCGGGTTATATGCAGGGCGATTTCCCGGAAGAAAGTCAGCAGGGCGGGGATCTTGTCGCTGACCACCTCGGTGGGATGGTAGTGACCGTTGTCCATCAGGGGGATGCACTTGTCCCGGTTCATGGCGGCATAACACAGGGCGAACTCTGCGCTGCCTGTTGTATAGGCCTCCACGCCAATGCCGAACACTTTGCTTTCAATGCAGGGCTTCACCCGGCTGAAGTCATAGGGTTCCCGCAGGATCTCGTCAATGGCGTCACGGTAACGGATCCGGGGGCCTATACGGTCGCCGGGGATGTCCTTGAACCCGTCGCCGGTCCAGATGTTCATGACGCAGGGGAAGCCCAGTTCCTCCGCCAGGTAGCTGCTGATGCGGATACAGGCCTTGCCGTGCTCAATCCAGAATTTCCGGGTTTCGGCATTCGGACTGGAAAGGGTCAGCGGATCGCATTTCGGATGGGAGAAGAAGGTGGGGTTAAAATCACAGCCAAGGTTCCGTTCTTTGCAGAAAGCTGCCCATTTCCGGAAATGTTTCGGCTGCAGCCTGTTCCGGTCTGCCCATTCACCGTTTTCAAAGATGGCATAGCTGGCATGCAGGTTCATCTTCGGCGTGCCGGGGATCAGGCTCAGGACCATATCCAGGTCAGCCATCAGCTCTTCCGGCGTCCTGGCCCGTCCGGGGTAATTGCCGGTGGTCTGGATGCCGCCGGTCAGGGGCTTGGAGGGATCGGTATCAAAACCGCGGACATCATCACCCTGCCAGCAGTGAAGGCTGACAGGCACTGCCCTGAGGAGACGGATGACGGCATCGGTATCCACACCCAGGGCTGCATACCGTTTCCTGGATTCTTCATAACTCATGTATCAGTTCCACCTTTCAGCTGAATGCGTATATTTCCCAGAGCGGTAGCTTCGATCGGCAGGGCGGTCACCTGCTTTCCGGTCGATTCTTCGGTCAGGCGGTTCAGGTATGTGTTCTTCGCTCCGCCGCCGACGATGTACAGCCTGTCATAGCGCCGCCCGGTGTTCTGCTCCATTTCCTCAACAGCCCGGCGGTATCCGTCGGCGAGGGACCTGCAGGCGCACCGGAAGTAGCCGGCAATACACCGGGGCGGATGGGGAAGCCTGGAATCAAAGGCGGCCTTCATGCTTTCCGGTGCCAGGAAGACCGGGTCATTCACATCCACCAGGTGATCAAAATGCTTTTCGGCCGCTTCGGCCATGATCTCATCCCAGGGTCTGTCCGGACACAGCTCCGCCCGGAGCCGGTTCATGAGCCACATACCCATGATGTTCTTCTGGTAACGGTTATATCCGGCACCGCCTTCATTGCTCCAGTTGGCCAGCCGGCCGGCTTCAGTGATGACCGGCCGTTCGGTCTTCACCCCCAGCAGGCTCCAGGTGCCGCTGGAGATATAAGGCTGGCAGCCTTCCATGGGAATGCCTTCCACCGCGCTTCCGGTATCATGGGTGGCGCAGAGCATAACCCTGATCCCCCTGTATTCCCCGATCACGGTGCCGGGCTGCCGGAGAGGCCCGAAAAAACGCGCGGGCAGGCCCAGGACGCTGATGATTCCGGGATCGTATTCCCCGGTTTCCGCGCTGACCAGGCCGGTGGTCGTGGCATTGGTGTATTCATGGCTTTCCGCACCGCACAGCCGGTACATCAGGTATTCCGGGATCATCAGGAAACCATCGGCCTGATCCAGCCGCCCGGAAACCTTGTCGGCATACAGCTGGTAGAGGGTGTTGAAGGGCTGGTACTGGATGCCGGTGCGCCGGTACAGCTCCGGAAAAGGCATCTTTTCGTGAACCTCTCCGATCACTGCTTCCGTACGGCTGTCACGGTAGGCGTAGCAGGGAAGGACAGGGCTGCCGCCATTCATCAGCACATAATCCACGGCCCAGGTATCAATGGAAAGGCTTTGGATGGAGGGGTATTTTTCCAGGGCTTTGTCAATGCCTGCTTTGACATGGAAAAGCAGGGCATCGGTATCCCAGGTCAGGCTGCCGTCCTGTTCCGTGATGCCGTTGGGAAAGCGATAGACCTCCTCTGTACGGATCCCGCTTCCTTCCCGCCAGCCCACAATGTGCCGGCCGCTGGACGCGCCGATGTCGATCGCCAGAACGTAATGCATGTTTTATCCTTTCATAAAGGGAGATTTCAGGAGATCCTTTGCGGGATCAGAGATCCACCGGTACAAAGCGGGGACGCTCCAGCAGATGGGTGTTCGGACTGTGGAGAGCCAGGAGGGTTCTGCCTTCCTTCGAACGGAAAAGCATACCGTGGCCGCCGTCCTCCAGGAAAAGCGGATCAGCCTGTGAAAAATGCCCGTCGATCTCCCCGTTGTCGGAAACAGCCAGCCCCTGGGCATATCCTTTTTCTGAAAAGCCGGACCAGAGGCAGAGCAGGGAGCCGTCTTTTCCGCGCCACAAAAAAGGACCGTCCGTGACGAAACCGGTTATGCCGGAGGAATGCCGTACGGCATGGCTCCAGGGAGCGTCGGAACCCCGGAAGAGCAGAACCGGTGTACCGGCCGACGTCTTCAGGTCATCCGTCAGGCGCATGGCGAGAACTTCTCCGTCGCCGGCCTGGACCCATTCATGGCAGAATACGATCCAGGGGGTACCGTCCGCGGAAACGTAGAATGTTCCGTCAAGACATTCCCAGTCCGCGGGGGTAACCGGACCGTCGGACCAGGGCTCAAAGGGGCCCAGGGGAGAGGGGGACCGCAGGATGGCCGTGCCGCGCCGGCGGGTGTCGCTTTTGAAGCTGGCGAACATATAAAACATTCCCTGCCAGGGATGCACTTCCGGAGCCCAGTAATTCCGGTCGGCCCAGAAGGAGCCGTCATTCCGGAAACAGACGCGGGGGCCTTCCCAGGACACAAGATCCTGTCCGGTATACACGTCGAAACCGTCCGCGGGTCCCCAACAGTCGGGGCCGCGGGTGCCGTAAAGATAATAGGTGCCGTTGTGCAC
Organism: Aristaeella lactis; assembly: GCF_018118585.1. Lineage (NCBI taxonomy): Bacteria > Bacillati > Bacillota > Clostridia > Eubacteriales > Aristaeellaceae > Aristaeella > Aristaeella lactis. The sequence continues at coordinate 2,949,083 of NZ_CP069421.1, forward strand.
AAGGACATAGGGATCCCGAATATTGATCTGATCAGTATGAATCATAGAATGGTTTTACTCCTCTGTCGGGACGGAGGCATCCCGGTCCGGAATGCCGTTCTCTTTTTTCGGATTTCTTCCGCGCCGGTACTGCAGGGGCGTTTCGCCTGTTACCTGCTTGAAGCGGCGGATAAAGGAGCCGGAGTCGTAATAGCCGACCTGCGTGCTGATGTCCCGGATAGTCAGGTCGCTGGATTCCAGCAGTTCCTTGGCGTGTTCCACCCGCAGGAGGGTCAGGTATTCCAGCGGAGACATCCCGGCCTTTTCCTTGAAGGAAAGGCTGAACCGGGTGGTTGAAAGCTCCAGGGAGTCCGCCAGGGCGGTGATGGAGATCTCCGGATCGCTGAAGTGCTCTTCCATGTAGCGGACGACCTGGCTGATCTCATCCTCCTCGTCCGGAACTTTCTCCCCGGAAGCTGATTCTCCGGTGATCAGGCGGTCGCACAGCCTGCGCAGGAGTTCATCCAGGTCATCAATGGACTGGCAGGAGGTGAGAGTGAAGATGTTGTAGGTTTCCTGAACGGAGCCCTGTCCGGACAGCGCCGCCGTATGCGTGTGCACCAGGGAACGGATCACCTCGCTGTAGATCATCCGGAACGCGAAGGGAGACATGCTGGTGTTCTTCAGGAAATGCAGCAGGTCGCTGATCCGGACGTCCAGAACTTCCCGGCTTCCCAGGGTCAGCGCCTGACTGATGGAGGTTGTGATCTTGCGGGCCTGGGGAAGGATCTCCTCCAGGTCAGGGGAGATATCGCCGTAGCAGAGTACCTTCTGGCTGCCCATGACAAACCGGTTTTCATAGGCGGCTGCTGCCTCCAGATAGGCGGAAGGGGCTTCTGTGAAATCGGTATGCAGGGCGGAAATGGAGGTGATACAGCGCTCTCCGCCGGCAGCGCATTCGCAGCGCAGCGTTTCCGCCATGCCGGTAAGCACCTTCGGGTCATCGGAGAAAACAAGGTAAAGGTTGGCCTTCAGGGCAACCAGTTCCACGCCGGCACCGGAATAACCGGAGAGACGATTGAAGGGCGGCAGGCTGAGATCAAAGGGATGATCATTTCCGGCAGAGCCGCTGCAAAGGATGACCGCGTATACAGGCCGGTCGATCTCCAGCCCCACAGCCTGCCCTGCAGCCACGGCTTCCTGCCTGGTCTCAAAGCGTCCTTTCACAAAGCGGAAGACAAAATCATGCCGTTGGAGGGGCAAGGCGCGTTCCAGCCGGGAGGACAGCTCCTGGTTCCGTGTGGTGAGCCGGCTGATGCCGGAGGAGATCTGCTGGAGCTCATCGCGGGGTGTTTCATCTGTTTCCCGCGAAAGCATACCGGTGATCGCCCGGATGGGCTTAGCATGACGCCGGGCCATCCAGAGAGCAAGCAGAAGGCTCAGGAAGACAAATACCGGCAGGATGGCCAGGATGCTGAAGAGCTGCTGCATGATGGAGGAGTTGATATCGGCGTTGCGGAGGACCGCAGTATAGGTCAGCCCCCAGTTTCTGCCGGAGAAAGTGACCTGGGTCCAGTCCTGGTTTTCCCATCGGAACAGGCGGGAAGGAGCGTCCTGGGAGGCTTCCACCCGGTCCCGGGGAAGGGAAAGCTTCTCCGAGGAGGACAGCAGGTCATCCCCCTGGTAGATATAGGTGTTGACACGGTCGTCAATGGCGTCGGCAAAAAGCGACTGGTAGACGCTGTCCTTGATCAGGAACAGCAGGATGCCCTTTCCGGATCCGGGAGCCGACCCCAGCGGCACCAGGAAGGTGACAACCCGGGAACTGTCCACAAGGGTGGAGGAAACCTGCTGGGCGGGGAGAATGGTCATCCGGTCAGTGCTCGCAATCCGGGAGACAAGATTTTCCATCGGGATAAACTCATAGCGCATCATGCGCGCAAAAAGGGAAAGGGTCATGGAGGACGATGAGGAATAGATCATGTCATCCCCGAAGAAATAGAGATAAACCTGATCACAGAAGGTGCTGGCCGTTGTGGTGTAGGGGACCATCTGGAGCTGGAGGTCATAGGCTTTCCAGGGCTCTTCATTGTAGCGGAAGAACTCGATATCCGGACTGAGACCGATCTCCTCGGCGGTATTCAGCATGGCGGAGATATAGCTTTCATGCTGGCTGGCGATCCGGGAAAGCCGGTTGATCTGGTTATCAATGATCTCTTCCCGGGCTTCTCCGCTGAGACGGACATACAGGTATCCCGTGATGCTGCAGAACAGCAGCAGCACAACAGCGATATACGACAGCGCATACCGGATGAAGACAGAGGTCCGGCTCTTTCTGATCACGGTTTATTTCTCCTTCCAGCGGTCATAGATCTGCTGGTAAACCTGACGGTATTCCACGCTTCCGTTTTCTTTCAGCTTTGACCTGAAGGCTTCGCGGCTTTCATCCGTTACACCCCGGGTGACCATGGCAACGATCTCCGCGTCCACCAGGGACTTCAGCTTTGCCTTCAGGCGGGTGGTTTCGGCGGACTGGGCTGTTGTTTTCGGCGCCACGGCTGTCAGCAGCTTGCCGGAGACGGGTTCCAGCACGCCGGCCTGCTCATACAGATCGCAGTAGGCGGACTTTTCCAGCCGGTGGGCGGCCGGGACATAGACAGAGGCGTAATATTCAGCCGGGGCAAAAAACTGGCCGCAGATGACCGGAACGGACTGATACAGCTCGTTGTCCGGCGGAACATAGCTGACCTCATACCGGCCGTCCTCCCGCCGGATGAGCGTGTCGCCGACGGGGCCGTTCTGGGAGACGAGCATGTTTTCCGTTTCAAACTGGGCATCCAGCCAGCGGAGACTGGCCTCGATATCCCTGTTGTCCGTGGTCAGGGCGGCGCCGAACTCAATGATGTCCATGTTTCTCGGCAGGCAGGCATTCCTTCCCTCAACGTGCACCGGAACCATCACCTGGTAATTGGCGGCAGTGCCGGGGCTGAGGGCGGTGTTCTGGAGCCGCCAGTAGCTGAACATGCCGGTATTTCCTTCGTTGACCTTGGCGGCCCAGATGCTGCTGCCCTGGCTGATAAAATCAATGTCCAGGAGACCTTCCAGATACAGATCGTGAAGCCAGGTGAGCGTCTCAAAAAAGGCGTCCTCCTCCGGCGCAAAACGTACGTTTCCGGTATTGTCCACATAGACATAATCCTCGTTCAGGGGCAGGCCGAAAAAGGAGAAGAGATTGTATATGCCGGTGGTATTGTCATCAAAGGTGAATTCCAGGGGAATCTCATCCTGAAGGCCGTTACCGTTGGGATCATCCGACCGGAAACGCCTGAGCACTTCCGTCAGCTGGTCCACGGTCCGGGGGACCTGCAGGTTCAGCTTGTCCAGCCATGTTTTGTTGATAAAGAAATGCCCGTTGGTGTTGACACCCTGGGAGATGAGGAACCCGAGCTGGTAAATATGGCCGTCAGAAGCGGTAAGCTGCTCCCGCAGACCGGCCTGGTCCATACGGGCCGCGTAGTTGGGCAGGAAGCCCTTGTCGATATATTCATCCAGCGGGACCAGAAGATGGCGGGTTACGCCGTATTCCTCCACATCCAGGGATCCCCGCAGGATCATGTCCGGCATCTTTCCCTTGGCAAAGGCCAGACCGACGGAGCTGCTCCATTCGGAATCCTTTACTTCACTGAAGTCAACATGAACGCCTGTCTGCTGTTCGATCTGCCGGTAATACCACATACTGCTGAAGTCCACGGCGATATTGTCGATCTCATACTGCAGCGCGGTAAGGGATGCGCCGGGAGGGGCAGAGCCCTCTCCCGGCCGTGAAACAGCACACCCTGTCAGCAGAAACAGGGCGGCAGCCAGCAGGCAGGTGATCTTTACGGTACGGTTCATATGTACTCCCTCTATACGGCAAAAGGGCATCGCCCCCGGAATCAATTCCTGCGGCGATGCCCGGCGGCTTTTCTGATGCTTGCATTTTAACATCTCAGGCCGCGACGTTCAAGGATTTACTTTGCCAGATAGGCATTGTAAGCATTCTGGTACAGCTCGATGTAACGGTCGGAACCGATGGCCTTGGCCTGAGCCTGGAATTCGTTCCAGCTCTCATCCGTTACACCATTGCGGACGAAGTTGGCGAAGGATTCCTCAACCAGCTTCTGCAGGTCGGTGTAGAGGGTGGCGGCTTCGGTGGCGTCATCGTTGCTCATCTTGCTCAGGTCGCGGAGATACTGGAAGCTCTTGGGTTCCAGCACGCCGGCTTCGGCGTACCACTTGCTGTCTTCATAGCGTTCCACGCGGTGAGGAGCCATCTGGTAGATGGAGGTGTAATAGTCACCGGGAGCGAAGAACTGGCCCATGGTAACCGGAACGAACTGATACAGGCCGTTGTCTTCGGGAATGTTGATGACTTCATACTTGCCTTCATCGTTGAGCACGATCTGCTCGCCGACCTTGCCGTTGAGGGAGACCATCATGGTTTCGGTTTCCAGCTGGGCATCGATCCACTTCAGGGCGGCAACGGGATCCTTGCAGTTCTTTGTCAGGTAGGCGCCGGCTTCCGGAACCTCCAGGATCTGGGAAACGCAGGCCTTGAATCCGTCCGCGGCAGGCGGGAGGATGGACTTGAAGTTTTCCACGTTTTCAGCCTTGATGGCGGTGTTGATCAGGCGCAGGTAGCAGAAGTAACCGACTTCGCCGTCGTTGACTTTGTTGGCCCACAGGTTGGAGTCCTGGGTCAGGGATTCGGGATCCATCAGTTCCTCTTCATACAGCTGGTGCAGCCATTCAACACAGGCACGCCAGCCGTCCTGGGCAAAGGTGAGCTGGACCTTGTTGTCAGCGTCGATGAAGTAGTAATAGGTATTTTCCGGAACGCCGAAGGAAGCAAACTGGTTCCAGATGGTTTCCGGTCCGAACTGGGTGTAGGACGCGGAGAAGGGCCACTTGATCCCGTCCGCCTTCATGGCGCGGAGCAGTTCGGTCACTTCATCAATGGTGGCGGGAGCGGTCTTTCCCAGCTTGTCCAGTTCCTTCTGGTTCACATACCAGGTACCGGTATGGTTGACGTTCTGGGCCATGAGAAAGCCGATGTAATAGGTCTTGCCGTCGCTGGCGGGGATGGAGTCGCCGGCGTTGTTGATGTTCAGGCGGCTGACGTAGTTGGGCATGATCTCCTCGGTCAGGTATTCATCGAGGGGAAGCAGCAGGCCCTGGGAGACGCCGTATTCCTCTACGTCCACAGAGTGGCGGAGGATCATGTCAGGCATCTGGTCCGGCACGGCGAACATCAGGTTCACGCTGGTGGCCCAGTCCGCGTCCTTCACCATCTGGAAGGTCACGTGGGTGTTGGTCTTGTTTTCCAGCTCGTCGAAGAACCAGAGACCGTTGAAATCGGTGTTCTGATTTTCCAGCGCGTACTGGAAGGCGGTGAGTTCCGTCTTCTCTTCAGCGAAGGCGGCGCTCAGGCTGAGCAGCATACAGCATGCCAGCAGCAGGGAAACGAGTTTCTTCATGGGTTTTTCCTCCTTTTTATTTCAGGGCATACAGCCCTTGATACCGATCAGGCAGGGCGCTTTACAGCATTCCGTAAACGGCCCGGTATTGGGTGGGGGTACAGCCTTTGCAGGCGCGGAAGGCGCGGTTGAAGGATGCCGTGCTGCCAAAGCCGCTTTCGACGGCTATCCCCCGCATGGACAGATTGGTGCTGGTGAGCAGATCCATGGCAGCCTGCAGCCGTTTCTGGCACAGATAATCCTTAAAGGAGTATCCGGTCTGCTGCTTGAAAGACCGGGAAAAATAGAAACGGCTGAACCCGGAAAAACCGGCAACATCATCCAGGCGCAGGTCTTCGCGGTAATGATCATTGATGTAGGTCATCACAGCGTTGATCACCTCTGTGTCCATGCTCCGAACCGTATCGCCGGTCCGGGACCTGATTCCGATCAGGTAGTGCCGGCCCAGCGTGGCATATACCTGGAGAATGCAGCTGTAGCACGCCGTATTCCACATCAGTTCCTGCTTTTCGTAGAAATCCTTCGCCCGAAGAAGCAGTTCCCTGATCTGCTTATGGGCATCTGATTCATCCCGGAGGTGGAAAGGTTTATGAAGATACAGGACCATGGATTTGATATCCCGCATGGTCATGATTGTGTCGGTTTCAAAAAGGAAAAGGTAGCGGCTGCTGCCTTCGCCCATTTCCAGGGAATGGGGCGTGTTGGACGGTACGATCAGCACTTCTCCCTTGCGTACGGGATAACTCGTTCCCTCTACGGAGTAGGTGACTGTTCCCTCCAGGACCAGGACGATCTCAACAGCCGAATGGTCATGGGTTTCATAACGCCAAGGAATGTCTGAATACCAGATGCGGATGGAGGAATCACCCTGGTAGGTCACATATTCACGTTTGCCCTCCAGTACCCGATAACCGTCTATATGGCGGGCGGCCCGGGCGGACACCTCCACCCCTTTCTTCTGAGACATCGGGCCGCACCTCCTTTCCGGAAACCTTCTGATTAAAACGCATTATCCTTTGACAGACCCGATCATGACGCCTTTGACAAAGTACTTCTGCATGAAGATGTACAGGAAAACAGCCGGAACAGTAGCTACCACAATACAGCAGTACTTCGCGACTTCCGCCTTGCGGAGAGCTGCCTGCAGGCCGCCCAGGTTATCCGCGTAGGCTGCGAAGAAGGTATCGGAAGAACCGGTGGAAGTGAGGGAGGCCAGGATTTCCCGGAGAACCCTCTGCAGGGGGAACAGCGCACGGTCGCGCAGCATGACCTGGGCGGTGAAATAGTCATTCCACCGGGCGACCCCGTAATACACTGAAAGCACAGCGACAATCGTGCCGGACAGGGGCAGGACGCATTTGAAGAAGTAGGTGAAATGGTTGGATCCGTCGATGACAGCAGCTTCGTAAAGATCTTCCGGAATGGTGGTCTGGATATAGGTTCGGGCTACCATCAGGTTCCAGACGGAGACCAGGTTCATCAGGATCATGATTGCCCGGGTGTTCCACAGCCCCAGGTTCAGGACGTTCAGGAAGATCGGGATCAGGCCGCCGGAGAAGAACATGGTAAAAGTAATGGCCAGGTTTACCAGCTTTTTGCCGGCAAATTTACGGGACAGCGCATAGGCGGCGGCCAGGGTGATGATAACGCTCAGGGCTGAACCGACAACGGTGTAGAAAATGGAGTTCACATAGCTGCGCAGCAGCTCGCTGTTCTGTAAAACGGTCTCGTATCCCATCAGGGAAAAGTCAACCGGCCACAGCAGGACTTTTGCCTGCAGCACCGCATCCGGATCCGAGACGGAAGCAATCAGGATCAGCCAGAGAGGATAGAGGACAATAAACAGGACCAGGATCCAGAAGAAGAGATTGAAAGTGTTAAAGATCCTGTCCTTCCGGGTTTCACGGATCCGGTTGCGCTTCCTGTGTTTAAGGGACAGTACAGTCATCCTTTTCCCTCCTTTCTCAGAACAGGCTGATGTCGCTCATTTTGCGGGAGACAGCGTTCACGCCCATAATAATGACGAAGTTGATGATGTTCAGACAAAGGCCGATGGCGGAAGCATAGGAATACTGGGCCTTGGGGGCGGCAATGCCGACGTTGTAGACATAGACGCCAAAGATATCCGAGGTGGCCATGTTGCCGCTGGTCTGCAGGAGCAGCGCCTTGTCCGTGTTGGATTGCAGCAGGGAACCGCTGTTCAGGATCAGCATCATGACCGCAATGGGAATCAGATGGGGGATATCAATATGCTTGATCTTTTCCCAGCGGGTGGCGCCGTCGATAGTTGCGGCTTCGTACAGCTGGGGATCAATACCGGTGAGGGTCGCGATATAAAGAATGGTGTTCCATCCCGCGTTCTGCCAGATATCCGAACCGATGAAGAGCGGCCGGAACCAGCCGGGTTCCATAATAAAGTAGATGCTTTTTCCGCCGGCGGCAGTAATCAGGTGGTTGATGATGCCGTTGGTTGGGGAAAAAAAGAGGTAAATCATTCCGGCCAGCACCACGGTGGAAATGAAGTGAGGCACATAGACCGCAGTCTGGGCAAATCCCTTGAAGCGCTTGCTGTTCAGCTGATTCAGCAGGATGGCCAGTATGATCGGGACGGGGAAACCGAACAGCAGGCCGTAGAAGTTCAGCAGAAAAGTGTTCAGGAACATTCTTCCGCAGTAATAGCTGCCAAAGAATTTTTCAAAATGTTTCAGGCCTACCCAGGGGCTTCCCTCAATTTTGAGTACTGCCTTATAATCCTTGAATGCGATCTGGATACCGTACATGGGGAAGTAACAGAAGACAATAAAGAAAACCAGACAGGGGAGCAGCAGTACCCACAGCTGCCAGTCCCTGCGCAGGGTCATAGCTATTCTGTGCCGGATCCCTCCGCGATAAGCCAGCGGGGATGAGGAAAGACTCATGGGGTATCCTCCTTCGGGAGTTAAGTGGATTTGTCAACGATTGCTCTGTTATCCCGATTATGAACGAAAACGCACCAGAAAAGAAAGAAGCAAAAATTTTGCATACCGTTGATTTTCCTTGATTTCGCGAAAAGATAAAAATGTGCAGTTTTTTTGTGGCTGTTCCATTTTCGCAAGAAATGATAAAATCTACCTAATTATATAAGGGACAAAACACATTGAAGGGAAAGACAAAAAATGCTGTCGGAGACAAGCGTGAGCTTCCGAACGGAAGATGAGAAACTGCAGCGGGTTTATGACGCGGCAGAAAAAAAGTGCCTCCTGAACCTGAAGGATTTCAGCGGCGACACCGTGCTGGTGGAAGGAGGCGGGTATGAAAAGATCTGGCTGGAAACACAGCCGATGGGCGGGGAAATGTATGCCCTGCGGAACCTTGAGGCCGCGAAGAACAATATTCTCCTTTTTATGAAACATCAGCGGGAGGACGGACGTATGCCCGGCTCCATCCAGCATATCAACGGAAAAACAGAACCGCAGTTCAATAAATACCAGGGATTCTGCTTCCCTGATCCGGCCCTGAACCTGTATTACCTGATGGGAAAAGACGGGGAATACCTGGAACAGCTGAAGGAAGCGCTGATCCGCTTTGACGCCTGTTTATGGAGGACGAGGGATGTTTCGGGGGACGGGCTGCTTTCTTCCTTCTGTGTGTATGATACGGGAGAGGATCTGGCGGTCCGCTACGGGGACGCGCCCTGCTGGTGGGAGGAGGATGAACCGCCGGAAGGATACGGGGTGGTTCCCATGGCCAGCATGGATGTGACGAGCTGGAGCTTCGCGGCGCGTCGCGCGGCGGCAGAGATCTGCCGCATTCAGGGAGATCCGGCTTTTACGGACTGGGAAAAGAAGGCGGGAGACGTGGCGGATGCCCTGCGCAGGCGACTGTGGGATGCCAGGCGCGGCGCACTGTATGACCGGGACCGGGCGGGAAAAACGATCAATATCCTGTGCCATAACACGCTGCGTTGCATGTATTGGGGAAGCGTTTCCCGGGATATGGCAGACCGGTTTGTGAAGGAACACCTGCTGAACGCTTCGGAATTCTGGACGCCGTTCCCCCTGCCGAGCGTTGCCGCGGATGACCCGGCTTTCCGGAACGCACCGGAGAATAACTGGAGCGGACAGCCGGAGGGCCTGACCTACCAGCGGGCCATCACCGCCCTTGAGCGGTACGGGTATGCCCGGATCGTGACGGCCCTGGGGAAGAAACTGATCGATGCTGTTGACGCGAACGGCTGCCGGTTTACCCAGCAATATGACCCGTTTACCGGGAAGGCTTCGCTGGTGGACGAGGCGGACCATCGGCCGGTCAGCGGAGACAGCGGCGAAAAGGTCCAGGATGCCTACGGCCCGACAATGCTCGCCTGCCTGGAGTATATTGCCCACCGCTTCGGAATCCATCCGCATATGGGGCAGGTGTGGTTCAGCCTTGACCGCGGAAAACCATATGAATATGAAGCGGCCTTTTACGGCCATCGCTACGGGATCCGGAGCGATGGAAAGAAAGCGGAGATCCGGGCTGACGGAAAGGATATCGGCAGGTTCAGCTGCGGCAGACGCATCGTAACGAATGAAAACGGGGACTTCCTGCGGACAGAGCAGATTTAGAACGGAGGAAACAGTATGGAGACCATTCGGGAGGGAAAGGAACCTTCCTGGTGCCGGGAACTCAAGACAAACATGGCGCGGATGGCGCAGGAACTGATAAAGGTTGTCCGGGAACGGACAGACGGGGGGCCGATCTTTACGCCGGAGGAATTCGGGTACCAGCCCGGGGAAACGGCGACCGAAGCCATCCAGGGAGCGATCGAAGCGGCAGCAGAGCAGGGCGGGATCGTGCGGCTCGGGAACGGAGATTACGTCAGCGGAACGCTGGTAATGCGCTCCGGCGTATGCCTGGAGGTCCGGGCAGGCTCCCGGCTGCTGGGCAGCACGGATCTTCGCGACTATCCGGAGCATCACGCCGCGCGGCTGACGGTCCAGGATACCAGTATGGGTATGCACCAGTCGCTGCTCTTTGCTGAAGGATGTGAGAATATCTGCCTGCGGGGCGGAGGTGTCATTGACGGGCGGGGAAGCCCGGCGCATTTTCCCGGGGAGGAGACGGCCCAGGGTACGCCGGGCCGGCCGTTCCTGATCCGGATGATCGACTGCCGGAACGTTCATATCGCGGACCTGACCATGAAAGACGCCGCCTGCTGGATGCAGAACTACCTGAACTGTGAAAACCTGCTGCTGGAAGGGCTTACGGTCCGCAACCATGCCAACTATAACAATGACGGGATGGATATAGACGGATGCCGGAATGTGGTGATCCGGAACTGCCGGGTCAGCAGCGGGGATGACGCGCTCTGCTTTAAAGGCGCAGGCCAGCGGGAACTGAGCCGGGTTCTGGTGGAAGACTGCGATTTTTATTCCGCGTGCAACGCGGTGAAGGTGGGAACAGATACCCAGGGGGATTTCCGGCAGGTGTATATCCGCCGCTGCCGAATCGGCGGCCTGGCAGAGGATCCGTCCGGGCTGAAGCATGCCTGCGCGGACAGCGGGATCTCCCTTGAAATGGTGGACGGCGGAACGCTGGAGAATTTTCTGATCGAGGATATCCATATGATCCGCGCCTGGAGCCCGTTCTTCCTGCGGCTGGAAAACCGAGGAAGGGTCAAACCGGGGGATCCGGCACCCGGCCCGGGGACCCTGCGCCGGGTTCTGTTTTCGGATATCCGCGGACGGGAGACAGGCCCCCGCGGTTCCTATCTGCTGGGGATCCCTGAAAAGCCGATAGAGGACATCGCTTTCCGCCGGGTTCTCCTGCGGCAGGAGACTTCCCGCCGGCCTGTGCGGAAAGAAAAGGATTTTGATGAAATGCGCGGCGTGTATCCGGACGCCCATATGATCGATCCGGTGGGAGACGCCCCGGCCTATGCCCTTTGGGCGCGCCATGTACGGGGTTTGTCCCTGGACGGGTATGAAGTGATCCCGGAGGGGAAGGAACGACGACCGGCGTATATCTTTACGGACACAGAATTTTAACCGGATAGTGCGGTAAACGGGAGAGCCATGGCGGCTCTCCCTTTTGCGTTCTGCAGACCTGCGACACCCGGCGGATCCGGAGGGGCGGCCTATACAGAAGAAAATCATGTATTAATTTGTTAACTAATAAGTTAACCAATACAACCCGCGAAACAAGAAAACACATGTCTTTTCCGGAAAGAAGATAACAATAAATGACCAGCAAAGCCCGATATATGTGCAAAAATTGTCTTGACAGGCGATTTTTCTTTCGCTAAAATTAGTTAACAAATGGTTTACAAAAAGGTTAACAAACTAACAAAACAGGGAGAGAACGGAAATGAAAAGCAGTATGAAAAGCATATGCGGAATCGCAGCAGCGGTCATGACCCTGCTTTTCATCATTCTCTCCGGGACAGCAGAAGAGACGGGAGAAACGATGTTAGTGGAAGCGGAAACAGGTGAACTGAAGGGACATACTGCCGTTGCCGGAAACGGCGGGAATCAGTGGGTGGAAGGCTTTAAAACTGCCGGGGAGGATTCTGTTTCGGTAGAGGTGCCGGTCTCCCGGGAAGGTTTTTATGATATCGCGGTTATCCAGGCAAGCCAGGGCGGGCACAAGGAAAACCCGGTGCTCCTGGACGGGCAGAATATCGGAAGCGCGGTTACAGATGAAACGACGTTCGGGAAAAGCGTGCTGGAACATATCTGGCTGTCCGCAGGTATGCATACCCTGGGTGTCGGTACCAGCTGGGGACATATCCGGCTGGACGGGTTTGAGCTGAAGCCTTCCGCTGCGCTGCCGGAGGACCTGTATACCGTTCCGGAAAAAATGTGCGTCGGCGAAGCCTCACCGGAAGCGCGGAAGCTGTATGACTGGCTGCGGGAATGCTACGGGAAAAAGATCCTTTCCGGCCAGCAGTGTGCCGGCGGAATGTACGGAATGGAAAACCAGGCAATCTGGCGGGCAACGGGCGGTGATTATCCAGCGGTTCTCGGACTGGACATGATCGATTATTCTCCCAGCCGCGTGGAGCATGGCGGCGAGAGCGACAAGGCGGTCCCGTACGCGGTTGAATACTGGAACCAGGGCGGGATCGTGACCTTTTGCTGGCACTGGAACGCACCATCGCCCTATCTGAAGGAACCCTGGTATTCGGGCTTTTATACCGAGCATACCAGCTTCAACCTGGGCAGGGTCATGAACGGAGAGGATGAAGAGGGATACCGGCTCCTGAACAGGGATATCGACGCGGTGGCGGCGCAGCTGCTGCGGCTGAAGGAAGCCGGGGTACCGGTGCTGTGGCGGCCGCTGCATGAGGCCAGCGGCGGGTGGTTCTGGTGGGGAGCCTCCGGAAAGGAAGCATACCTGAAACTGTATCACCTGCTGTTTGACCGGCTGACCCATGAATACGGCCTCAACAACCTGATCTGGATCTGGAACGGACAGGATCCGGAGTGGTATCCGGGGGATGACGAGGTGGATATGATCGGCATCGACATCTATCCCGGGGAACGTGTTTATGATTCCCAGAGCGCGTCCTTCATACCGCTGACGCGGATCGCGGGGGAACGGAAGATGATCGTGCTGTCCGAGAACGGCTGCATTCCGGATCCGGAGCGGGTATTCCGGGACGGAACTGTCTGGGGATACTGGTGCACCTGGGGCGGTGAATTTGTGCTTCGGAACACAAAATTCAACAAGCCTTCAGAGCAGTATACAGAATCGGATATGATCCGGAAGGCCTATTCGGACATGCGGGTCGTGACCCGGAAGGATCTGCCCGATTTCCGCGCGGCGGACGGAGACTGAGTCTGCCGCGTGCGAATGGACCGGAGGAAAGAACAAGTGAGAAAGAAAACGGGAATTGTGCTGGCGATGCTGCTGGCGCTGGCAGCCGGCACGGCGATGGCTGCCACCGATCTGGGTATCCGGGAGTATGAGGACCAGGTGAGCACTTATTCCATAAACCCGGACATTCCCTCCTATGCGGAATACTGCGCGGCCCATGGAACGGCGGCCCGGCCTGAAAAGGAGATCGTCCTGGAGGCGGCGGATACCGTCCGGTACGCGGAGGAAGGCGGAGAGAACACTCCCCTGCTGAAGGCACAGGCTGAAGGACGGGATGGAGTCTCGGTGCTGACGGGTGAGGAAGCGGTCATCGAGTGGGATTTTGAGGCTGAAGAGGCCGGGTGGTATGACCTGGAGGTGGAATACTATCCCTGGCCGGGGCGGAACGCTGAGATCCAGCGGGCTTTTTTCCTGGACGGTGCTCTTCCGTACAGGGAGCTTGCGCTGGTGAACTTTTCCCGGGTATGGCGGAACGACCTTCATCCGGAGATCGTCCGCAGCACGGCTGAGGACGGAACGGAAGAGATCCGCTGGCTCAGGGATAACCAGGGGAACGAACTGAAACCTTCTCCGGCGGAAGCGCCGGAGTGGCGCACTTCTCTCCTCCATGACTCAAACGGATATATCAGCGAAAGCCTGAAGCTTTACCTGGACCGGGGCGCGCATACGCTGACGGTGCTGTCCCTGCGAGAACCGATGCTGATCCGGCGTATGTGTTTCCGGGCGGGTACGGACGTGAAGCCGTATGCCCCGCCGGAAGCGGGCGGAGCCGCGAACCGGGTGATCCGGATTGAGGCGGAAGCAGCGTCCGGCACCTCCTCCCAGATGCTGTACCCTGTGCAGGATCAGTCCTCCCGATCTGTTTCCCCGTCCAGCCCGAAGTATCTGCTGAACAACAGCATCGGCGGCAACGCGTGGAAAAGCGCGGGACAGTGGATCGAGTGGCGCTTTTCCGTGCCGGAGGAAGGAAACTACGCGATCTCACTTTACGATAAGCAGAATTTTATCCGCGGAACAGACGTGTACCGCAAGATCTATATTGACGGAGAAGTGCCGTTTGCCGAATTCCAGGCGGCCGCATTTCCCTATACCCAGGACTGGCGCCTGGAAACGCTGTCCGGGGAGCAGGGAGAACCGTACCTGATCCATCTGGCGGCAGGGGAACATACCCTGCGGATGGAGGTTGTACTGGGCGAAATGGCAGCTGTCATCCGGCAGGTGCAGGACTGTGTGCTGCAGCTGAACGGGATTTACCGGCAGGTGCTTTATATCACCGGTGTTTCGCCGGATCCGTACCGGGATTACCAGATCGAAAGAAGCCTGCCGGGACTGGAAGCACAGCTGCAAACGGTTAAGAAGGACCTGCGGTCGGCCATTGAGGCGCTGGAAAAAACAGCAGGACACCGGAGCGACAAGCTGACTGTGCTGAAGACGATGGATGACCAGCTGACAGAGCTGATCCGGGACCAGGAACGTTTCACCGAGGTGCTTTCTTCCTATAAGACTAACGTACGTGCCTGCGGCAATTGGATCACCCAGGTGCTGGGTCAGCCGCTGCAGATTGACAGGATCTTTGTCCATACCGCCGACGTCCGTCCGGAGATCAGCGGGACGGATTTCCTTTCCGGTACGGGTTTCGAATTATCCCGTTTATACAGCTCCTTCACTATCAATTACAACCAGATCGGCAATGTGGCGGAGAAAACGGAGGACTCCCGGGTGATCACGCTGTGGGTCGGCACGGGACGGGACCAGGCCAATGTGATCAAAGCCCTGATCGACGAGCATTTTACGCCGAAGACCGGGATCAGCGTGAACGTCCAGCTGGTGGATATGAACACGCTGCTGCGCGCCACGCTGTCCGGCCAGGGGCCGGACGTGGCCATTCAGGTTGCGAATACCACGGGGATCGCGGGCGCGGTGATGAATACCGGGAACGATACGCCGGTGAACTACGGCCTGCGCAACGCCGTTATGGATCTCACGCAGTTTGATGATTTTGCCGAGGTGGCGGAGCGGTTCGCTCCGAGCGCCCTGGTTCCCTTCTCCTTTAACGGCGCGGCTTACGCGCTGCCGGACACGCAGACTTTCCCCATGATGTTCTACCGGAAGGACATCCTGGCTGAGATCGGCCTGGAAGTGCCGGAAACCTGGGACGACGTCAAGGTGGCCATGAGCGTGCTGAGCAAGAACCAGATGGAATTCGGCATGCTGCCCGGGGAGCAGACTTTTGCCATGCTGCTGTTCCAGGCCGGAGGCGAGTACTACACGGAGAACGGAGACGCGTCCGCACTGGACAGCGATATCGCGGTCAATGTGTTCCGCCGGTACTGCGATTTTTATACAGATTACAAGCTGGACATGGCCACCTCGGTGGAAGAACGCTTCCGTACGGGTGAATGCCCGATCATCATTACGGATTATACAACCTACAACAACCTGCAGGTATCCGCGCCGGATATCAAGGGACTGTGGGATTTCACCCATGTGCCCGGTACCCTCCGGGAAGACGGAACGCTGGACACAACAACCGGCTGCTCCGGTCTTGCGGATATCATCATGAGCGCGACAAAGGAACCGGAAGCCTGCTGGGAATTCCTGAAGTGGTGGACCGGCGCGGAGATCCAGACGCTGTACGGACGGGAAATGGAGTCACTGATGGGCGCCTCCGCACGGGTGGCCACCGCGAACCTTGAAGCTCTGGCGGGACTGAACTGGCCCATCCGGGACTACCGGGAACTGGCAAAGCAGTTCAGCCATGTGAGGGGGATCCCCCAGGTGCCCGGCGGTTATTACACCTGGCGAAATGTGAACAACGCCTTCTACGCGGTGACTACGGGCAGCGCCAGCACGGGACGCACCGAGTTCGGCAATACGCCCCGTGAGGAACTGATGGACAAGATTTATTACATTAACGCGGAGATTACCTATAAACGGACAGAATTCGGACTGCCTGTCGCAGAAACAGGGGAGGGGAAATGAGATGAGCATGGCAATCCGGAACGGACGGAGCATGCGGAAAAAGGATACCCTGTGGCATCAGGTCCGGATCAACAGGGCATCCTACCTGCTGATGGCGCCGTATTTTACCCTGTTTTTCCTCTTTACAGTGCTGCCCGTGCTGATGTCTGTTTACCTGTCGTTCAACTATTTCAACATGCTGGAGATGCCCCGCTGGGTCGGCTGGGCCAATTATATCAAGCTTCTGCTGGAGGATGATATTTTCATCATCTCCCTGCGGAATACCCTGCTATTCGCCGTGGTGACCGGACCGGTCAGCTATCTGCTGTGCCTGCTGTTTGCATGGATCATCAATGAGTTCAGGCCGAAAGTGCGGGCTTTTCTGACGCTTGTTTTCTATGCGCCGTCCATCTGCGGCAACGCGTATATGATCTGGAACCTGATCCTGACAGGCGACCGGTACGGATACCTGAACGGCATTCTGCTGCGGACGGGTATCCTGAACGAGCCGATCCTCTGGATGCAAACCGAAAAGTTTGTCATGCCGGTGCTGATCGTTGTACAGCTGTGGCTGTCCCTGGGAACCGGCTTCCTGTCCTTTATCGCAGGCCTGCAGACGGTGGACAAGGGCCTCTATGAAGCGGCGGCGATCGACGGTGTGAAGAACCGGTGGCAGGAACTGTGGTTTGTGACCCTGCCCGCGATGAAGCCGCAGCTGATGTTCGGCGCGGTGATGCAGATCACGCAGTCTTTTGCCGTGGCGGATATCTCCATTGCGCTGGCGGGCAATCCGTCGGTCAATTATTCCGGTGCGACCATTGTGACCCATCTGCTGGATTACGGTTCCACCCGGCTGGATATGGGGTATGCCTCGGCGATCGCGACAATCCTGTTCCTGCTGATGGTGGGAACAAACAAGCTGGTGCAGCGGATTCTCAGAAGGGTGGGTGAATGACCGGTATGGAAAAGGCAAAGATCAGCCGGCTGCTTCCCCGCATGCCGCACCGGAAACCTGCGGAGCTGAGCCCCGAGGAGGAAACAGCCCTGCGGCAGAAGCGCCTGGCGAAGATCTACCGGAAAATGAAACGGCAGTCCGGAAAGAAAAAACTGAACCGGTCCACGGCCGGCAACGCGGTTCTGTTTATCCTGATGGGGATCTGCGGCGTGTTTATGGTCCTGCCGCTGGTCATGATCCTCAACAACGCGGTGAAGCCGCTGGACGAACTGTACCAGTATCCGCCGAGGATCTTTGTGCGGAATCCCACGCTGAATAACTTCACAGACCTGTATGTGCTGCTGAATGAAAGCTGGGTTCCGTTCTCCCGGTATATCCTGAATACCATCATCATTACGGTTGGGGGAATGACCGGTCATGTGATCATCGCGTCCATGGCGGCCTATCCCCTGGCCAAGAATCATTTTCCCGGCAAAAAGATCCTGTTTTCCGTGGTTGTACTGTCCATGATGTTCTCCTGGACGGTGACCCAGATTCCGCAGTACCTGATCATCTCCTGGCTTGGGATCAACAACACCTATGCCGCGCTGGTGCTGCCGGCATGGTCTTTCGGCATGGGCCTGTACCTGATGAAGCAGTTCATGGAGCAGCTGCCGGATTCCCTGATGGAAAGCGCACGGCTGCAGGGCGCCAATGAATGGCAGATCTTCTGGCGGATCGTGATGCCGAACGTGAAGCCGGCCTGGCTCACGCTGGCGATCTTCCAGTTCCAGCAGATGTGGGCCAATACGGGCAGCATGTTCCTGCGTTCCGAGGAGCTGAAGCCCCTGCAGTACGCCCTGCAGCAGATTACTTCCGGCGGTGTGAGCCGGGCGGGCGCCGGGGCGGCAGTGACCTTCCTGATCGCGGCGGTCCCGATCATCTTTTTCCTGATCTGCCAGAGCTCGATCATGGAGACCATGACGACCTCCGGCATGAAGGACTGAGGAGGCGGAGCATGAAGCAAGTGAAACGGATCCTGTGCCTGATGCTTCTGGCCTGCCTGGCCGCGGGAAGCGCGTGCGCCGCGGATTCCCTGCCGTATGACTGTTACAACTATGACCACTGGAACAATATCCTGTATACCCCGGCGCCTTACGTTCCGGACGGACTGGTCAGCGGTGCCACGCTCAGGCTGGAAGGGGAGCCTGTCGGCGCCTTCCGGAATCCCCAGGACCTGTGCGTGTCGGCGGACGGGGATGTGTATATCGCGGATACCGGGAACAACCGGATCGTGGTGCTGGCGCCGGACCTGAAGACGGTCAGGCGGATCATCACCGGCTTTGAGGCGGAGGGCGGCACGCAGACATTCAACGCGCCTACCGGCGTCGCACTGTCGGAAAAACACAGGCTGTATATCGCGGACAGCCTGAACCGCCGGATCGTTGTGCTTGAACCGGACGGAACCTTTGTCAAGTATGTGCGGGACCCGCAGAGCGAGGTGCTGGACGAGGGCTATGTGTTCACTCCCCTGCGGGTGTCTGTGGATTACGCGGACCGGGTCTATGTGATCGCACAGAACATGTTCCAGGGCATCATGGTTTTCAGCGGGGAAGGAGATTTCACCGGCTTTTTCGGAACGATCAGCGTGAAGATCTCCCTGTGGGAAAAGTTCTGGCGCAAGCTGGCGACCAAGGAGGAGCGGAGCAAACAGCAGCTGTTTATTCCCACTGAATTTACCGGTATCGATGTGGATGACGAAGGCTTTGTTTACGCGTCCAGCAAGGATACGGACGGCCTGCAGGCTGTCCGCCGGCTGAATCCGAAGGGTGAAGACGTGATCCGGAAGGGCCCCCGCGGAAATCTGGGCGGTGACCGGGTGTTCGGTTCGGTCGGCAACTATGCCGGCCCAAGCCAGATCGTGGACGTGGTGTACCGCGGCCACGGGGCTTATTCCCTGCTGGACAGCCGGCGGGGCAGGATCTTTACCTATGACCATGAAGGAAACCTGCTGTACATCTTTGGCGGCATCGGCACGCAGGCCGGGACCTTCCAGACGCCCGCGGCCATTGAGAAGCTGGGAAGCAGCCTGCTCGTCCTGGATTCCCAGCAGGGGAACCTGACTGTATTCGCAGAGACGGAATACGGCGCCCTGATCAACCGGGCGGTCAGCCTGCGGTTTGACGGGGATGAAAGCCAGGCGGTTCCGCTGTGGCAGGAAGTGCTGCGGCTGGACGAGATCAACGAACTGGCGAATACCGGGATCGGCAAGGCCTACCTGTCCGCGGGAGACAACGCGAACGCCATGCTGTACCTGCGGCGCGGAATGAACCGGGAGTATTACTCCGTCGCCTTTAAGCGGTGGAGGAATGAACGGCTGCGGAACAATATCAGCCTGATCCTTTCCGGCGTTGTCGCTGCGGCTGCACTGGCCGTGCTCTGGGTGAAGGCGGTCCGGCCGGCGATCCGCAAAAAAGGGAAGAGGAGGGATCCGTCATGAACCGGATGGGAATCAAGGACAAATGGCAGCATTTTTTCCATACGGTCAGCCATCCGGCAGACGGGTATTACTGGATCCGGCATCAGGAAAAGGGCAGCCTGTGGATCGCCTTCCTGATGGTGCTCCTGTACGGAATCGTGTTCTCCATGAACCGGATCTCTTCCAGCTTTATTGTCAACGATATTGAGCCCCGCACCGTGAACCTGCCGGCGGAGCTGGCAGGCGTCATTCTGCTGTATCTCATCCTCTGTGTCGGCAACTGGTCCGTGACCTGCCTGATGGACGGAGAGGGAAGGTTTAAAGACATCCTGATCGCAGCGGGTTACGCCTTGTTTCCCATGATGGCGGCCACCGCGGCGGCGACGGCTGTTTCCCACCTGGTGGCGGAGAATGAGGAGGCGTTCTACACCCTGCTGATCGGCCTGGGTACGGCCTACACCGTGATCATGCTGGTGATCGGGATCATGCAGGTACATAACTATACCTTCGGTAAAACGCTGATCACACTGTTTCTGACGGTGGTGGCGATGCTGATCATTATTTTCCTGGGACTGCTGGTGATCAATTTCATTACGCAGGTGTATTCGTTTTTCCGGGGGATCTATATGGAACTGATTTTCCGTGTGTAAGGAGGGAATGCTGAATGAATGAGAAAAACAGGCTGACCCTCCCGACCGCCTTCCGGCGTGTACTGTGGATCATCGCGGGCCTGGCTGCGGCTGCCGCGGTGCTGTTCCTTGCCCGGTACGTGATCCACTACCGGGCGTATGACGAGTACCGTCAGTATATTGTTCAGCCCGCGGCGAAAACGGAAGCGGAAGCCCTGAAGCCCCTGAAGGATCCGGAGAACGCAGTGCCGGGATTCGTTCTCGCGGCACAGAATGACCGGCTGGGACTCTACCTGAAGGAAAAAACCGCGGAGATCGCGCTGTATGACAGGAAGAGCGGGCTGACCGTCTATTCCAATCCGCAGGACGCGGCAGATGACCCGGTGGCCCGGTCCGGACTGAACCAGGCAAACCTGAAGAGCCAGTTTATCCTGAACTACCTGGATACAAACTCCCGGGAAGGTACACCCTGGAGCTCCTACGCCAAGTGCGTGGAGAACGGGCAGATTGAATACCTTCAGCTGGAAAACGGTTTCCGGGCGGTTTATACACTGTCCAATGAAAAGCTGATGCTTGTACCGCAGCAGATGACGGCGGAATGGTACGGCATCCTGTCGGCTTCCGGAAAGAAGCAGGCGGCCAAATCCTATGTTCTGGATGAGGAAACCGGTCTGTATGTGCTGAAGTCCCAGGGCGTCACGGCCCGCCACCGTCAGCAGATCGACGCGGACGCGCGCAAGGCCGGTTTCACCATGGAGGATTACGCGGAGATGCAGGCGCTGGCAGAGGAAGAGGAATCCGAAGCGGCGGAAAGCACTTCCTTTGTGGTTGCCCTGGATTACACGCTGACGCCGGATGGGCTGACGGTCACCATCCCCCACGCGGAACTCGCGGAGACGGGCGGGGCAAAGATCCGGACCATCCAGCTGCTGCCGTTCTTCGGCGCGGCCGGTACGGCGGAGAAGGGTGTGATCGTGGTTCCCGACGGCAGCGGCGCCTTGATCCGTTTCAACAACGGCAAGAATACCGCGCCCCAGTATAACCAGAACATTTATGACCTGGATCTGATCGACAGCGATATTACCGCCACGCAGAATATGCAGTCCGCCAGGCTGGCGCTTTTCGGCATCTGCCGGGAGGACTGCGGCCTGCTGGTCTCCTGCGGCAGAGGCGCGGCACTGGCGTCTGTCACCGCGGATGTGGCGGGAAGGAACAACAGCTATAACTACGCCTACTTTACCTTCGGCCTGAGACGGACCGATACCCTGATGGTGGCCGGAGAGGAAG
The DNA here is from genome assembly GCF_018118585.1 of Aristaeella lactis. Lineage (NCBI taxonomy): Bacteria > Bacillati > Bacillota > Clostridia > Eubacteriales > Aristaeellaceae > Aristaeella > Aristaeella lactis. The sequence goes on from NZ_CP069421.1 coordinate 2,970,707, forward strand.
CGATCGTGGCGGAACAGGATTCCTACCCGGTGGACTGCGCCGTATTCTACCGGATCCTGGACGGGGAATATACCGGCTATAACGGACTGGCAAGGGCTGTGCGGGAATCCCTGCTCGCGGACGGCAGCCTGACACTGAAAACGGAAAAGTCCGGCGATATCCCCTTCTACTGCGACATTCTCTGCGGCGTTCGGGAAACGGCGCACTGGATGGGTGTTCAGTATCTCCGGGTTATGCCGATGACGACCTTCGCCCAGGCGGAGGAGATTTTGTCCGGGCTCCGTCAGGAGCAGGTAGGGAACCTGCGGGTGAACCTGCAGGGCTGGATGAACGGCGGATATTACCACGATCCGGTGAACCACGTCTCTGTGCAGGGCGGACTCGGCGGGGAAAGAGGATTGCAAAGCCTGCGCGCGGCAGCCGCTGAAACCGGAGGAAAGATTTATCCGGACGCAGCCCTGCAGCAGGTGACCGAGATCGCGAAAGGATTCCTGCGCAGCGAGGAAGCCAGCCGGTATTACGCCAAGGGCTATGTGGCGGAATTCGGTACCGTCAGTCCGGTTTCCATGAGGCGTACGGCCACCATGGGATTTACGGAGCGGGCGTATATGCTCCTGTCCCCCCGTTTCCTGCCCCGGTATGCCGCCAGTCTGGCATCGGCGGCGGAGCGGCTGGGCCTGGACGCGCTTTCACTCCGGGACCTGGGAAACGAGGTCCATGCGGACAAGCGGCGGACGAACGTCATCAGCCGCGAAGCGGACCTGGACCTGGTCAGGCATGCCTTCGGCGTTATTGGCGCCGGAAAGCGTGAACTGATGGTTTCCGGCGGCAACGATTACAGCTTCCCCTATGTCCGGCACGTGATCAACGCGCCGGTGGAGGCGACGATGTTCGCTATTGTGGATGAGCAGATTCCGCTATGGGAGATGATCATCCACGGTTCGGCTGATTACTGCGGCTCGCCGCTGAACCTGATGCAGAGCGAGGACCGGCGGGCAGCCCTGCTGCACCTGATCGAATACGGCGCGTCAACGCACTACACATTTACCTGGCAGGACGCGGCGGATATGAAGTACACCGGGCTGAACAACAATTACGCCACGACCTTCTCTTCATGGAAGGAGGAGGCAGCGGAAAGCTACCGCTTTGTGAACGGAGCGCTGGCTGGGGTGAGCGGCGCGGAGATGCTCCGGCATGACCGGCTCAGCGATACGCTGGCCCGCGTGACGTATTCCAACGGCACGGTGCTGTATGTGAACAGCGGGGAGCATGAAGCTGAGGCGGACGGATACCGGATCCCGGCAATGGATTATCTGGCGGTCGGAGGAGAAAACGAATGACTGGCATCCGCAGAAAAAACCGTATTTTTCATCTTTCCTATGAGCAGAGGAACGCCGTGCGCGGATACTGGTTCATCCTTCCGTGGCTGATCGGCTTCCTGGTGTTTTATGCCGGGTGCCTGGTGCAGCTGGGAGAATTCAGCCTGTCCCGGATCGGCCTGGACGCCGCTACGGGTATGACAAAGGAGTATATCGGCTTCGGCAATTATATCGAGGCATTCACAAGCCACGCCACCTTCAAGCAGACACTGACATCCTCTGTGATGGATATGCTGATCGACCTGCCGATGATCCTGTTCTTCAGCCTTTTTGTGGCGATGCTCCTGAACCGGAAGTTCAAAGGCAGGGCACTGGTACGCGCGATCTTCTTCCTGCCGATTATCCTGAGCGCGGACGCGGTGGGCTCCGCCATCACCCGGGCGACGGAACTGGTGAATGCCGGCGTGTCCTCCGCAAACCTGGAAACCGCGCAGGCGGGGACCGTCTCCGTAGCCTATTACATGCAGCTTTTCGGCGACCTGGCCATTCCGGAATCCGTGCTTGGCTACATTGTGGATGCGGTGAACCGGATCTCGTCCATCATCAAGGGATCGGGCGTGCAGATCATCCTGTTCATCGCGGCGCTGCAGTCCATTCCGGGTTCCCTGTATGAGGTGGCCCGCATTGAAGGAGCGACAGGGTATGAATCCTTCTGGAAGGTGACTTTTCCCATGGTTATGCCGCACATGATCACAAACACGATCTACACGGTCGTGGACCGGTTTTCCTCCAGTGAGGTGATCAGACTGGCAACGCGCACTTACAAGGAACTGTACAACTACGGCCTGTCGTCAGCGTTCTCTGTGGTCTCGACACTGATCACCATCCTGATCCTGGGGCTGATCGTTTACCTGCTGAACCGGCGGACCTTCTATTACAACTGACGGGAGGAGGGAGAAAGAACATGCAGACAATCCATCCGGCACAGAACGGAAAAATCACCTGGCAGGGATTCCGGAATTCTCCCGCCTACGCCAATCAGCGGGATAAAACCCTGAACGGGATGAAGAACCTGGTGATCGGTCTTTTCCGGCTGATCGTGATCGCCGGGATCAGCTATGTCATTCTCGCTCCGGTGATCAATATCATCTCGAACTCCTTCTTTTCCCGGCAGGACTCCATTAACCCCATGGTATTCACGATCCCGATCAACCCGACGCTGGAACGCTATAGCATGGCAGTCAAATACCTGAATTACCTGCCCATTCTGGGCAATACGATTCTGTATGTGTTCGGGGTGACCCTGATCCAGCTGCTGATCTGCTCCATGGTCGGTTACGGTTTTGCCCGTTTCCGCTTTCCGCTGAAGAGCGTGCTTTTTGCTTTTGTGCTTGTGATGATCGTCATTCCGCTGAATACGATCCAGTTCCCGCTTTATACGACCTTCCGCTTCTTTAATCCCCTGGGAATTGTAGGACTTTTCAACGGTGGGAAGACGATCAACCTGCTGCAGACCGCCTGGCCGACGTTCATCATGTCCGTTTTCGGCTGCGGCCTGCGGTCCGGCCTGTACATCTATATCTTCAACCAGTTCTTCCGCGGCCTGCCGAAGGAGATTGAGGAGGCGGCCCTGGTGGACGGCGCCGGCACAGCCCGGACGTTTTTCACCATCATGATGCCCAATGCGGCTCCGGCGGTCATTACGGTTGCCGTGTTCTCCATCGTCTGGCAGTACAACGATTCCTTTTTTGCCAACACCTTCAACATTTCCGATTCCATCCTCGTGACCAGGAAGCTGGAATCGCTGATCAACGTGATCGCCAATGCGGAAAAGGTGCTGACCATCCGCGAACAGCAGCTGTATTTTGACGCCGGCGTGGTTCTGGTCCTGGTGCCGGTGGTGGTGATCTACCTGGTGCTGCAGCGGCGGTTTATCGAGGGCGTGGAACGTTCCGGTATTGTGGGCTGAGCCCGCTTTCAATTGTTAATTACCCGGGATCGGGTAAAAAATAAAAGGAGGAAAGTCCTGTGAAGAAACTCATTTCCTGGTTGCTGGTTGCCGTTATGGCAGTCGGTATGTGCTCCTGGGCGTCTGCCGATCCGGTGAACGCGCTTGACTTCGAAGACGGCGTTTTTGCCTTCCTCGGTGTTTCCGCTGCGAAACCGAACGCAGATGCCTCAACGGCCCTGGAGGTTGTTGACTACAACGGCTCCAAGGCACTGCGCGTTGCCGCGCAGGGAATCCCCTATGTGGCCCTGAACCTGGAGGGCCTGGCCGGCGAAAAGCTGGCTGACGTTGCCGCTGTCACGTTTGACATCGGTGTTGACAAGGCCGCGGACGGCAAGTTCTACGCGGTCTCCGGCGTGGTATACAGCTACACCGGCGAGAACGCGGATGAGAACAAGGCCGACTGGTCTGTCTATCTGGAAAAGAAAAATCCGCGCAATGTAAAGATTCAGTTCAAGGCGCCGCTTGTTGCCGGCGCGGGCAACTACATCATGATCTCCAGGGAAGACCAGGCCGGCGGAGAACCCGCGACCTTCTACCTGGACAACATTCAGTTCCTGGACGCGGAAGGAAACGCGATCGCCCTGGATCCGACTGCGGAATATGTGTCGGAGGCTTCCGAAAAGGATCTGAGCAACCTTGTTGCCCTGACGAACGCCGTTGAATTCCCGGATTTCCACAAGTCTGCCGGTGCCTGGGCACAGGACGGCCTGGAAATGCCGCAGGAGATTATTGATGCGCTGGTGCCCGGCTCCGTGGTGGAAGTGGAATACGCGAGTGCGGACGGCTCCATGTGGATCGTCATGCCCTGGGCAACCGCCGGCTGGATGCGTGTCGGCCAGGGAACTGCTGCCATCAACAACAGCAAGACCATTGCCCAGATTCCCTATGAGATGATCGAAGCCCTCTGCGGTGAAGACAAATCCACCTGGGGTGCCATGCTGCAGTGCGAAAGCGCTTCCGACTGGGAAGTCTTTGCCGTGCGCGTGGGTCAGCGGGCAAACCGGATCGTGCTGAAGAACGCGGTTGAATTCCCCGGCTTTACCAAGTCCGCTGACGCCTGGGCGCAGGACGGCCTGGAAATGCCGCAGGAGATCATTGACGCGCTGGTGCCCGGCTCTGTGGTGGAGATCACCTACAGCTCCGAGGACGGCGATATCTGGCTGGTCATGCCCTGGGCGGAAGCCGGCTGGATGCGCGTGTCCCAGGGAACCGCTGCCAAGATGGGCGGCAAGGCCTATATCACCTATGAAGAGATCGCTGCGCTGTGCGGTGAGGACAAGTCCACCTGGGGCGCCATGATGCAGTGCGAAGGCTCCTCTCCCTGGGAGGTTTACGGCATCCGCGTGGGCCAGAAGGCAGAGTTCTTCGGCCTGACCAACCTGGTTGAATTCCCCGGCTTCACCAAGTCCGCTGACGCCTGGGCGCAGGACGGCCTGGAAATGCCCCAGGAGATCATCGACGCCCTGGTTCCCGGCAGCGTTGTGACCATCTCCTATGAATCCGAAGACGGCAATATGTGGCTGGTCATGCCCTGGGCAGCCGCCGGCTGGATGCGCGTTGGCAACGACGGCGCGGACGTGGCGGACGGCAAAATCGCGCAGGTGACTTATGAACAGATCGAAGCCCTCTGCGGCGAGGACAAGTCCACCTGGGGCGCCATGATGCAGTGCGAAAGCTCCTCCCCCTGGAATGTTTATGCTGTGGCCGTGGGCCAGGCGATCAAATGATGACCTGATTTCTGGAAAGGAGAAACTGACTTATGAAAAAAATAACAGCAATGCTGCTGGTTCTGGCTATGGCGCTTTCCATGGCTGTAACGGCGCTGGCGGAAGATCCCCGGAACATTACCATCGGTCTCTGGTGGGACATCTACTATGACTCCAATGACGAATCCTGGGAAGACAATGAAGCCGCGACCGGCAAGGATTCCGATCTCATGCGTTTCGACAATGTGAAGAACATTGAGAACACCTATGGCGTGACCTATGAGTTCCAGAACCTGACCTATGCCGGCGTGCAGGATTCCGTGAACAACTCCATCCTGGCCGGTGAACCGGACTGTGACGTGTACATGGTGGAGCTGGGCTGGGGCGTTCCCGCCGTCATGAACGGCTATGCCATGGACCTGCGGGAAGTCCTGGATCCCGATGATCCGCTGCTCACCCATAACGACACCGTCATGAATTATGTGGCGCTGGAAAGCGGCGCTGTCTCCCTGCTCACCGTCAACGGCGCAGAGGACCAGGTGGCCGCCACCTATCCCCTGGCTTTCAACCTGCAGATGATCGAGGAAGCCAACCTGGAGGATCCCCGGGACCTGGCTGCCCGCGGCGAGTGGACCTGGGACAAGTTCCGGGAGTACTGCATTGCCCTGACCAAGGACAACGACGGCGACGGCGTCACGGATGTTTACGGCTACGGCGCCTGGATCACGGACTGCCTGCCTTACTGGTATATGTCCAACGGCACAACGCTGGCCTCCTCTCCCAAGGAGAACCTCTCCTCTGTGGAGATGGGTGAAACCCTGAAGTTCCTGCAGGATCTGTGGCTCACGGACAAGGCGGCCTATCCGCTGCCCGAGGAGAACGGCTGGGATGTCTGCCGCTGGCTGTACCGTGACAAGAAGGTGGCCTTCACCACCACCGCTGCCTGGATCATGGCCAACTATGACGACTATAACTGGGACGGCAAGGCCGAAACCACCCTGGACTTCGACATGGTCTTTGTGGATTACCCCATCGGACCTCACGGCAACGCGGAAACGAACGCCACAAAGATCGCGGCCGGCAGCTTCTACTTCATCCCCGTCGGCATCGAGAATCCGAAGCTGGTCTATGATGTTTTCCGCGCCTACCAGAACTGGTATCATGACGACACTGCCCTCCGGGATGATCCGGAAGAGCTGGAGTGGTGGTACACCACCACGTCCGACAAGCTGGACCTCCAGGAGTGGAACTTTGAAATCATGAAGAAGATGGGCGAAAAGACGGTGGTCGACTTTGCCGGCACCGTGCTGGGAGAGATGCCGCTGGTGGAATTCATCAACGGCGACCTGACCCCCGCCCAGCTGCAGGAGGAATACAAGCAGGTGGTTCAGGATACCCTGGACCAGATTTTCGGAGCCTGATCCGGAAACCTGTTTCCAAAAGGAAAGGGAGAGTCACAATTCTGTGGCTCTCCCTCTTTTGGTTTGTTGAGTTACAGTGCTTTGCGGATCTGCGCAAGCAGCTCGTCATAGGTTTCGCAGGCAGGCAGCTCCGGATAATCCTTTTTGATCTGCTCAGTGGAGCGGAACAGGATTCCGGCCTTGCTGGCCTGGATCATGCCCAGGTCATTGTAGCTGTCGCCGGCGGCGATTGTTTCAAAGCCGATGCTCTGCAGAGCTTTGACGGTGGTCAGCTTGCTCTTTTCCACGCGGATGCGGTAACCGGTGATCATGCCGTCTTCCCCCACCTCCAGCTCGTTGCAGAAGATGGTGGGCCAGCCCAGCTTCTTCATCAGGGGAGAAGCAAACTGGGTAAAGGTGTCGGACAGGATGATCGCCTGGGTTTCACTCCGCAGGGTGTCCAGGAATTCCTTCGCACCGGGCATGGGATCGATGGTGGCGATGGTGTCCTGGATGTCTTTCAGGCCCAGGCCGTGTTCCCGCAGGATGCCAAGCCGCCATTTCATCAGCTTGTCATAGTCCGGCTCGTCCCGGGTGGTGCGTTTCAGTTCGGGGATACCGCTGGCCTGGGAAAAGGCGATCCAGATCTCAGGAACGAGTACCCCCTCAAGGTCCAAACATACGATATTCATAAACAACAATCAGCCTCAGACGGGAGTAAAGGCATCCTTTCCGAGACCGCAGACGGGGCAGACCCAATCCTCCGGGATGTCTTCCCACGCAGTGCCGGCAGCAATACCGCCTTCGGGGTCGCCGACTTCAGGATCGTAAATGTAGCCGCAGGGACATTCGTACTTCATCGGTTTTCATCCTTTCTTTTCTCTGAACGGAAACGGCGTCATGCCATTTCTCTTACTGGCTTAATCATATGTTAAGGCGTGATGGAAGTCAAGCAGGGTAAAGCATTAATTCACAATTCATAATTCACAATTAATACAGACGCCGCGGACGGAAGGATATTTACGGGCTTCAGTCGAAAAGGAGAAAGGTCAATAAAGAAGATAACAGGAAGGGGGAACAGCTGTGGCGGAGAAACTGACGGTTGGCCTGGCGGCGCATGTGGACGCGGGCAAGACAACCCTGTCCGAAGCCATGCTGTTCCTTAGCGGAGCCGTGCGCCGGCAGGGCCGGGTAGACCACGGGGACGCGTTCCTGGATACGGAAACAATGGAGAAGGAACGCGGAATCACGATCTTCTCCAAGGAAGCCAGGCTGACCTGGCGTAAAACCGACCTGACGTTGGTGGATACCCCCGGGCATACGGATTTTGCCGGGGAGGCGGAGCGGGCCATCAGCGTGATGGACGCGGCGGTGCTGGTGATCAGTGCGACTGAAGGGATCCAGTCCCATACGCGGACCCTGTGGAAGCTGCTGGAAAGCAGCGGGGTTCCGGTGGTTTTCTTTATCAATAAAATGGACCGGTTTGCCGGGACCCGCGAGGAACTGATGACAGCCCTCGGAGCACTTTCGGACCGGGTCGCGGACTTTACCGGAGATCCATCGGAAGCGATCGCCCTGTGCGATGATACCTGCCTGGACCTGTTCCTGCGGGAAGGTTCGATCCCGGAATACCGGATCAGGGCGCTGGTCCGTGACCGGAAACTGTTTCCCTGCTTTTTCGGCGCGGCCCTGAAAAACGAAGGCGTTGAACCGCTGCTGGACTTCCTTGCCGCTTTTGCGGAGGAAAAGACATACCCGAAGGAGTTCGGCGCGCGGGTGTACAAGATCGCCCGGGATCCCCAGGGAAACCGGCTGACTTTCCTGAAGGTGACCGGCGGCGAGCTGAAGGCCCGGGACCAGCTGGCCGGAGGTTCCGGTGAAACTGCCTGGACGGAGAAAATCCAGGAGATCCGGCTGTATTCCGGAGCCCGGTATGCGGCAGTGCCGCAGGCAGCAGCGGGAGAACTGTGCTGCGTCACGGGACTGACCAAAGCCATGCCCGGGGACGGCCTGGGAACGGAAAATAAAGGCGGGGAGCAGACCCAGCGTCCCTGCTATGCCTGCCGGGTAATCCCGGGGCCCGGGGAAGACCTGCATAAGGTGCTGGACTGCCTGGAAACGCTGACGGAAGAGGAGCCGCTGCTGCAGGCGGAGTTTATGGAAGCCCGCCGGGAGATCCGCGTGCATTCCATGGGCGATGTGTACCTGGAAGTACTCCAAAGGCAGATGAAAGACCGGTTCGGGATTGAAATCTCCTTCGGGGAGACCAGCGTGCTGTACCGGGAAACCATTGCGGAAGCGGTGGAAGGTGTGGGGCACTATGAGCCGCTGCGGCATTACGCGGAGGTCCACCTGTGGCTGGAACCGCTGGAGCCCGGAAGCGGCCTGGTGTTTGACACCGATGTTTCCACGGACGATCTGGCCCTGAACTGGCAGCGGCTGATCCTGACCCACCTGAAAGAAAAGATCCACCGGGGCGTGCTGACCGGCGCGCCGGTGACGGATATGAAAATCACGCTGATCAACGGCAAAGCCCACCTGAAACACACGGAGGGCGGGGATTTCCGCCAGGCGACCTACCGGGCGGTGCGCCAGGGCCTGATGAAGGCCCGGAGCATCCTGCTGGAACCTTACCTGACACTGGAGATTACCGCGCCGCAGGAAAGCCTCGGGCGGATCATGAATGACCTGTCCATGATGGGCGGAAAACCGGAAGGGCCCGAGGACGCGGAGAAAGGGTTCCGGATCATCCGGGCGGTGGTTCCCGCTTCCGCCTGCCGGAATTATGCCCGGGACCTGAATGCCCAGACCCGGGGGTTGGGACGGATGACCTCCTCCTTTGCCGCTTACCTGCCCTGCGCGGACGCGGAGAGGATCATTGCGGAGAAAGGGTATGACCCGCTGCGGGATGTGGTGAACCCGCCGGATTCTGTTTTCTGTTCCCATGGCGCCGGGGTGGTTGTTCCCTGGGATGAGGTGGAGCAGTATATGCACCTGCCGCTGCGGGAAGCGGGGAAAAAGACGGATGCCGGGATCGCTGTCCGGACAGCCGGAAGCACTTTTGCCCGGAGTTCGGCGGAGGAAGAAGAAGCTTTGCGGATCATCTTTGAAAAGACGTACGGTCCGGCAAAGACCCGCCAGCTGCTGAGACCGGTGCCCAAGGAAGAACCCGCGGCACAGCCGGAGGAAAAGCGGGAACCGGCTCCGGAAGGAGAGATCCTGCTGGTGGACGGCTACAACGTGCTGTTTGCCTGGGATGAGTGGAAGGACAGCGTCCAGGAGAATTTTGACGCTGCCCGGATGCAGCTGACGGAGCTGATGTGCGATTACGCAGGCATGACCGGAAAGGAAGTCATCCTGGTCTTTGACGCCTATAAAGTCAAAGGCGGCATGGGCAGCGCGGAAAGATACAAGAATATCTATGTGGTCTATACCCGGGAAGCCCAGACGGCGGATGCTTATATTGAAAAGACGACCCTGCTGGCCAGGAACCGGGCGAGGGTGCGGGTGGTGACATCCGACAGACCGGAACAGCTGATCGCCCTGGGCAATGAAGCATTGCGCACTTCCGCGCGGGAATTCCGGCGGGAGGTGATCGGCGTGCAGGGCAGCATAGCGGATTTCATCGCGAAAAACAACCGCCCCGGAACGGAACGATCCCTGGAGCGGCTGTACAAGGAAGCCTGGAAAAAGAATAAAACAGAATAATTAAGGAAAGGGGAGTCCATACGGACTCCCCGATGTTTTTACAAACAGGATCTTACTTGCCGTCCTCACCCTGATACCGCGCGCGGTTCAGGGTATCGCCCCAGTCAGAGACGTTCTCCAGTACTTTGTCCGGGCTTTTTTCAGTATAGGTTCCCTTTTTCTGCGCTCTTTTCTTCATCCAGAAACCGATAGCTGCCAGTACGATGAGAACGGCAAAAAAGATGATCATGAACTGTCCGACCATGATGACTTATACCTCCCGGATCAGGCTGTGTGCCTGGGATTCCGCACCGCAGTTTAACTTATTTACCGAAGTACCTCTCCAGCAGGCCCTTGAAGGCTTTGCCATGGCGGGCTTCGTCGCGGGCCATTTCATGCACGGTGTCATGGATGGCGTCGAGGCCCAGCTCCTTGGCCTTCTTGGCCAGGTCGGTCTTGCCCTGGGTGGCGCCGTTTTCGGCTTCCACGCGGACGCGGAGGTTTTCCTTGGTGCTGGGGGAGACTACTTCACCCAGCAGCTCGGCGAACTTGGCGGCGTGTTCCGCTTCTTCAAACGCGGCGGTCTTCCAGTATTCGGCGATCTCCGGATAGCCTTCCCGGGCAGCTGCGCGGCCCATGGCCAGGTACATGCCGACTTCGGTGCATTCGCCCTCGAAGTTGGCGCGCAGGCCGGCCTTGATCTCTTCCGGAACGTCCTTAGCGACGCCGATCACATGCTCGGACGCCCAGGTCATTTCGCCTTCCTGCTTGATGAACTTGGAACCGGGAACCTTACAAACAGGACACTTTTCGGGCGGTTCGGGCCCTTCATGTACGTATCCGCATACGGGACATACCCACTTCATAATGTTTACCTCCATATTTTTTTGTCAAATCCGGCATTTTGCCTGAACAGATTATACCATTTACGATGGATGAAAGTAAAGGAAGAAAAAACTGTTGTATATCAACGAAAAAACTTGCTTTTGGTTGAAATATATGCTAAAATCCATCCGATTACGCACCTTTTCCCTGTGATCGCTTGTGCCGCGAACGCGGTGGCCGGTCGCAAAAGGGAAAGGGGTGGAAAATAACAAGGAGGGAACCCCTAATGGCAGTCATTTCCATGAAACAGCTCCTGGAAGCCGGCGTACACTTCGGTCATCAGACCCGCCGGTGGAACCCGAAGATGGCGCAGTACATCTTCACCGAACGTAACGGCATCTACATCATCGACCTGCAGAAAACCGTCCGCAAGGTTGATGAAGCTTACGCTTTCGTCCGCGACATCGCGATGGAAGGCAAGAGCATCCTGTTCGTCGGCACCAAAAAGCAGGCTCAGGAATCCATTGAATCCGAAGCCAAGCGCTGCAACATGTTCTACGTCAACAACCGCTGGCTGGGCGGCATGCTGACCAACTTCAAGACCATCCGCACCCGGATCGAGCGTCTGAACCAGATCGACAAGATGGAACAGAACGGCCAGTTCGATGTGCTGCCCAAGAAGGAAGTTATCAAGCTGATCCACGAGCGGGAAAAGCTGGAAACCAACCTGGGCGGTATCCGCGACATGAAGAAGCTGCCCGGCGCCCTGTTCGTTGTGGACCCCCGCAAAGAGCACATCGCCGTGACCGAAGACCGCATCCTGGGCATCCCGATCGTGGGTATTGTTGATACCAACTGCGATCCCGACGAGATCGACTACGTCATCCCCGGCAACGACGACGCTATCCGCGCTGTCAAGCTGATCGCCGGCAAGCTGGCTGATGCTGTGCTGGAAGGCAAGCAGGGCGAGCAGAATGAAGCGGAAGCTGAAGAAGTTCCCGCCGAAGCCGAAGAAAAGGCCGCTGAGGAAGCTACCGAAGCTTAATCCAAACAATAGAATAAGTATATTAGAGAGGATTGATCAAAATGGCAGCAATTACTTCCGCTATGGTTAAAGAGCTGCGCGAGCGCACCAGCGCCGGCATGATGGATTGCAAAAAGGCTCTGGTCGAGAGCGACGGAGATATGGACAAGGCCATTGAATGGCTGCGTGAAAAGGGACTGAGCCAGGCTGCCAAGAAGGCCAGCCGTATCGCCGCTGAAGGCGTGGTTGCCCAGTACACCAACGAAGACAGCTCCATCGGCGCGATCGTCGAAGTGAACTGCGAGACCGACTTCGTTGCCAAGACCGATAACTTCATCGGTTTCGCCAACAAGGTTGCCAAGCAGGTTGCCCTGGCCAACCCCGCTGATGTTGACGCCCTGATGGCTCAGGCCTTCGTGGACGACAGCAGCAAGACTATTTCCGACCTGGTCAGCGACGCGACTGTCGCGATCGGTGAGAAGATCTCTGTTCGCCGCTTCAGCCGCTACGAGACCACCGGTGTGGTTTCCACCTACATTCACCTGGGCGGCAAAGTCGGCGTTATGGTCGAAGTTGCTGCTGATGCTGCCGGCCGCGCCAGCGAAGACGTGAAGACCTTCGCTCATGACCTGGCCCTGCAGATCGCCGCTGCCAAGCCCGAAGCTGTCCGCCGTGAAGAAGTGGACGTTGAGAAGCTGGAGAAGGAAAAGGAAATCCTTCGCGCCCAGGCTCTGAACGAGGGTAAGCCCGAGAAGATCGTCGACCGCATGGTCGAAGGCCGTATCGAGAAGTACTACAAGGAAGTGTGCCTGCTCGAGCAGCCCTTCGTCAAGGATCCCGATAAGAATATCAAGGGTCTGATGGGCGAGATCGCCAAGGCTGCCGGCGCTGAACTGGATGTTGTGAAGTTCAGCCGCTTCGAGCGCGGTGAAGGCATCGAAAAGCGGAAGGATGACCTGGCCGCTGAGATCGCCGCAATGCAGAAGTAAGATTTGCATTATAAAAGGACTGTCTGCGGACAGTCCTTTTTTTCAAAACGAAAACCGGAGGGGAAAACAGCAATGAAGATTGGATTATTGATCGCCGTTACCCGTGAACTGGAAGCCTTCCTGCAGAGCGGGGAAGACCTGACGGAAGAGGTTGTGGCCGGACGGACTATCTACAAAACCCGCATGGAAGGCCATGAGATCTTTGCGGTATGCTCCGGCTGCGGGGAGATCGATGCCTCGTCCGCGACCATGCTGCTGATCGTGAAGTACGGCTGTGAACTGATCCTGAACTTCGGCGTCACCGGCGCGCTGCTGGAGGACCTGAAGGTGGAGGACCTGTTCGTGGCGGAAAAAGCCTGGCACTATGATTTTGACATCACCGCCTTCGGCGGCACCGCAAAGGTGGGTCAGTATTCCGAATATCCCGATGAATTCATCCCCCTGGATGCCGGCCTGGTGAACCTGGTGGAGGAGAAATTCCCCGGGATCCGGAAGATCGCTGTGGCCAGCGCGGACAAGTTTGTGGAAGACCGGAACGAGAAGATTCGCCTGCGGGCGTCCGGCTGCGGGATCTGCGAGATGGAACTGGCGGGCATTGCCCGGGTATGTGAACGCAGCGGCGTGAAGTGCCTGTCCATCAAGTGCATCAGCGACGCCTTTGACGGTACCGGCGCGGACTTCGACAAAAACGTGCGGAACAGCGCCGCGAAAGCGTTTAAGGCACTGAAAGAAATCATGAAAGCAATCTGATCTTGAATCAGATCGTCTAATGAACAATGAAAAAGTACCGGCCTGGAGAAGGGTTCTCCGGGCCGATTTCTTATGATGATCACAAAAGAGTCAATTCTGAACATCAGGAATACAGGCTAAAACGCTGAAAGCCTTGAAATAATTATAAATATTGAATCCTGAATTGTGATTTACAGTTGAATAGCAAGGGCTGTCTGTGATATACTTAATTGGTTACTAACACAATAATCAACAACCTGAGACAGGAGGAACCGATTCACATGCAATACACCAAAGAAGTGGAAGAAATGGTCTGTGTTGCGAAGGGTCCGAATCATGGCCCCGCGCCGATTCCCGAAGAGGGAAAATGGATTCAGGCCAAGGAGATCAAAGATATCTCCGGTTATACGCACGGCATTGGCTGGTGCGCTCCCCAGCAGGGCACCTGCAAACTGAGCCTGAACGTGAAGAACGGCGTCATCGAGGAAGCGCTGGTGGAGACCATCGGCTGCTCCGGCATGACCCATTCCGCCGCTATGGCCAGTGAGATCCTGCCCGGCAAAACCATCCTGGAAGCCCTGAACACCGACCTGGTCTGCGACGCTATCAACACCGCCATGCGGGAACTGTTCCTGCAGATCGTGTACGGCCGCACCCAGAGCGCCTTCTCCGATGACGGTCTGCGCATCGGCGCCGGCCTGGAAGACCTGGGCAAGGGCCTGCGTTCCATGGTTGGTACCATGTACGGCACCCGTGAAAAGGGCACCCGTTACCTGGAAATGACCGAAGGCTATGTGGTCAAGATGGCACTGGACAAGGACGATCAGGTCTGCGGCTACCAGTTCCTGAGCCTGGGCAAGATGATGGACGCTATCAAGAAGGGCATGTCCCCCAACGAAGCGTACGAGAAGAACCTGGGCACCTATGGCCGGTTCAAGGCTGAAGACGGCGCGGTCAAGTGGATTGACCCGCGTAAGGAATAAGGGGAGGGTGAGACAAATGGCTTTATTCGAGAACTATGAAGGCCGCATGCCTCAGCTGCAGCCTGTCCTGGACAAATACGGATTCAAAAACTTTGACGAAGTAAAGGCTTTCACCAACGGTAAGGGTGTGGATGCCTACTCTATCGTGGAAAGCACCCAGCCCATCTGCTTCGAGAACGTGAAGTGGGCTTATGAACTGGGCGCTGCCATCGCCATCAAGGAAGGCGCCAAGAACGCCGCGGAAGCCGCCAAGTGGATCGGCACCGCGCTGCAGGCCTTCTGCATTCCCGGTTCTGTTGCGGACCAGCGCCAGGTCGGTATCGGCCACGGCAACCTGGGCGCGATGCTGCTGGACGAGGAAACCGAATGCTTCGCTTTCCTGGCCGGCCACGAATCCTTCGCTGCCGCTGAGGGTGCCATCAAAATCGCCCTGAACGCCAACAAGGTTCGTAAAAAGCCCCTCCGGGTTATCCTGAACGGCCTGGGCAAGGACGCCGCCATGATCATTTCCCGGATCAACGGCTTCACCTATGTGCAGACCAAGTATGACTATCTGTCTGCTGACGTGAAGGAAGATCACGCGCTGACCGTTGTCAAGAAGACCGCTTACTCCACCGGCGACCGCGCCAAGGTTAACTGCTACGGCGCGGACGATGTTCGTGAAGGCGTTGCCATCATGTGGCATGAAGGCGCTGACATCTCCATCACCGGTAACTCCACCAACCCCACCCGTTTCCAGCATCCCGTTGCGGGCACCTACAAGAAGGAACGCTGGGAAGCCGGCAAGAAGTACTTCTCTGTGGCTTCCGGCGGCGGCACCGGCCGTACCCTGCATCCCGACAACATGGCTGCCGGCCCTGCCTCCTACGGCATGACCGATACCATGGGCCGTATGCACTCTGACGCTCAGTTCGCCGGTTCCTCCTCCGTTCCCGCTCACGTGGAAATGATGGGATTCCTGGGCGCCGGCAACAACCCCATGGTCGGTATGACCGTTGCTGTGGCCGTTGCTGTGCAGGAAGCGATGAACAAGTAATGCCAAACAAGAGAAAGCTCCCGACCGGGAGCTTTCTTTTTGTTTGGCAAATGAACAATTAACAATGAATAATGAACAATGATATACTCCGGGCTGCTCTGCGGGCCTACTTGCGAAAAGGAAACGGGTATATTAAAATAATCAGGATGTTGATTTTTATTGACTGAACGGGAAGAGCGGAGGTTGGAAGGCGTGAGCACACAGAAAACGGTCTGGGTAACCGGCGCTTCCAGCGGACTGGGACTGCATACCGCTGCGCAGCTGCAGAAGGACGGCTGGCGTGTGATCGCCGGAGCCCGGAGCTTTGAGGACGGGGAAACGGAAGGGATCTACCGGTTGAAGCTGGATGTGACCGATGAGGAAAGCATCCGGAACTTCTGCGAAAAGGCAAAAGCGATCGCCATGCCGGATGCCCTGGTACAGTGCGCCGGAATGCTGGTGCTGGGCTCCTGCGAGGAGACTGGCACGGAAGAATTCCGCCGGGTGATCGACACCAACTATCTGGGAATGGTCCGGGTGAACCGGGCGGTGCTGCCCCTGATGCGGGAGCAGGGCCACGGCAAGATCGTGCTGTTCTCCTCCATCAACGGACTGCTGGGCATTCCTTTCCAGAGTGCCTATACCGCCAGCAAGCACGCCATCGAAGGATACGCGGAATGCCTTTCCATGGAAGTGAAGCCCTTCGGCATTCAGGTGATGCTGGTGGAGCCGGGTGACCACCGGAGCGGAAGCGATAAATACCGTCCCCATGCTGCTGCCATGTCCGCGGATTCACCGTACGCCGAGGCGTATGAAAGCTCGGTGGCAGTGATCGCCCATGACGAGCACAACGGCTCTGATCCGGACGCACTGGGCCGCAAGATTGCCCGGACGCTGGACAGGAAACGGATTCCCTTCCGGAAACGGATCGCGAGTCCTGATCAGCACCTGGCTGTGTATGTGCATAAACTGCTGCCCGCGAAGCTGAACGCGGCCATCCTGAGAAAGTACTATATCCGAAAGAAGAAATAATGATGATGAAGATAGTCAAACGACTGACTGCCCTGCTGCTGATCATGGTGCTCCTGCTGCCCGGATTTACCCTGGCGGAGGACGATGTGGAAGTGGAGGAAGTCGTTGAGGAAGAAGCTGTTCTTTCTGAAAACGAAGACAGCGAAAATGAGGCCGTGACTGAAAAGGACGGCTGGCATTTTAACGCGAAAGGCTTCCTGGTCGGGGAGAATCCCGGGGATGAATATCTGCTGGAGGACGAGGAAAAAGGCGTCTGGCAGTATGCTTCGAAGGATCTGTCCGTGAAGGTGACCCGTTACCGGGAACAGACAAAGAAGAAAAAGAAACAGGAATACTGCGTGGCGGAGATCTGGGCCTCCCCGGAATCCCCGCTGGGGGCTATCCAGTCTGATCCCAAGGAAAGCCTGAAGCTCAAGGGCGTGGCTTATCCGGGCACGGAACAGCGCTATGTGCAGGACCTGATCGATAAGCATCCTTCTGTGCTGGCGGTCTCGGATGACATGTACGGCCTGCGGATCATTCCGGTGGGCAAGGGCAAAACGAAGTATGACTATCACGGTGTTGTGATACGCAACGGCCAGGTGATCGCGACAAAGACCCGGAACAGCCAGAAAAAAAGAAGCTGGCCCAACCTGGATACCATGGCGGTATATCAGGACGGCAGTATGAAGACCTTTGACTGCGACGCGCAGACTGCCGAGGAATACCTGGAGCAGGGTGCTGTGCATGTGTTTGCCTTCGGCCCGTGGCTCCTGTCCGGGGGAGAAGTACACCCGAACCTGGAAAAGATCAACAACTATTCTGAACCCCGGGTGGCGTTGGGTATGGTGGAACCTTATCACTATATCCTGATCGTGACCGCGGGACGGCCCACCAGCAAATACCAGGGATACAAGCTCACCTGGCTGGCTGAGAAGATGAAGGAATACGGCTGCACCGAAGCCCTGAACCTGGACGGCGGCGATACGGTGGCCCTGGCGTTCAACAACAAGGTGATCCTCCATGGCAACATGGAAGCGAAAAAGCTCCGCAACCTGGGAAGTATGATTGCGTTCGGACTGAAATGACGCGAATGGAATGAGCATGATGAAACGGTTAACCGCTTTTCTCCTGGCACTGCTGATCCTTCTGCCGGGTTTGTCCTTTGCGGAGGAAACTGACGGAGAATGGCATTTTGACGAGAAGGGTTTCCTGACCGGGGACAATCCGGGGGAAGAATATATCCTGGAGGATCCGGAAAACGGGATCTGGCAGTACGCGTCCAAAGACCTGTCGGTGAAGATCACCCGGGTGCGGGAACAATATAATAAGAAGAAGATGCGGGAATACTGCGTGGCGGAGATCTGGGCATCGGAGGCTTCTCCCATGCAGGCAATCCTGTCCGCACCCAAGGGCAGGCTGCCCGAGGGCGTCAATCAGGTCAGTCCGAAGCTCCTGGTGGAAAAGCATCCCTGTGTTTTTGCCATGTCTGATGATTTCTACGGTTCCCGGCAGAAGGGGATCATGGAGAAGACCGGATCCCGCCTGCCCGGTGTTATCATCCGGAACGGAGAAATCCGCTGGGAAAAGACAAAGGCCCCTGAAAGCCGGTACGGCCGTCACCGCCCGTGTCTGGATGTCCTGGCTGTTTACGGGGACGGCAGCATGAAGACCTATGTCTCCAATGCCATGACCGCCCAGGAATACCTGGATAAAGGCGCCATCCATACCTTCGCTTTCGGTCCCTGGCTGATCAGCGAGGGAAAGATCAACGAGAAAGAAGCCGTGGAAGGCTGCGGCTACTATGAGCAGATGGAGCCCCTGACCGGATTGGGCATGGTGGAACCTTACCATTATATTGCTATCGTGGTGCACGGCCGGCCGAAGGAGAAATATGCCGGTGTGCGCCTGAGCTGGCTGGCGGACAAACTGCTGGAATACGGCTGTGTGGAAGCACTGAACCTGGACGGCGGCGGAACGGCCTGCATGTTCTTTAACGGGCAACCGGTCATCCAGGGCCAGCCGGATCTCCGCTCCATGGGCGGGATGATCGGTTTCGGACTCAGAGAGTCCGAAAGTAATGAACAATGAACAATGAACAATTAATAGTTGGCCTGAGGATGATTCCTCAGGCCTGCTTCTATCCCTTGATTTCTAAACCATCATGCGGTATAATGCGCAGGCGCGTTACGCGCGGTGAGTTCGAGACCTTCCTCACCTAAAACAAAACTAAAGGATGGTAAACTGAAATGAATAACATCAAAACAAAGCAGCTGGTAACCGGCGGTATGATTGCCGCCATCTATGTGGTGCTGACGGTGCTTGCAGCCCAGTTCAACCTGGCAAGCGGAGCAATCCAGGTCCGCTTTTCCGAAGCACTGACGATCCTGCCGGTATTCACCGTTGCGGCGGTGCCCGGCCTGACAATCGGCTGCCTGCTGGCGAACCTGCTGACCGGCCTGGCCGTGTGGGACGTGGTATTCGGCAGCGTGGCCACGCTGATCGGCGCGGTCGGAACCCGCCTGCTGAAGAATAAGCCCCTGCTGGCCTGGATTCCCCCGGTACTCAGCAACATGGCGATCGTTCCGATCATCCTGATCAAGGTGTATGCTGTGCCGGACGCCTGGTGGTTCCTGGTGCTGACTGTCGGCGCCGGAGAAGTGCTCTCCTGCGGATTGCTGGGTCTGCTCCTGTGGAGATCCCTGAAGAACATTCCGGCGATCAAAGAAATGAAATAAGTTTACCGGAACAAAACCCCTCGCTTTTCCCTCAGGTCTCGGGAAAGGCGGGGGTTTTCTTTTGCTGCTGAGGCAGCGGAGAGCGGGAATGTGACAGCAGGCAGGGCGGAGCGTTTGGCTTTTTAGGGAGTTGAGGTGTTGGAAACGGGAAGATGACAGAGGGACGGGGTTAAGGTCAAACTTCGCATGACATTAACCCCGTCCCTCGTGTCAACTTCCGCATTGAGCGATGGGGAAGACACTATATCATTGTTCATTATTCATTGTTAATTGTTCATTGCTGTATCACAAATATTACTTGTGATACAGCTTATGGCTCTGATACCCTGGATCACAGGTCAGCGTGACGCCCAGGCGGCGGAAGGTGTTGTCGTCCACCGCGGGGAGGATGACTGTGGAATGGGCTTCACAGTTCTTCAGCTTCGGAAGCTTGCTCAGGGCCCGGGCTGCGTTGTAGTTGGTGGCGGCGGAAACGGACAGGGCAACGAGCACCTCATCGGAGTGCAGGCGCGGGTTGTGGTTGCCCAGGTATTTGCACTTCAGATCCTGTACGGGCTCAATAACCTCGGGAGAGATCAGGTGGGCCTTCTTCGGGATCCGGGCAAGCTTTTTCAGCGCGTTCAGGATGACCGCGGCGGAAGGCCCGAGCAGATCCGTGGTCTTGCCGGTGACGATCTCGCCGTTGGGCAGCTCAATCGCCAGGGCCGGATGACCGGTGGCTTCCGCCTTGGCACGGGCGGCGGCCATCACGGGACGGAGTTCCGCTTCGTTCAGGTTCAGCTGCTTCATGAGCAGCAGGATCTTTTCGGCTTCCTCCTTGGCGGCGTGGCCCTGCAGGAAGGAGCAGCGGGCGGTGTAGTACCGGCGGATGATTTCCTTCTCGGCAGCCTCACGGCAGGCATCGTCATCGGTGATGCAGTAGCCCACCATGTTCACGCCCATGTCGGTCGGGCTCTTGTAGGGGGACTTGCCCCACACATGCTCGAACAGCGCGTTCAGCACCGGGAAGATTTCGATGTCCCGGTTATAGTTGACGGTCGTCTGACCGTAGGCTTCCAGGTGGAAGGGGTCAATCATGTTCACGTCGCTCAGGTCTGCGGTGGCGGCTTCATAGGCTACGTTCACCGGATGCTTGAGCGGCAGGTTCCAGATGGGGAAGGTTTCAAACTTGGCATAGCCGGCTTTGATGCCGCGGCGGTTTTCCTGGTACAGCTGGCTGAGGCAGGTGGCCATTTTGCCGCTTCCGGGACCGGGCGCGGTGACCAGCACCAGGGGGCGGGTGGTCTCAACATAGTCGTTCCGGCCGAAACCGTCATCGCTGACGATGTGCTCAATATTGGTGGGATATCCTTCAATGGGGTAGTGACGGTAGGTTTTGATGCCCTGGGCGTTCAGCCGCTGTTCAAAGGCGACGGCGGCGGGCTGCCCGGCCCAGCGGGTCAGCACCACGGAGCCAACATACAGGCCGATGCTCCGGAAGGCGTCAATCAGCCGCAGGGTGTCCAGGTCGTAGGTGATGCCCAGGTCCCCGCGGATTTTGCTGGTTTCGATATCGTTGGCGTTGACCGCGATCAGGATTTCTTCCTTGTCCTTCATCTTCAGCAGCATCTGGACCTTGCTGTCCGGCTTGAAACCGGGAAGGACACGGCTGGCGTGGAAGTCGTCAAACAGCTTGCCGCCAAGCTCCAGATAGAGCTTTCCGCCGAACTCGTCGATGCGCTGCATAATGCGCTCTGACTGCATCCTGGTATATTTGTCATGGTCAAAACCGAGCTTCATTTTCCGTCTTTCCCCCTTGTACGAAAAGATCAACACAATAAAATTATTTTACGCTTCCGGGCCGTTCCCGGTCAAGGAAAAATCCGGCCGGTGAGTAAAAAAATACAATCCGATCAGTACAGGACAGGAGAGAAAAAAGAGCATGGGGAAAAAGCCCCGGGCTCTTGCTTTTCATGGAAGAAAACGGTATACTATCCATTGCCGTTTGCGCGATGAGGATTGGGTCCTGTGCGATCCTCCGGTGTGAACCCTGTCAGGTCCTGACGGAAGCAGCAGTAAGCGCTTGCGAGGATGTGCTGCGGGGCTGCCCGGTCTGAGCGCAGGCGGTTTTTTTTCTGTTCCGGGCCTTGAGAGTGTATGGAAATATGCTATACTGGCTTGGTGCAATTCGAGAGGGAAGGGTGATTTGCAATGGAACTGGAACTGATCCGTCAGGCTGATCCTGAGGTGGCCGAAGCTATTGGACTTGAACTGGAACGTCAGCGGACCCATGTGGAGCTGATCGCAAGCGAGAACTTTGTTTCTCCCGCGGTTATGGCGGCTATGGGCACCTGCCTGACAAACAAATACGCTGAAGGTTATCCGGGTAAACGCTATTACGGCGGATGCGAGTGCGTGGACATTATTGAGGACCTGGCACGGACCAGGGCCTGCAAGCTCTTTGGCGCGGAACACGCCAACGTCCAGCCCCACAGCGGTGCCCAGGCCAACATGGCGGTTTACTTTGCCATGCTGAAGCCCGGTGATACTGTAATGGGCATGGGACTTTCCAACGGCGGTCACCTGACCCACGGAAGCCCTGTGAATATGTCCGGTTCCTATTTTAACTTTGTTCCTTACGGTGTTTCCTCCGAGACGGAAATGATCGACTATGATGAGGTCCGCCGCATTGCCCTGGAATGCAAGCCGAAGATGATCGTTGCCGGTGCTTCCGCCTATCCCCGGGTGATTGACTTCCCGAAGCTGCGTGAGATCGCGGACGAAGTCGGTGCCCTGCTGATGGTGGACATGGCCCACATCGCCGGTCTGGTGGCTGCCGGTGAGCATCCCAGCCCCGTCCCCTTTGCTGATTTTGTGACGACCACCACCCATAAGACCCTTCGCGGTCCCCGCGGCGGTATGATCCTGTGCCGGGAACAGTATGCCAAGGCAATCGACAAGGCCATCTTCCCCGGAACCCAGGGCGGCCCGCTGGAACACGTGATCGCCGGTAAGGCTGTGTGCTTCGGCGAAGCCCTGAAGGATGACTTCCGCACCTACCAGCATCAGATCATCCTGAACGCCAAGGCCATGGAAAAGACTTTCCGCGAGGAAGGCGTCCGCATGGTATCCGGCGGAACGGACAATCACCTGCTCCTGCTGGACTTCACCGGAACGGAAATGACCGGCAAGCAGATGGAAAACCTGCTGGAAGCGGCCAACATTACCGTGAACAAGAACACCGTTCCCAATGAAACCCGCAGCCCCTTCGTGACCAGCGGTATCCGCGTGGGTACGCCGGCTGCCACCTCCAGGGGACTGAAGGAAGCGGAATTCGCGAAGGTCGCCAGCTGGATTGCCAAAGTGCTGCGTGAGGGCGAAGCTGCCGTTCCGGAAATCAAGAAGCAGGTCGAGGCCATGATGGCCAACTATCCCCTGTACGCCTAATCAAAGACTTTGATACGGGCTGTCCGAAAGGACAGCCCGTTTTTTGTTTGTATTTTTATAACTTGTTCGTACAGATTGTGAATGAAAGCTCCTTGTACGAAAAATGACACGAAGCCGGAAATGTCGGTATTGACTGGTTTTTTGCCGTTAAGGACAGGGGCTTTGTGCCCTGAAAACTTTGTGTGGCAAGGGGTAGCGCTTTTTGAAAATATGTGTTATAATACTGCAAAGTGCGAGCTTCATACAGCGAACCATGAAGGCACAGGGATACGTTTATGCCCATCGTGTTTTCTGAAATTATTGAATATTTGTACGTACGAAAGGAGGTTCACTGTGAGCGCGAAGAGTAAGGAGAAGGAAGCCAGCCGGCTTCGGATCGTCTCTCTCGGCGGTGTGGATGAAATCGGCAAAAACATGTACGTTTTTGAATATGAAGATGACATCATCGTCGTGGACTGCGGCAGTGTGTTCCCGAAGGAGGACATGCTGGGAGTGGACCTTGTGATTCCGGATATCACCTACCTGATGGGGAAACGGGATCATATCCGCGGTTACCTGTTTACCCATGGCCATGAAGACCATATCGGTGCCACGCCTTATATTTTAAAGCAGGCGCCTTCGCATATCTACGGTACCAAGCTGACACTGGCGCTGGTGGACCTGAAGCTGAAGGAATACCGGGTTGAAGGCATTCCGATGCATGTGGTGCAGCCCAGGGATGTGGTCCAGCTGGGCCAGTTCACCTGCCAGTTTATCCACGTGAGCCACTCCATCGCCGGCGCGTGCGCCATCGCGATCACCTGTCCTGCGGGCACGGTAATCTGCAGCGGTGACTTCAAGGTGGACTACACCCCCATTGACGGACAGATCACAGACCTGCAGACCTTTGCGAAATACGGCGAGCAGGGTGTGCTGGCCTTCCTGTGCGAATCCACCAACGTGGAACGCCCCGGCTACACCATGAGTGAGCTGAAGGTCGGCGAAACCTTTGACAATCTGTTTGCCCAGGCGGGCGGCCGCGTGATCGTGGCCATGTTCGCCAGCAACATCCACCGTATGCAGATGATCATTGACAACGCGATCCGCTACGGACGCCGCGTCTGCTTCATCGGCCGCAGTATGGTGAACGTCAGCCGCGTGGCCATGAGCATCGGGGAACTGAGGATCCCTGAAGGCTGGCTGATCGATATGGACGTGCTGGATGATTATCCGGACAACGAAGTGCTGGTGATGACCACAGGCAGCCAGGGCGAACCCATGGCGGGCCTGACCCGTATGGCTTACGCGGAGCACAGGAAACTGCAGATCCGCCAGAGCGACATGGTTATCATTTCTTCCACCCCGATCCCCGGCAACGAGAAATTCATCTCCCGCGTGATCAACCAGCTGTACCGGCTGGGCGCGCAGGTGATCTACAGCAGGATGGCCGAGGTTCATGTTTCCGGCCACGCCTGCCAGGAAGAGATCAAGCTGCTGCACGCGCTGATCCGGCCGAAGTACTTCATCCCGGTTCACGGTGAATACCGCATGATGTGGCAGCATGCCGTACTGGCGGAAGCCATGGGCGTGCCGAGCCAGAACATCGTCATTCCGGAACTAGGCCAGGTGATCGAGATGAATCAGGACGTGCTTGCCCTGGGCGAGCAGGTGCCGGTGGGCGGCGTGCTGGTGGACGGCCTGGGCGTCGGCGACGTCGGAAACGTTGTGCTGCGTGACCGGAAACACCTGAGCCAGGACGGCCTGCTGATCGTTGTGCTGGCCATCGACCGGGACGAGCAGAAGCTGGTTTCCGGTCCGGATATCGTTTCCCGCGGCTTTATCTACGTCAAGGAAAACGAAGATATTATCGATAACACCCAGGAGCTGGTCCGGGAGATCCTTTCGAAGAACAGCCTGGACGGCGACAACTGGCCTGAACTGAAGAATACCATCAAGGATGAGGTGCACCGCTTCATCTTCGACAAGATCAAGCGGAACCCGATGATCCTGCCGATCATCCTGGACGTGTAAACCGCCCGGAACGGTTGATTTGTTTGCGTATTCGGCAGAAAATGGATATAATAACGGTCAGAAGGAAGCATGACGGCCTTCTGACCGTTTAATTATACAGGAGGAAGAGAATGGATTATTCATCGACCTACCGGCTGGCGCAGGATATCCGCGACAGCGAAGAATATAAGACCTATCACGAACTGAAGGAGTCCGTGATGGCCGAGGAAACGACCGCCGCGCTGATCCGGGAATACCGGAAACTGCAGATGACCATCCAGATGTCCGCCATGAGCGGAAACGCGGCCGGTGAAGAGGATGTGCAGCGTTTTTCCGGTATCTCAAACCTGCTCTTCTCCAAACCGGAAGTCAGCAGCTTCCTGCTTTCTGAGATGCGGCTGCAACAGATGCTGGCGGATATTTTCAGGATCGTCACCGAGGCGGCGAACCTGGAGATCAATTTTCCCGGGATTGAGGGCTGAGCATTGAGAAACGAAGAGGATTATTCTTACCGCGAAGAGCGGAACGAGCGTGAATACGGCCTATACTGGTACAGCGGACTGTGGCACATTCTCCGCCCTATCCTGGTAGGCCTGACGGTGCTCGTGCTGGTGATCGGGATTGGAATGACCGTATGGAATAAAGTATACGGCAGTTTTCTTGCGCCTGTGGATCTGGAGGATACGCAGGAATACTCCTTTGATATCAACAGCGGGGACAGCCTGAACAAGGTTGCGACCAACCTGGAAAACGCGGGACTGATCCGGAGCAAGAGCGTATTCAAATACTACTGCGATTTCGCCGGCATGAGCCAGAAGATCCAGGTCGGATCCTATTCGCTGAAAAAAGATATGACCATGACGGAGATCGCGGACCTGCTGACGACCGGCGACGGCAATCCGATCGTCCGGAATATCACGCTGATCCCCGGCGAAACCGTGGAAGAATTTGCAGCGAAACTGGTACGCAACGGCGTGCTGGAAAGTTCGGATGCCTTCCTTGCTGCCTGTAAGGACGGGAAGGCGTTCAAGGATTACTATTATATCGAAGATGTGCTGACTTCCGGACAGCCCGAAAAGCGCAAGTATGTGCTGGAAGGTTATCTGTCCCCGAACACCTATGAAGTCTATGTGACGGCGACAGAAGAAGAGATCATCAAAAAGCTGCTGAGCCAGACGGAAGCCGTGTTTACGGAGGAAAACCAGGCACGGGCCGAAGAACTCGGCATGTCCATGGACCAGGTGCTGACCCTGGCCAGCATGATCGAGAAGGAAGCCAAGGAAAGCGATTTCGCAAAGGTCAGCGCCGTGTTCCACAACCGCCTGAAGGCAGGTATGAAGCTGGAAAGCGACGTTACGATCCACTATATCACCGGGGTGCGGAAGATGGCCCTGGCGGACAGCGACCTGACTGTGAACAGCCCCTACAACACCTATCAGGTGACCGGGCTGCCCCTGGGACCGGTCTGCAACCCGTCCGCGGCGGCGGTCCGCGCGGCGCTGTATCCGGATGAAAGCATGGTGAATGAAAAGTACCTGTTCTTCTGCGCCAAGGAGCCGGAGAGCGGCGAACTGTATTTCTCCAAGACGCTGGACCAGCACAAGCGGGCAGTGGAAAGCTACGCACCGTACTGGAAGAAGTATGATGAAGACAGGGGGATCCACTGATGAGGATCCCTGAACTGCTTGCCCCGGCGGGCAGCATGGATTCCCTTCGCGCGGCACTGCATTTCGGCGCGGATGCTGTTTACGGGGGAATGAAGAAATACGGCCTGCGGGCTTTTGCGGGAAACTATGATCCGGATGAGCTGAAGGAAGCGGTAACGCTTGTCCACAGTGCCGGAAAAAAGTTTTACGTGACCATGAACAGTTATCCGTTCGACGATGAGCTGGACGGATTTGCGGAGGCGGCCGGCCTTGCCGCGAAGATTGGTGTGGATGCAGCCATCGTGGCGGATCCCGGCGCAATCGTCACGCTGCGTAAAAAGGTACCGCAGCTTCCGGTTCATGTCAGCACACAGGCGAATACAGTGAATGTACCGGCTGTGGAGCTGTACAGGGATCTGGGCTGTGAGCGGGTGATCCTGGCGCGGGAAATGAGCCTGGACCGGATCCGCGGCCTGCATGAAGCCATTGGGGACAGCATTCAGATTGAAACCTTTGTGCATGGAGCCAGCTGCATGGCCTACTCGGGCCGGTGCATGCTTTCAGCCTACCTGACAGGACGCAGCGGAAACCGGGGCGAATGTGCCCAACCCTGCCGCTGGCAGTACGCGGTGATGGAAGAAAAACGACCGGGAGAATACCTGCCGGTGGCGGAGGATGAACGGGGAACCTACCTGTTTTCCGCCCGGGATCTTTGCCTGATGCCGCTGCTGCCGGATCTTTGCGAAGCGGGTGTTTCCAGCCTGAAGATCGAAGGCCGGATGAAAACGGAATACTATGTGGCCGTGGTGACGGGCGCTTACCGGCAGGCCCTGGACCTGCTGGCACAGGGTCGGGAATGCTTCACGGAAAAGCTTCCCGCACTGATGGAAGAACTGCGCTGCGCCAGCCACCGGTTGAGCGATACAGGCTTCCTGCTGGGTAATCCGGAAACGCCCGGGGAAGCCGAGGGGTTCTGGCAGGACCGGGAATATATCGCCCGGGTTGTGGAAGACGCGGGAGAGGACGGAACCGCCCGCCTGATGCTGAAGAACCGGTTTTTCGCCGGGGATGAGCTGGAGCTGATGACTGCTTCCGGAGTCCGGAAGATCCAGGCAAAGCCCTTTGTGCGGGAAAAGACCGGGGAAACCCTGGAGACGCTGGGTGTCGCCGGCGAAACCATCCGGATGGAACTGCCGGACAGCCGCTGCGGGGATATGCTGCGGGGGCCGGTCCGTAACCACCGGACAGAAAACAATAACGGAAACAAGAACTGACACGGATTAACAGGACTGAGAAAAATGGCGAAACTGAAACGGTATGACCTGTATGAGGGGGATGACGACCTGATCTCACCCTCCCTGCCGGGAAAACAGCCACTGGGAAGGGACAAAGGTCTCAGGGCCCGGGACGAGTATGACCGCCAGGTCGAGGAGGAAGCCAGGAAACGGCGTTATTTTGCCTCCAACGAAAAGGATGACGGGCTGGGTGCGCCTTCATCCCTTTTTGACGATTTTGACCGTTTTGAATCTCCGGCTCCGATACGTACTTCCAGGCCGAAATACAAACGGAAAGATCAAAACCGCGGCGCATGGGCGGCGGTGATCGTAACCTGTCTGCTCCTGCTGGCGTTCATCGGGATCACGGTGATCCCGCAGCTGACCGGTATCCGCTATCACTTCCTTCCGAATATCGCTTTTGTAAACGGGAACCTGATCAGCCTGGATACCCAGCGGCAGGAGAATTTCGACAAATGCCGCAAGGAGCTTTATACCGGCCGGATCTACCCCGGCATCTATATCGATGA
Source organism: Aristaeella lactis (assembly GCF_018118585.1). Classification (NCBI taxonomy): domain Bacteria; kingdom Bacillati; phylum Bacillota; class Clostridia; order Eubacteriales; family Aristaeellaceae; genus Aristaeella; species Aristaeella lactis. The sequence goes on from NZ_CP069421.1 coordinate 2,999,009, forward strand.
CCAGCATGTGGGCGGAATGACCTGCGAGGAAGCCGCGGCAGCTATTGCGCGTCTGAACGGGGAAGACTCCAGGGCTTTCGATATCACCGTTTCGGTCGGCAATGAGAGCTGGCATGTCAACACGGAAAGGGTGCCTGTTTCCCGGAACACGGAAGAGATGGTGCAGCGCGCCTGGGCAACGGGCAGGACCAATACCGCCGGTCTTGCGGGTGGAGCGGTGACGCCTTTCCAGGAGAGGATCGACCAGGTTTCGAACCTGCGGTCTTACCCGGTGACCTTTGTGACCAAGCAGGATTATGACCATGAGGCGCTGCGGGCCCTGACGGACGGAATTGTGAACTATGTCAACCGGGAACCGGTTAACAGCATGGTGCAGTCTTTCAATTTCGAAACAAAAGCCTTTACGTTTACCGATGACAGACCGGGTGCCAAAATTGATCCGGATGACCTGTACAGGCAGCTGACAGAGGTCCTGGACAGCGGCGAAACCCGGAAAGAAGTACGGGTTGTTCCTGAAAAGATCACGGCGGACATCACCAAGGCGGAGCTGATGAACAGCTTCGGTCTGATCTCGGCCTACACGACCCAGACAACAAAGGATAACAACCGGAACACCAATATCAAGCTGAGCGCGGAGGCGATCAGCGGGATCACCGTGCAGCCGGGAGAGACTTTCTCCTTTAACGGCGCGACGGGAGAGCGGACCGCGGCCAAGGGATACAAGGAAGCACCGGCAATCTCCGGTGGACAGAGCAAGGATGAGGTGGGCGGAGGTGTCTGCCAGACCAGTTCCACTCTGTTCAACGCAGTGGCCCGGGCGGACCTGGAAATTGTTGAGCGGCATGCCCATGCCTGGCCTTCGCATTATATTGAGAAAGGCTTTGACGCTACGGTTAACTGGCCTGGTCTGGACTTCAAGTTCAAAAACAATACCAACCAGCCGATCTTCATTGTGGCTGGATACAGCAACCGCAAGATCACGGTCAACATCTACGGCATGAGCCTCGGGCCTGGAGTCAAGATCGACCTGGAAAGCGACCTGATCCGGACAATTCCCCAGCCGGAAGGCACCAATTATGTGGTCAATACCAGCCTGGCACCGGGTGAGAGCAAAAAGACAATAACCGGCCGGCAGGGTTATGAGGTGACCACCTGGAAAGTCTGGTACCAGGGAGACCGGGAGCTGAGGCGGGAAGTCCTGTTCAACACCACCTACAAGGCATACCAGGAGACGGTTGAGTACAACCCGCGCTGAGCCATACCTTTTCATTGCATCGCCTTAGGGATTATGCTATAATCCCTTCGATGCCGAAGTGGCGGAATGGCAGACGCCGCGGATTCAAAATCCGTTGCCCTCAAAAGCGTGCGGGTTCAAGTCCCGCCTTCGGCACTAAAAATCCTGTAGAAGAACCTGCAGGGTTTTCTTTTTTCAAAAAGAATCAAATACGACAACTACAGCGAAATTAGATTCCAATAAGTGAATCGACAATACCAACAAACGTATTATCTTTTACTACTTGCCCGTTGCCACCAAGCTCTTTGTATTTTGTATAGATAAGATCTCTCATCTCATCGATTTCTTCTGTTGATAAAGTATTAATATCAAATGATTTAATATCTTCAAAGGTGATGCTTTTTTTTCCTAATCTTTTAGCCACAACAGAATATATCAAATAAAATAATATATCGTTTTTTTCTGGGGAAGTGAGATCTGCACACAGCCTTAGATTACTTCTGACCATCTGTCCTATTTTTGCAGCTTTATAAAACACTTCTAGATCATGATTGTCTTCATATAACATCTTATAAGTGTCTTCATCTGTTAATAATGTGGATGGCCTTGCTCTTGCAAAATCAGGCTTCCTAAGGATAAGGCTTATAAGACATTGAGCTAGGAAAGAAACGCCTATTATATCATTTGCTTTTTTCTTTTGATTTTTATAATAATTTTTTCGTCTGTCATAATATAGTCCACGACTCTTAAAATACATCTCAATTTGCAGATGAATAGGATCTGTGACACGTAGGGAAGACTTGGGAATATTGGTTTGGTTATTTGTCGCAAAAATGATATTATCGCGAGATTCCTCACTTTCTGGCATAATAATTCGCACCAGAAGATGGCGTTTTTCTTCTTCTAATTTGGCGGGATTATCATAGAAATAATTATATATTTCCCTTGATGTTTGTAATCCATTAACAATTTCAGGATTGACTAATTGGAGTGATGTTGTTGTCATAAGCGTTATTTCTGAAGCCAAAATGGTGACACCATTATTAAACCACCAAAAATCTTCTGTGATACAATGTTCTAAAGTATCAGCTATAGAACTATTTACACTATTCTTTCCCTGATAATCCCTGACGTTAGCTTCAAAAAAGCTTTTCCTTAAATTATTAGAATTATCCGTAATAAATTTATAATATGTTCCTAGATTTACAAGCACAACGTATTCTTTTTTACTTAATGAAATCGGTTGATAAGCAAGTTCTAACTCAGTTCGTATTTCGGTATCTGTTGTGTACATATCCATTAATGCATCTGCGCCAATAAATGAAACATCTACGATTGCTGAAGGATAACAACGCTTAGCAATTGCTTTTAATTCATCAGCTTGTTGTACTACATTTGGATGAACATCAGTGCCCAAAGTGACATAATAATATTGGATTCGTAGTTTTATCGGGTTTCTTATTAGCTTAGTAATAACATCTCTGAACATTTTAAAAGAATCGATTATTTGCTCATTGTAACGCTTTGAGAAATCAGTTAATGACGATGACATATTCATTAGATTCTCAGAGATTGTTTTCCATTTCATTATGGCATCTTCTTTGAAGCGATATTCATTTTTAGTTTGGGCAATGCATAACGTAAGTGTAGAGCCTCTTGGAGCTGACAAATTTTCAATTTGATCCGGTAAAATTAATTCTTCATTGAGGAATAGATAAAAGCCATCACAACCGCCATCGCCCCCGCCACCAACGATACCTCCATCGACTTCATCATCTGTCAATCCGTAATTTTTCAGCAATTCGGAAATAGCAAAATGTTCAAAAAATAAATCAATACTGGCAAATCCTGAAGACTCTTTGAATTCTTGTTCAATGCATTCTGTAAGAAGGAGTTGATTGTTTGAGAGTGAGCCTTTCTTTGCCATGTTATTGTTTCTCCTTTTTAAAAAAATAGTATTCTTAGATCGGATTAATGACATATATTTACTTCACTATTCTTATGTCAAGGTGTCTGCCATTATTATACATTCTTTTCTGTTTGAGTCATATATCCATGCTAATCAGACAATCTCTTATCTGTTTCATTGTTGTATTTTTTTCTTTTAATCTTTGGAGAAAAAAGTCATATTTTTTATCCCAATTATGGCAATAGGTTGAAGCAAGATGCATAAAAGTTTTTGATTTTTCCACGGGAATTGATTCTATGAATAATAAATGATCTTTATCCCATTTACATAGAACAAATGTATAATCATAGAAAAAGGAGAAGAATGTATCTAGTGACTCATATTGTTTTGATCTATATTGAAGTGATTCAGAGAAATTATTATTCAATAATTTCACAATAGTAAGAATATCATTTTTAGAATTACCAGGCGTTTCAAATCTAAACCTAAAAGGGAAAAGCAATAGAAGATTTTTGTTTGTATTAAGTGTATCCAAATATTCACTTATGTCGTTTTCTAATCCTTGAACACGTGTTTTTTTGTTTTGTATCATCATTAATTCTTCAATAGATAGTCCTCTAATTGCTTGTGCTAAACGTGTATAAGTCATAGGGCCTGTGTTTTTAGACGCGCAATGTGCATACAGTCCTTTTGTCATAATGACAATTTGCTCTGAACGTGTACTTATTGCTTGTAAATGGGTTTTACTCGCAATTAGTTTGAAGTCTAGTCCATAATCCGCAGAATAAGCATCACATTGCCCGTTATTTTCATTATCTGGTGGTATAAATGGTGCTTTGAAATGCTGATGAAACCAAACTGAATGATTTATCATTTCAAGTAAATATTTTTCGTAATTGCAATCAATATCGCCTTTGACGTAATTCTTTATGATGAGAGGTGCTTCTAGTGAGGGACAATGAAGATCGCTTTTGTTTTCTATCATTTTTCATGCCCAACCCTTTTATATTTTCATGATAATATTATCATAAAAAGTTTAAGCCTGAAAGGGAAAAGGAATACCGAGAATAAAGGGATGAATGGTGAATAGATTATCGTTTAATATACTCTTTAAAGATCTGGCAACCGTATTTGATCTTTTGTATTTGATCCTCATGTATAATGAACGCGACTCAAACACAACGGAATACGCCTATTAAAAAGCCACCTATAATTTAAGTCCCACCTTTGGCACGATATAAAAACCTTGTAAATGATTACTTACAGGGATTTTTGATTTTGTAGTTGTTGCTGTTTTTCAGATGCTTATGATATGCTATTCTTATACACATGCTATAATTACTTACACATGAGGATATATATAAAAAGAGGTGATATCCATGCAAGAGGGAATGTGTGATGAAAAGAGCTTGCAATCGGTATATCCTTCTTTAGCAGCACAATGGCATCCAACAAAAAATGGGGATTTGACTCCCGATAAAATAAGTGCTGGATCGGGTAAAAAAGTCTGGTGGTGTGATAGCTTTGGTCATGAATGGAGCAGTTCTGTTAATAATAGAGCTAAAGGAAGCGGATGCCCTTATTGTAATGGGAAATTACCTGTCAAAGGTCAAACAGATTTGGGGACTACCAATCCACTCTTGGCCTCTGAATGGCACCCGACGAGAAACGCTCCACTAAAACCTGAAGACATAAAAGAGTACTCAAACAGGAAGGTATGGTGGATCTGTTCGCAAGGGCATGAGTGGCAGGAACAGGTTTCTAATCGAAGCAGTGGTAATGGTTGCCCAATTTGTGCTGGAAAGAAAGTGCTTCCTGGATATAATGATCTTCAAACAACACATCCTGATTTAGCTGCGGAATGGCATCCTACAAAAAACGGGGAGGATACTCCCGATGTGATAAGCTATGGATCCAAGAAAAAGGTATGGTGGAGAGATCAATTTGGCCATGAGTGGTGCTGTGCAGTTTATAGCAGATCTTCTGGCAACGGGTGCCCATATTGTAGCGGTAAGCTACCGATTAAAGGGCAAACGGATCTTGCGACAACAAATCCCTCGTTGGCTCTCGAATGGCATCCAACGAAAAACTTGCCATTAATGCCTTATGATATAAAAGAGCATTCAGATAAAAAAGTATGGTGGATCTGTTCGCAAGGGCATGAATGGCAGGAACAAGTTGGCAATCGAAGCAATGGTAATGGCTGCCCATTCTGTGCCGGAAAGAAAGTGCTTCCTGGCTATAATGATCTTCAAACAACACATCCTGATTTGGCAGCTGAATGGCATCCGGTAAAAAACGGATTTCTGACACCAAATATGGTTAGTGCCGGTGCCGAAAAAAGGGTATGGTGGCTAGGGAAATGTGGCCATGAATGGGAAAGCTTGCTCTATAGTCGCAAAGCAGGTAGAGGATGCCCTATTTGTCGTGGATTGATGGTGTTGAAAGGCTTTAATGATCTTGATTCACAAAGCCCAGATATAGCGGCTGAATGGCATCCGACAAAGAACAAAGATTTGACACCAGACGCAGTTACCACTATGTCCGAAAAAAAGATATGGTGGCAATGCGTGTATGGCCATGAATGGAAAGCATCTGTTTCGACTAGAAGCCAAGGTCATGACTGTCCAGTCTGTGCAAGAAGATATCATACATCTCTGCCGGAACAAGTTGTATTCTTCTATCTGAAGAGAGTGTTTCCTGATGCAATAAATGGATATCGGGATATTTTTATTGGGCCCATGGAAATTGATATCTTTTTGCCGTCCATTTCAACAGGAATTGAATATGATGGTATAGCGTGGCATAAGGGTAATGATAAGTCCGCAAGCGACAAACGAAAATATAACATTTGCCACGAAAAAGGAATACGACTGATTCGTATCCGTGAATTTGAACAGGAAAATACTGTAAAAGTTTGTGATGCTTTGATACAGATAAATCCTGATCCAACATATGCTGAGCTTGATGCAATGCTCCATACACTTTTCCAGATACTGGCGATTTTTGAACCGGACATTTCTACAGAAAGAGATATTAATGATATACGCAGCAGTTATATGCAGGTTATACAGAGCAATTCATTAGCTCAGAAATATCCGGCAATAGCTAAGCAATGGCATCCAGCCAGGAATGGGAAGCTTCTTCCTGAAATGTTTGCGGCTAGATCAAATGTTCGTGTATGGTGGATATGCGAAAAAGGACATGAATGGCAGTCTTCACCAAACGATCGTGTAGGGGGATATGGGTGCCCTTATTGTACAAATCAAAAAGTACTTCCCGGTTATAATGATCTGGCGACAACAAATCCGGAACTAGCAAAAGAATGGCATCCAACCAAGAACGGAGACTTGACTCCTCAGATGATTCCTGCCGGCACAGAAAAGAAGGTATGGTGGAAGTGCGATAAAGGGCATGAATGGCAGGCTATTGTCTATTCCCGAAACAAGGGTAAGGGTTGCCCGATTTGTGCACAACAAAAAAGGGGCAGAGAAAAACACTGATAGCGAGATCAAGACATGAAAAAAGTATGCTATCCGTTATGAGCTCTTTATCTGCTGTATTGGTGTTCTGAAAAAACAGTAAAAGTATATTGCTATCGTATGCAACCTTTGATACACAATATAAAATATGGTATTATGACATAAATCATAAAATATATGTTTTCTATCTCTGTGCTTTAGAGCCCTATATTATGGGTATACGTGAAAATATTGAATATGGTCTAGGGAGGTTTGTTTATGGAACAGTTATCCATGTTTGAAGGTGGACCTTCTTTTCCAATGTCATATGATGATATTGATTCATTGTATAAACAGTATATCTTTGAAGGAGAAACGGATAACGATGTTTTTACTTCATCGGAAGTTAAAAATGGTCGCAGTTATTTTTTCTATGGACAAAAGGTGTTTGAGTTTATTCCGGGTGATAACGATCAAGCGCGGTTGAAAATAATGGGAGAAGATAAGAAACCCATTACATTAAAACCGAATAACACAGCTGCAAACGAATTGGAGAAGTGTCTTCAAGCATTAAAGACAAAGAAGCAGCGCATCTTCCGTAATCTTATATCGGACACCTTTGGATGCTGCAACGATTTTAATAGGTGTTCAGATGCAAAGGAATGCATACACAAGGATGACCGATTTTATAATGGCTGTATGTACCGCACAAATCTTGAAGCTGGCCGTATCTTCTATGGAAAAAACAAGAATGCGGGGGCTGATATATGAAGATACTGCTTTATGATGTTGAAACGGCTCAGGCGAAAAATGTTGGTTCTATATGTGCTGTAGGCTGGCAGTTGCTTGATAATGATGTGCTGGTTAACAAGGGATATTCCTTGATAAATCCTCATTGTGCCTTCAGCAAAACAAATGTAGCCATACATGGTATAACAGCAGCTGATGTGGAAGATGCCCCTTGTTTTGCTGAGTATTGGGAGTCAACATTAAAAGATATGATGGCTTCTTCTCTTGTGATTGCGCATAATGCCGGATTTGACCTATCTGCAACAGAGCAGGCACTTTATCTGGCAGGAGTGGAAGATCCAGGGATTTTTTATCTGGATAGTCTCGCTTTGATTAAAAACATAGTAAAGGCTCCTTCATATAAATTATGTGATCTTGCTGCAATGATTGGTTATGAATATCAGGTACATAACGCAGCTGCAGATGTAGATGCGCTGGCACATGTTTTGTTTCATATAAGAGACCATTTTGAAATGGAAGATCTTGCAGCGCTTATTGCTCGCATCCCTGTCCGGGCGGAACATACAAAGACAAACACATTTATACCACATGATATTGTCCCGGAAACAACCTTTCCGGTGCATTCGCATTGCCGGGAAGATGTCGAGGTACAGGATGGGAAAATAGCAGGCTTAAAAATCTGTATCACTGGAGATATAAAGGGCTATGAGCGAGCTGATTTGGAAAAGCTAATAATGATTCATGGCGGCAGAGCCATGACATCTGTATCAGGGAAAACAGACTACCTTGTTGTAGGCGTTTATCCTGATTATGGACCTGGTTTTATCTCCGGCAAACAGAAAAAGGCCATGGAGATAATTGAACAGGGAGGGAAAATACGGATTTTATCGCCAGAAGAGTTTTTTCTGTTAATTGGTAATTGATATATATTATGTGAAAGAATTGGAGAATCTTTTTATGACAGCAAAAGAGTATTATTATCAGGAAGATAATGTTGAGTATATAAAAAATACACTAGGAACGGAACAATGGATACAAATAGCAGGTAGGAGAACAATAAACAATTCTGATGCTGCATTTTGGTGCGGATTGGTTGATGCAGAGCAGGTTTTAGCAATTAAAGAAGGGGCATCTTGGGACATTGGCCGCGGAACAAGTGCGTATCCAGGTTTCGAACAAGCTGAGGGAAAAACAGTATATAAAAAGTGTTTGTTAGACGATGGGTATGAACCTATCATTTTTGATCGTGAGTTTTATGGCGTTCGACCGGACTATATAGAGATATCACAGGAATTCATCTTGCTAAACAATTTATATTGGGACTTAAAAAAGAATGGTTTTTATGCAATTCATAATAATGGGGAATGTGAACCAGTTATCAAATATGAAGATGAAGATAGTATATATATAAGATCTACATACCTATATAAATATGCAGCTGCTAAACAAAAATACATAGTTCTGTTTTATGATATACGCACTGAATTGCCTGGCTCATTAAGTGAAAATGGTCTTGAACCCTTTGATAAAGACTATACGGATGAATTCATCAGGTATGGTCTTTGGGGGAATGAATTATCATCATTACCAAGGAACAAGAGTTATAGCGTTCTTATGGGAAAGAAACTCTTCCCGCCTATGAATATTGAGAAGTGTGGTTACTGGCCTTTTGAACCAGAAAAGGAATACGAGGACTTTATTATAGGTGAAGCTCCAACGGGTGAAAAGATAACTCATTCCTGTGATCCTAATACGCTGAATAATTTCTTTAATTCAAATCCTGATGAGCCTTTATATTTCACACCTGTTTTTTTCCGTAGGGAAGTGCTACAAAAATATATATCAAAATCGGAACTGTATAAGATAACAGACGGGCGAATAACTTGCGGATCATTTTGGAGTATGGAAATAGACAATCATCATACGGATTCTGATATTATTTCTGCTTTTCTGGGGGATTTGGGTACCTATCTGCCTGAAGAAGAACAAAAAGTATGGAAGATTTATAATATCATCAGCGATGAAGGAATCAGTGAAGTGACATATAAAAGAGATTTTCTATGCACATTTGTTGATTCAAATATGGAAGATCATCGATTTATTGCAAATTATATAGAATTAAATGAAAAATGGGAACAACAATTTGGCTGGCCACTATTCCTTTCATTGTCTGTTTCAGATGATTATAATTTTAATGGCATCCGGATTCCAGTGGTAAACAGTCAACAAGAGTTTGATAATCTTGTGTTATCGCTTGTAAAGGTATTAATTGATTCTTTGAACGAAAAGGTCATAATTAGGGAAGCTAATGTACCAGATGATGAAAAAAATTCGCTTAAGGGCATCGGAAAGCTTGAAGCTTGGATATATGCCAAAGGTGCCAAAGGGTTTGAAGATCATATAAAATTTCTTCGGGATTTACAGGAACTTCGATCTACAGGAACTGGTCACCGAAAAGGGAAAGGATATGAAAAAATCTCTGAGGTTTTTCAACTGAATGAAAAAACTTATGCCGATGTGTTTACAGATATACTTAGGAAAGCGAATCAATTCTTGGTTTGCATGAAGGAAACTTTTTTGGAGAATGTTGATTTGTCATAAAGAAGCAGATAATGATTTATACCCTTAAGTTTACCCTTTACAGATCCGAAGATCCCATTTGACCTTTTATATATTTGACTATAATGTATGGGATAAAAGGCTCAGATACAAGGAAATATGCCTATTTACAGGCCCCCTATAATTCAAGTCCCGCCTTTGGCACGATATAAAGCCCTGTGAACTCAAGTTCACAGGGCTGTTCTTATGTGCTGTTATAGACGGATTTTCTGGGTTTCACTCTTTTTCCTTTTTTTCAACCAGCACCCAGAAGTGATTCTTTCCGTCTTCAGACTTTGTCACATTGCAGCCAAAGTTAGGATTGGCCTTGCGGGTTTCCATCCGCTTTGTCGCATTCCGCGCGAGTATTACGGCGAGGACTGTGGCCAATGACATCTGGTTCTCTTTCTCTTCAGAGAAGGCAAAGAGCAGCATGTATTCTTTCCCGTCATCAGGGACAGTAAACCGGTCCATGACCTCCCGTACATGCTCCCATCCGTGCTGTTCACAGAGCACTTCATAGTCCGGGCTGTTCAGGATATCCAGGTATTCCGGCTCTTCTTCAGGCTGTACTCCATCGGAAGGCAGATCATAATCAAAATGAATTTCCGACAATTTACGGTTTTCCAGATACCCGGTCAGGGAGTCCAGAATCTCCTTATATTCTTCTGCGGAGATTCCGAATTCCTCCATCGGATCGTAGTCTTCCGTGAGATTCAGTACTCCTTTGCGGAATTGACTTACCTTTTCCTTCATACGATTGACTTCGTCCAGATATGACTGCTGGATTTCCCTGGTTTTCCGGAGACGGTCTTCCTGATCTTTGATCTTTTCCGAGAACGCGTTGAACACCGTATCGTTATCGGCATCGAGAAGGCCTTTGATCTCCTCAATGGAGAATCCAGCGATTTGCAGATTTTTGATTTTCACGTACTGCAGGGCCTGATCCTCATCATAGTACCGGTAGCCGGTAGTGGAATCCACCTTAACCGGTTTCAGCAGATCCACGTGGTCATAGTACCGGATGGTCTTGGGATTACAGCCGCACAAACGTGAGAATTCTTTGATTGTCATATCCGGCTCCTCCTTTCAACCACGTTGTATCATTACAGTTCAGGGGAAGGTCAACAGCTTTTTCAAAAAAGTTTTCAGCAGTTTTTGATCGTTACTCATTATAAATGATGAGTGATGAATTGTGAATTGGCGAAGCTTTCTTTGAAGCTGTAAAACATGTAAAGTTTAAGTAACGTTTTGCCCTGAGGTATGGCGTCTGCCATTCCTGTTGCTTATAATAGCAGTAACCTGTTTGCAAGGGCACTGAACCGTAAGCCGCGGAACGAAAAATACAGCCTTGTAATTTGCGGATTGCATCCTGTATTATAAAACCTGACGCGTGTATGATAAAACCATAGACCGGGGCAGGTGAAAGCGAGGAAGAAAAGAACGACGCGGACACCTGCCCCGGTTGATTGATACAGGAGGGGAGAAGCGATGAAAAAGAATAAAATTCTGACAGAGATCATCATTGGCGGCTTTGCGGTGCTTATTGCCGGGATTGTCATCCCTGTAAAAACAAGCGCAGACAGATGGTATTCGTACTCCTCATTCTCCTCCCAAAACGATGCAGGAAGTGCTCTTATCGTTGTGCTTGTCCTGGTCGCTCTGGCGGTTATTGGAGCCGGCATTGTCCGCGTGGCGGGTCAAAGCAAGGACTATGAGGACTATGGGGCCGAACCTGTGGAGGACTTTACGGAAAGGCTTGCGCATGAGGAAAAGCCGGCCCCGGCGCCTGCGCCTGTGGTGGTAAGGGTGGAAAAGCCCAGGGAAAAGAAAATGGTATTCTGCCCGTACTGCGGAACAGCACAGGATGAAGATTATAAAACCTGCGAAAGCTGCGGCGCCGGCAGGCGGAAGTAAATGATATATGATAATACAAAGCCCTGCAGATTTGATTCTGCAGGGCTTCTATTATTCAGGACCAGGATTATTTGTTTACAGATTCCAGTTTATATGCATCCGAGGAAAAGGAACCACTCCATTTTACGCTTTTGATCGTCAGATCATCATAGTTGCTCTGGTCGGCGCATTCCTGAATAGTATCAGAGGATTCATTCAGTTCGATGTTATATCTGAAGAAACCCTTTTCGAGCATGAAAAAAGCGATACCAGGTTCTTCGCTATAGTGGAAAGGGAGCAGAGTATATCCTTCTTCTTTAACTTCCCTCACAGTTTTACCTGTCAGTATATCCAGCTCTGCCTGTTCAGTCGGATCACCGGTAAATTCACTGTCATACCGCACCGGAAGAGTGGAACTATAGTTATGATATGCTCTGAAGGCCTCATTCATTTTATCAGTGTCACCAGTGCTGAGGTAATAGATATAATCTTCCCAAAGCGTTTTTGCGTTTTCATCGAAATCCGCTATCATACGATAATATGTATTATCCTTTGCGACAATGATTATATAGTAATCTGATTCAAGCATACCACCATTACCGTGCTGATTCGCGTCTTCCAGATTTGTGAATACGGGATGACCGGATTCATCTGTATCGAACGGTGCATCAGCAGGGAGATAAGTGTCTGCGGCAAATGCTACAGAAGAGAATAAAAGGATCAACGCGGTAAGAAGTGCAATCAGCTTTTTCATAATCAACTCCTCCTTTGTTTTACAGGATACTGTAAATAGAACGGCGAAGCCGGTATTTTCATTCCTGCGGCAACTTGCCGCAATCTGCCGCAAAATGCCGCTATATACCAATCCATATAGAATCCGAAGGAGAATAGAATACGAATCCAACTGCTTCGAAGTAAATCTTTGTTGATCTGAACATCTTTCTGATTGTTCATTGACAGAAGGGCTAATGGCGGAGCAGTTTCCTGACAGCAGCAAATTGGCAGTAAGCAGGCAGTAAATATACAGCGAAAAGAAAGTAATTGACAGTTACTGTACACTTGAAATACAGCAGATGCCGGGTTTAGTATTAAAATGGAGTAAAAGAATTCTTTATAAAACCGAATAAGGAGGCTCAAAAATGCCAAACAGAATTCTGAAGGAATCGATCCTGACAGATAAGAAATTCAATATGCTTTCTTTGTTGGAGGAATCGATATATCATCGCCTGCTTGTAAGCGTGGATGATTACGGAGTTTTATATGCGGACCCGACGCTGTTGTCTCATATCCTGTTTCCAAGAAAAACAGATATAGACGGAGAAACAATTCGGAAGAGCCTGAAACATATGGAGAAGCTTGGTCTGCTCTGCATATATATGGCAAATGAAGAGGAATACCTGAAAATCTGTTCCTGGGAGAACGACCAACGGCTGCGGAATACCCGGCATAAGTATCCGACTCCGGAACAGGCGGACAATACAAAACTGGATGAGTCTGTGAAAGTTCAGCCTGCGGAGGAACCGGAGAAACCTGCTGAAAAGACAGTTGTTATTGCTGAAAAGCGATCGAAACCTGAAGTGAAGGAACTGCCGGTGGCAGAAATACCGTTGAATGATAATTCTGTCTACGGTGTTACCCGGGAAGAAGTCGAAGAATATACCACACTGTATCCCGCAGTTGATATACTCCAGGAACTGCGGAACATGCGGGGATGGAGTCTGTCCAATCCCCAGAAGCGAAAAACCAGAAGCGGGGTGAAAAAGTTTATCAACAGCTGGCTGGCACGAGCACAGAATGAGGACGGAAGCAATCCGCGTTCCGTTCCCAAGTCCATTCCAATCAATCCGTTCCTGAGCATCCTGAAGGAAGAGGCAAATGAAGACAGGCAAGCTGAGCCGGCCTTTTCTTTATGAGCGGAAAGGGGAAATATACGCGATGAACATGGAAGAAACTAATCAGATCCTTGCGTCCATTACGGCGATCTATCCTGTTTTTGTCCGGGACAGGGATGCCAGAACCCTGGCAAAAGTCTGGCAGCAGGTTTTTAACGCTACACCCTATCAGCTGGTGAACCAGGCGCTTATGGCTTATATTGCCACGGACACAAAGGGCTTTCCACCTACTCCCGGTGCATTGAATATGTGGATCGCAAAGACACAGCAGATGAACGGACCTACGGAGAATGAGGCGTGGGCCATGGTATACCGGGCCATTTCACGAGGTTTATATAACAGCAGGGAAGAGTATGAAAAGCTTCCTCCCGATATCCGTGAAATTGTCGGCAACTCCCGCATGCTCCATGAATGGGCACAGATGGACAGCAGCGAGGTTAACACCATCATTGCCGCCGGATTCAAACGCTCCTGGCGCGCACGCCAGGAACTGAAACAGGAGCTGATGCCTCTGGCAGGAATCCCGCAGATGCATCTGGGGGAGCAAGAGAAGAGAGAGTTCTAAGAGCAATAGAAAACACATTATCATCTTTAGGTTAAAAACACCTTCCGGTTGATTCGGAAGGTGTTTGATAATCATACTCCGAAAAGCGGGGTGGAATAATACCGCTCGGCGGTGTCGGGAAGAACTGTGACCACGGTTTTCCCCGGCCCGAGCTTTTTGGCCAGCTTCAGGGCGGCGGCAACGTTGGTGCCGCTGGAGATGCCGCAGACCAGGCCCTCTTCTTTGGCGAGGCGGCGGGCGGTTTCCAGGGCTTCCGCGTCTGTGACCACGTAGATGTCATCATAGATTTCCCGGTTCAGGATATCCGGAATGATGCCGTCGCCGATGCCCATCTGGATATGGGTGCCGATGGTGCCTCCGGCCAGGATGGCAGCGTTTTCCGGTTCCACGGCCCAGATCTCCAGGTCCGGATACTGGGCTTTGAGCACTTCGCCGATGCCGGTGAGGGTGCCGCCGGTGCCGATGCCGCTGCAGTAGCCGTGGATCGGTCCGGCCACCTGGGCCATGATCTCCAGGGCGGTATGCTTTTTATGGGCCAGGGTGTTGTTCGGGTTTTCAAACTGCTGGGGAACGAAGACCTTCGGGTTTTTCGCCTTCATTTCCATGGCGCAGTTCAGGCACTCCTCCATGCACTTTCCGATATCTCCGGCGTCATGGATGAGCTTGACTTCCGCTCCGTAATGACGGATCAGTTTCCGCCGCTCCTCACTGACGGAGTCCGGCATGATGATGATTGTCCGGTAGCCTTTGACCGCACCGACCAGCGCCAGACCGATACCCTGGTTGCCGCTGGTGGGCTCTACGATGATGCTGTCCGGGGAAAGGAGACCTTCCTTTTCCGCCTGTTCGATCATATTCAGCGCGGTACGGGTTTTGATGGAGCCGCCGACGTTCAGCGCTTCCACCTTGACCAGGATTTCGGCACTGCCTTCCTCCGGCATCCGGTTCAGCCGGACCATGGGTGTATTGCCCACCGCGTCAAGGATTGTGTTATATACCATAACCGATACACCTCCGGGAATTACCCTATAACATGTAGGACTATTATACAGAAGGAAGGGATTGTATACAAGTGAAAAAACAAACAGGAAGCAGCAGTTTTTATGTATTAAGGATACGGCCCGGGAGATCTGAAACCACCCGATGAATCCGCCGGAGGATCAGAACGGAGCCATATCAAAAAGGCACCGCCCGTTTGGGCGATGCCGGGGACATCCGGACTCAGATGCCGCTGGTGTCCTGGTCAGCAGGAGCTGCCGGAGCCTGCTGCTGTGCCGGGACAGTGGTGCCGAAGCGGCCCTGTCTTCCGCCGAAGCCATTCCGGCCGTTCAGACCGCTGCCGGAAAAGGAGTCGTCCATCCGGTCTTTTCCGAAACCTTTCCCGCCGTGTCCGCCTCTGCCGTCCCGGCCGAAACCGGTACCGTTCTGCTGCATGAGGGTCAGCTGTTCGGCATAGTATTTCAGGATCAGGTCAGCCTGCTCCTGCGTCAGGGCTCCGTCAGCCACGTAGCCATCAAGTTCTTCTTTCAGGCTGGTCAGGACTTCGAGCTTCCTGCTTTCGGCTTTCGCCTTGCTGTATGCCTCCAGGGCTTCGGTCAGAGCAGTGGATTCAGCCTGCGCGGCATCAGCCGCGGCCTGGGCATCCTCGGCGGCTGCCTTAGCCGCATCAGCGGCCGCGGTATCAGCGGCGATTTCAGCCGGTTCTTCGGCCAGCGCGGCAACGCTCAGACAGGCCGCGATCATCAGTGCCAGTACGATCAGAATGGATTTTTTGCTTTTCATGATTTTTGTTCTCCTTTCGGATTATTCTGTTCCCATCGGGAACAACTGTATTATCCGGGAGGAACCTTTAAATAACCTTGAACAGCTGCATTTTTTCTGAAACGTTCATTACCGCCCTGTCTCCGGATAAGAGAACGGCCGGCTTTTCTATAAAAAACCGGATGGCCGGCCTGCCGCTGCCCGCTGTTTGTGGTATACTGGGCGGCAGGAAAGAAAAACGGTCGGGAGGCATTCCGGAATGGCGGTACAGATGGCAGGACGATACGGGAAACGGATCAGAGCCGCGGCGATGCTGCTGGCGGTGATGCTGCTGGTTTCCCTTATTGGAACGGCGGGAGCGGAAAAGAAAAACACGGACCTGCTGGAAGCCGCCTTTGAACTGCTGGAGGAGGGGAATCCCTTTGTAAGGCGGTATGAGGAAATGACCGGGAAAGACATTGAACCGCTGTTTCCTTACGGGGTTCCTTATTTCTTCGGCGGACTGAGCGGATCAAAGGGAAACGGCTGGTTTTACATGGCCTACCCGGATTACTTTGTGAAACTCTGCGAGAAAGGTTCCGGATATTTTCAGCCCGGGAAAAGATACTTCTACGGCCTGGACTGCACAGGATTTACCCGGCATGTGTACAAGGCCTGCGGCAGGGAGGCGCATCCCACCCTGTCCGATATGATGACCCTGTGGGAGCTGCGCCGGTATCATGTGTATGATTCCCGGGAAGGAAATGAGATGCCGCCCTATGAACAGCTGAAGGATACGCTGCAGATCGGCGACCTGCTGGTAATCAAGCACGAGGCAACACGGTCCAGGCATATCATGATGTACATCGGGACGCTGCGGGATTTCGGCTATACCGCTGAGGAGGAACCCGCCCTGGCAGCCTGGCTGGATTATCCGCTGGTGATCCACTGCGGGCTGAGCCCCTTCTACGGCGAAAGGTTCCAGAAGCTGATTGACGGGTGCCCGGAGAAATACGGCAGGTGTACAACAACAGACGGCGGTGTGGCTGTGTCCATCCTGGGACCGGCACCGGAGGACGCCCCGGTACACGAACACGTACAGAAAACAGATTATAACTGGTTTGTGATGAATGACGGGGGATACATCCTGACAGCGGTGAATATGAGTGATGTGAAGTATTACTGCTGGTACAGACCAGAATAATGCAGAATGCAGAATTCAGAATTCAGAATTATTGCGTCTGCAAGCAGACGCTACTGAAAAATGTTGAAGAAACAGCACCTTGGGTGCTGTTTCTTTGATTATATGAGCCTGCGGCGTAGTAAGGGATTCCTCGACTCCACTGCGTGGCCCGGGGCTGCCGCCCGTTCTCCACTGAAATAGAGCCACTGGCTCTATTTCCGGGCGCTACGAACCCCGGAATGACATACCGGGAAGAGGAAGAGGTGATAAACACAGCGGACTGTTAAAAATGCCGGATTTGTGATAAAATAAAGCATACAACGTGAAAGGAAGGGACGCGTATGCCTGCGAAAAAAGAAGCCGTGAAAAAGGAAACTGAAAAGAAGACCGTGAAAAAGGCTGTGGCGAAGACCGTTGCCAGCGCCGTGGAGACCGGAGCGAAGGCCGCTGCCAAGACAGCCGCGAAAGCTGTAAAGGCGGCTCCCGCCAAGAAGACCGCTCCCGCCAAGAAAGCTGCTCCCACCAAAAAGGCCGCGAAAAAGCCTGAAGTGATCATTCAGTCTCCCATGGGCGGTATCATTACCCCCGAAGAGATCCTGAAGCGGGTCGGCAAGGTGGACAAAGTGTACGTCCGGGTGGACCAGAACAAGGCACACTGGGTACGCGGAGACGAAATCGGCAGCATCGATCTTTGGGACTGACCGACAGAACAGAAATACCGCCGGATTGTGATCACAGTCCGGCGGTATCTTTTTACTTTTGGGATGATGGTTCAGTCAAAATGCTCCAGCTTCCGGATGTGATCCGCCTGCTCAATGATCTTCTCTCCCCAGTTGTCATCCTGGGCATTCAGCTGGTAGGCCCGGAAGCCGAACTGGCCGGCGGAGGAACAAATGATCTCTTCATCATCGATGTGCAGGGAGATCTGGTAGCGATTGGGAAGCTTCTGGGGCAGGGTTTCCTTGTTGCTCCGCTGTACCTCCTTCAGGTGACGGGTGCCATTGACTTTACTGAGCTCTTCGTCCAGGAAAGACTGGAATTGTGTTTATGGGAAGCGGTATCACCATTGCTCATGTCCGGTACCATCCTTTGAACAGTTCTGGTCGGTCAGGAGAATATGATCATCTGTATCTATCATATCAAAACAGGCCGTGTACGTCAAAAAAGATACAAATGCTGTGGCGTGTCCGGGAAAGAAGGAACGAGAGAAAGACAGCCGGTTCTGCCGGGAGCAATTGAATGTCGGTTTTCCATGCGTTATACTGATCATGGGATGGAATGCTGATTATACACAGAGAGGACAGGGTACCATGACGATACTTGAAACAGTCCGGGACGAGCGGCTGACGCTCTCCTTCGAAGTCTTCCCGCCGAAAACCGATGCTGCCTTTGAGGAAGTGCTGCAGGCAACGGAAGAGATCGCCGCGCTGAAGCCGTCTTTCATCTCCGTAACCTACGGAGCCGGCGGCAAGGGCGGGAAATATACCATGGAGATCGCCCGCACACTGCAGAACGCGGACGGGGTGGAAACCCTGGCCCACCTGACCTGCGTAGGCGCGGGAAAGGAAGATATCAGCACATACCTTCAGGCCATGAAAAATGCCGGGATCCGGAACATTATGGCCCTGCGGGGAGACCTGCCGGAAGGCATGACGCCGGAGGACATGAAAAAGAGTCCCTATCCCCATGCATCCGACCTGATCCGGGAAATCCGCAGGTCAGGGGATTTTTGCATCGGCGCCGCCTGCTATCCGGAAGTCCATCCTGAAAGCACGGTCCAGGCAGAGGACCTGCACTATCTGAAGGAAAAGGTGGACGCGGGAGCGGATTTCCTGACCACCCAGATGTTCTTTGACAACAACCTTTTGTATAACTTCCTGTACAAGCTGCGGGAGACGGGCGTGACGGTGCCGGTGGTGCCGGGTATTATGCCCATTACGAAAGCCAACCAGGTGAAGCGCGCCCTGAAGCTGTCCGGCAGTTTTATGCCCCGCCGGTTTACCAGCCTGGTGGACAAATTCGGTTCCTCGCCGGACGCCATGAAACGGGCCGGGATCATCTATGCCTGTGATCAGATCATCGACCTGTACGCCAACGGGATCCGGCACGTGCATGTTTATACCATGAACAAGCCGGATGTGGCTGCGGCGATCCAGAACCACCTGTCCGGTATGCTGGGGAGGGCCTTCTGATGAAGGAAGGACTGCGGCTTGCGGAGCTGGGCGTGATTCCGTTTGACGAGAAGGAGATCCTGCATTATGCCATGCTGCCCTCCTTCGCGCCGCCGCCGGAAGAGCTGCCGCTGAAGGAAAGCCTGGAGGCGGCCAAAGGCGCGGCGCAGTGCCGGGCGGTCTGGTGCCGGTTTCCGCTGAAACGGAACGGGGACGAACTGGACCTGGGTTTCGCGAAGACAACTTCCAAAGGCCTCCGGAGGCACCTGGAAGGCTGTGAAGAGATTATCCTGTTTGCCTGCACGGCAGGCGCGGAAATGGACCGCCGGATCATCCGGGCGAAGCTGGGTTCACCGGCGAAAGGCCTGCTGATGCACGCCATCGGGGCGCAGCAGGTGGAAGGCGCCTGTGACCGGCTGTGCGCGCAGCTGGCGGAGATGTTTCCGGACAAACAGCTGACGGATCGGTTTTCCCCGGGATACGGGGACCTGCCGCTTTCGATGCAGCGGGACGTGATGGAAGCACTGGACTGCGGGCGGACCGTTGGCATAACGCTGACGGACAGCCTGCTGATGACACCGAGCAAAAGTGTAACAGCCATTATCGGAATGAAAGAGAGAAAGCCTGAATGAAACTGAAGGAACTGCTGAGGAAGGGACCGTTTTTCCTGGACGGCGGCATGGGTACGCTGCTGCAGGCAAGGGGCCTGAAACCGGGCGAGGCACCGGAACGGTGGGGCATGCTCCATCCGGACGTGATCACCGATATTCAGCGGACATACTATGAAGCGGGCAGCGATATGGTGCTGACCAACACCTTCGGGGTGCATCCGCTGCGCTATGACCTGGCTGAATGCGAAGAGATGATCCGGACGGCGGTCGCCTGCGCGGACAAGGCCCGGAAGGCTGTCGGTGACGGGAAAGAACGGTTTATCGCACTGGATATCGGTCCCTGCGGACAGCTGCTGAAGCCGCTGGGCAACCTGCCCTTTGAAGAAGCGGTGCAGGGCTTTGCGGAAGTGGTGCGCATCGGCAGTAAGTACGGGGTTGACTGTGTTTTTATTGAGACCATGAATGACGGCGCGGAAGCCCGGGCAGCCCTGCTGGCGGCGAAGGAAAACTGCGACCTGCCGGTGTTGGTTTCCTGCGCTTACGGGGCGGACGGAAAGCTGATGACCGGAGGTACGCCGGAGTCAGTGGTGGCCATGCTGGAAGGCCTGGGCGCGGACGCAGTGGGCGTGAACTGCTCCCTGGGGCCGGACGCCCTGGCACCGATCGTGGAACGCTACCTGGAGGCGGCTTCGGTGCCGGTGCTGATGAAGCCCAATGCCGGCCTGCCGCAGGAAAAGGACGGCAAAACGATCTATAACGTGGGGCCGGAGGAATTCTCCGCCCAGATTATTCCGCTGATCGAAAAAGGCCTGCGGATCATCGGCGGCTGCTGCGGAACAACGCCGGATTTCATCCGGGCAGTAAAGAGCGCCTCCGAAGGCATGATCCCCGGGCCCATTGAACCGAAAGAACGTACCGTGATCGCTTCCCGGGGCCAGATCATTGAACTGGGGAAGAATCCGGTGATCATCGGCGAACGGATCAACCCGACGGGCAAAAAGCGGCTCCGCAAAGCCCTGGAAGAAGGCGACATGGCCTATGTGCTGAATGAGGCCATTGTGCAGGAGGAACACGGAGCCGAGGTGCTGGACGTGAACGTCGGCACGCCGGGCGTGGATGAACCGGCACTGCTGGAGCAGGCGGTGCAGGAACTGCAGGCGGTGACAGATCTGCCGCTGCAGTTGGACACCTCTGATCCGGAAGCGATGAGGCGGGCTCTGCGGGTATACAACGGCAAGGCCCTGATCAACTCTGTGAACGGGAAGCAGGAGGTTATGGATGCCATCTTCCCGCTGGTGCAGAAATACGGCGGGGCGGTAGTGGCCCTGACGCTGGATGAAGGCGGCATTCCCGGCACGGCGGAAGGCCGGCTGGCAATCGCTGAGCGCATCCTGAAGGAAGCGGAAAAGTACGGGATCCGTCCGAAAGACATCCTGTTTGATACCCTGACCATGACGGTCAGCACGGACGGAAACGCGGCGAAGGTAACGCTGGACGCGCTGAAGATGATCCGGGAAAAGACCGGCTGCGGCACGGTGCTGGGCGTGAGCAACGTATCTTTCGGCCTGCCGGTGCGGGAAGTGCTGGGCAGTGTTTTCCTGACGCTGGCGCTGGAAAGAGGCCTGTCCGGAGCCATTATGAACCCGCTGAACGAGCGGATGATGGGCGCGATGATCAGCTTCCGTACCCTGACGGGCCGGGATGAGAACTGCGCTGCCTATATCAAATACGCCAATGACCTGCCCACCATGCAGGCGGTAGCCCCGACGGCCGGGACCGGCCCCGCGAAGGAAACTGAAGCAAAGGGACTGCGCCGGGCGGTGGTAAAGGGACTGTGCAAGGAAGCGGCAAACCTGACCCGGACAGCCCTGGAAGAAGGACGGGACAGCCTGGACCTGGTGAAGGAAGAGATTATTCCGGCACTGGACGAGGTGGGCCAGGGCTTTGAAGCCAAGAAGATTTTCCTGCCCCAGCTGATGATGAGTGCGGAAGCCGCGGAGGCGGCCGTGGCGGAAATTAAGAAAAAAGCGGGAAACCGGGACGCGCAGGAATCCAAGGGAACCGTGGTGCTGGCAACCGTGAAGGGTGATATCCACGATATCGGCAAGAACATTGTAAAGCTGTTGCTGGAAAACTACGGGTTTACGGTGGCAGACCTGGGCAAGGACGTTCCGCCGGAAACAGTACTCGAGGCGGTGGAGCGCCTGCACGCACCGATCTGCGGCCTGAGCGCCCTGATGACCACCACAGTTCCGGCTATGGCGGAAACCGTGGCGCTGGTGCACGAGAAAGCCCCCTGGTGCCGGGTGATGGTGGGCGGCGCTGTGTTGACGGAAGAATATGCCCGGGATATCGGGGCGGACGGATACGGCAAGGACGCAATGGCCTCCGTACGCCTTGCGGAACGCTTTATGCAGGAGCAAGCCTGACGGAAGGGAGGTGTTCCGGATGAAGAAACGTCTTTTATGCCTGCTTTTGTGCCTGATGCTGTGTCCTGTGCTGGCAGCGGCAGAGGAGCCGGCGGATTTCTTTGACAATGCCGAGGCGGAAGCTGTCGGCAAGATCATCCGAACCTATGATTCACCGACACTTAAGTATACGGTGGAGCAGTTCATCATGGAAAAGGAGCGGTGCTACCTGACCCGAATCTGGGTGCAGGATCCGACCCGACAGATCCGGAAAGCCACCGCGGCATGGAAAAAGAATATCAGCCGACCCGGGTTTATCGCGGAAAAGATCCCGGAGGCGGCCGTGATCATCAACGGCAGCGGGTATGTCAGCCCGCGGTATCCGGAAATCCCGGAAAACTATCCGGGCACAAGTGAGGATTATTATTACACGCCTCTGGGCTCCCTGACCGTGACGGACGGGGAAGTCTTTCGCAACCTGGAGGGCGTACCCTATTACGGCATCACGCTGGACGCGGAAGGCCTGCAGATGTATACCGGGGAAGACAACGAGGCGGTACTGGCAACGGAACCCAGCCAGACCTGGTCCTTCTATGTCGGCTGCCCGATGCTGCGGGACAACGAGGACCTGCTGCCGGCAGACTGGAAGTTTGCTGACCAGAAGGCTGCCCGGACGATCATTGCCCGGCTGGATCAGAACAATTATGTGATCCTTACGGTTTCCACGGAGAAAAAGCGCGGCATCAGCCTGCGGCGCGCGGAGGAGTTCTTCCAGGAGAACTTCCAGGCCGAATGGGTGTATAACCTGGACGGCGGTTATTCCTCGGCACTGCTGTGCCGGACCCGGGACAAGAAAAAGCCCCGGATCATCACCGGGGGCAGCGCGAAAGTTGCTGATATCATGGCATTTACGGAATAAGAGAAGCCAGGACAGTTGTCCTGGCTTCTCTTGTTCCTGAGTGAAATATTGGCCTTCGGCCAATGTGAAATACGGCTTCGCCGTGTGAAATATGCTTCGCATGTGAAATATTCGCCGCTGTGCGGCGAATGTGACAGTTACTTAACCGCGGCGTTTCTGGCGATTAACCCGGTGGACGGGACGGCCGGTGCCATGACCGGAGGGACGGGAATGAACCTGTCCGTCTCTGCCGATTGTCACTTTGCCGGAAGGACGGGTGCGGGCAGGGCGTGAAGGCACGGCAGCAGAAACAGCCGCCTGGCGGCGCTCCGCAAGGGCGTTGCCCTGCCTGTCCAGCCTGGAAGGCCGGGGTTCCCGAACCTTGGGCGGCGTGGGGGTGGTGACCTCCATGGGCCAGTCACTTTCCTTCAGGGGGAGGCGCTTGCCAATGAGCTTTTCCACCTGGTTCAGCTGCTTCACTTCATCAATGCAGCAGAAGGAAACGGCTTTGCCTGTCCGTCCGGCACGGCCGGTACGGCCGATGCGGTGGATATAAGATTCCGGCTCCATGGGCATATCATAGTTGAACACATGGCTGAGGCCGGCCACGTCGATGCCGCGGGCAGCGATGTCCGTGGCAACCAACACCCGACATTCTCCGGTGCGGAAACGATTGAGGGCGGTCTGGCGGGCATTCTGGCTCTTGTCGCCATGGATGCCGGCAGCTTCAATTCCCTTGCGCTTCAGGTCCCGGACAATCCGGTCTACACCATGCTTGGTGCGGGAGAAGACCAGGGCGCTTTCCACTTCTGGATCCTCCAGCAGCTGCGCCAGCAGGTGCTTTTTGTTTACCTTGTCCACATAGTATAGGCACTGGTCGATGGCGTCCACGGTGGAGGTGACGGGGTCAACCTTGACGTTTTCCGGCTCTTTGAGCAGGTCCATGGCCAGCTTTTCCACTTCCGGCGGCATGGTGGCGGAGAACAGCAGGGTCTGGCGCTCTTCCGGCAGGCAGCGGACGATCTTCCGTACGTCGTGGATAAAGCCCATGTCCAGCATGCGGTCCGCTTCATCCAGCACAAAGATGTCCACCCAGTCCAGACGGACAAGGCCCTGACCCATCAGGTCCAGCAGACGTCCGGGGCAGGCGATGACGATATCGGCACCGCGGTGCAGGGCTTCCACCTGGCTGCCCTGGCCGACACCGCCGAAGATGACAGCGCTGTCCAATCCTTCGCCCTTGCCGTAGAGCTGGAAATTCTCCCAGGTCTGCAGGGCCAGTTCCCGGGTAGGAGAAAGGATCAGGGAGCGGATCACCTTGGCGTTCCGCCGCGGGGGAATCACTTTCAGCCGCTGCAGGATGGGCAGGGCAAAGGCAGCGGTCTTGCCGGTGCCGGTCTGGGCGCAGCCCAGCACATCCTTTCCCTCCAGAACCAGCGGAATGGTGGCCTGCTGGATGGGGGTCGGGGTTTCATAACCGGTATCGCGGATGTTTTTCAGAAGGGAAGGGGTTAAACCGAGATCTTTAAATTCCATATATCAGATGAGTTCCTGCAATTCTGTAAATTCATAGCTGTGGGCAGCCGCCACGTTCCTGTTGGTCAGCTTTCCGGCATAGGTGTTGACGCCGGAGCGGATCACTTCGCTCTTCCGGCAGGCTTCTTCCAGACCGGCGGCAGCGATCTCCAGACCGTATTTCACGGTGGCGTTGGTCAGGGCGATGGTGCTGGTCCGCGGCACGGCGCCAGGCATGTTGCCGACGCAGTAGTGAACCACGCCGTCCAGCTTGTAAACCGGATCGTCATGGGTGGTGACATGGGAGGATTCGCCGCAGCCGCCCTGGTCGATGGCCACATCGACGAAGACCGCGCCGTCTTTCATTTCCTTCAGGTATTTCTGCTTGAAAAGCTTCGGGGTGGAGCCGCCGGGGATCAGCACGGAGCCGATGACCAGATCCGCGTCCTTCAGCACGCGCTCCACGTTGCTGTCGTTGGAAACCAGGGTCTGGATATGGGCACCGAACATGTTGTCCAGCTCCTCCAGCCGCTTCAGGCTGATATCCAGGATGGTGACGTTGGCGCCCATGCCGACGGCGATCTTGCAGGCGTTCATACCCACGGTGCCGCCGCCGAGGATGACCACATTGGCCTTGGGGGTGCCGGGCACGCCGGCCAGCAGGATGCCTTCACCGCCGAACTTCTTTTCCAGGTACTTGGCGCCTTCCTGGATGGACAGGCGGCCGGCGATCTGGCTCATGGGAGCCAGCAGGGGCAGGGAACGGTCCTTCTCCTGCAGGGTTTCATACGCCACGGCGTTGACCTTGCCCTTCAGCAGGGCGTCGGTCTGCTGAAGATCGGCGGCCAGGTGCAGATAGGTGTAAAGGATCAGGCCTTCCCGGAAGAGGGGATATTCGCATTCCAGCGGTTCCTTGACCTTGACCATCATATCCACCAGGTGCCAGACATCCGCGGCGTTGTCGATCAGGGAAGCGCCTGCGTCCACATATTCATTGTCCGTGAATCCGGAGCCAAGGCCTGCGCCCTTCTCGATATACACATGATGTCCTGCGGCGATATAGGCGCGGACGTTGTCAGGGGTCAGGCCGACCCGGTATTCATTGTTCTTGATCTCTTTGACACAGCCGATCTTCATTTGCAATCTTCCTTTCTACTGTTTCGCAAAAGTAAGTTGTTATGCCAATAAAATAACAGAGCCGGAGAACAGGAACAAGTGACGGCTCTGTTTTTTTCCTGCACGGAAGATAATTTACAGTCCCAGGATCCGGGCAGCCTTAAGGATGCAGACCTGGGTTTTGGCATCGGAGATCTTCCCGGCCATGACGTCTTCCACCAGTTCGGAAAGGGGAATGGTGTACACGTCCAGGAATTCATCCTCATCCAGATCCTGCTTTCCCTTATGCAGTCCCCGGGCCATATACATGGTGATGTACTCGTCGCTGTAGGCGGGGGCGGGATGAAAATCGCCGATCTCCGTCCACTCGTCCGCGGTATAGCCGGTTTCCTCCCGCAGCTCCCGCTGAATAGCGGAAAGCCGGTTCTCGTCCGGGGCGTCCAGCTTGCCGGCGG
The DNA here is from genome assembly GCF_018118585.1 of Aristaeella lactis. NCBI lineage: Bacteria > Bacillati > Bacillota > Clostridia > Eubacteriales > Aristaeellaceae > Aristaeella > Aristaeella lactis. Next base: position 3,025,411 of record NZ_CP069421.1, read on the forward strand.
GAATCTCCAGGATGACCTTATCCAGCGGATAACGGTACTGCCGCTCCATGATCACTTCGTTGTTTTCAGTGACCGGGATCACGCAGACCGCGCCGATGTGGCGGATCACTTCCCGGACGGCACTGCTGCCGTTGGAAAGGGTGACGGTGTCCCGCTTCACATGGAGGACAATGCCGTTGAAGATGTCCTCGGAAGAGGAGGGCTTTTCAACGAGACGAGCGCATTCGCTTTCGGGATCAAAGTGATAATTCATAATTCGTAATAGGGTGCCTGCTGGCAGAGTTTTACTGAAAACGTAAAAATATGACTGAAAAATGAAGAATGGCGGAGGGATGGCTCCGCCATCCTTTGAATCAAATTCGAAATGACACTTTGGTGATGTGCCTTCGGTCCGGCTGGCTGACAAACTATAATTCTGAATTAAGCCTTCGGCGCGATGGTGGCCTTGATGCGGCGGACGCCGGCGGAGGAAGACTCTTCCTTGCGGATCTTGAAGGAACCCAGGTCGCCGGTGTTGGCAGCGTGGGGACCGCCGCAGATCTCGAAGGAGTATTCACCCATCTTGTAGGTTTTGACCTTCTCGCCGTACTTGCTCTCGAACAGGCCGATAGCGCCCTTTTCCTTGGCTTCCTGGACGGTCATCTCTTCCATGACCACCGGAACATGGGCATCGATCGCCACGTTTACCAGGCGTTCCACTTCAGCGATCTCTTCGGGAGTCATCTTGCGGCCGAAGGAGAAGTCGAAGCGCAGGCGCTCGGTGGTGATGTTGGAACCCTTCTGGGCAACTTCATCGCCCAGAACCTTGCGCAGGGCAGCCTGCAGCAGGTGGGTGGCGGTGTGCAGCTTGGCGGTTTCTTCGTTCCGTTCGGTCAGGCCGCCCTTGGCAGCGCCTTCCTGCTTGCTGATCGCCTGATGCTCCTTAAAGGCTTCCGCAAAGCCGTTGGTATCCACGGTCAGGCCTTCTTCAGCGGCCAGTTCTTCAGTCAGCTCCAGCGGGAAGCCGTAGGTATCATAGAGGCGGAAAGCCTGCTTGCCGCTGATCTCGGTTTCAGGCTTGTAGGACGGATCCTTCTGGGCCATGAACTCGTTCTTGCGGCGGATGCCGGTGATGCACTTGGTGAACTCCTTCATGCCGGTAACCAGCGTCGCTTCGAAGCGGGCGGCTTCCTTCATGATCTCGTCCAGAATGTAGGCTTCCTTTTCCACCAGCAGCGGATAAGCTTCATCGTAGATCTGCTCGATGAAGATCTTGCTGACCTCGGCCAGCACGGAGGACTCGAGGCCAAGCTGGCGGGTGTAGCGGATAGCGCGGCGGAGCAGACGGCGCAGGATATAGCCGGCACCCACGTTGGAGGGCAGGATACCGTTCACATCGCCGATCAGCATGGTGGAGGTGCGGATGTGGTCCGCAACGATCCGCATGGCCTTCTGCGCTTCCGGATCATTGTCATAGCTCTTGCCGGATTTCTCTTCCAGGTGATTGATGACCGGGATGAACAGGTCGGTCTTGTAGCCGTCGGTCACGCCGTTCAGGAAGGCCAGCATACGGTCCAGACCGAAGCCGGTATCCACGTTCTTGTTCGCCAGGGGAGCATAGCCGTCAGCGTTCTTGACGTACTGCATGTACACGTCGTTACCGATCTCAACATACCGTCCGCAGCCGCAGGCCGGTCCGCAGTTGGGGCCGCAGGGCTTGTTGTGACGGGGATAGAACCACTCGTTATCGGGACCGCAGGGAGTGCCGGTGGTGCCTTCCAGTTCCCACCAGTTATCGCTCTTGGGCAGGTAGAAGATGTGCTCCGGCAGGATGCCGACGGCCTTCAGCAGGTCGGCGGTTTCGTCATCACGGGGCGCGGCATCGTTGCCCTCGAACACGGTGGAGCAGATCTCTTTGCTGTCCAGGCCGAACACCTTGGTCAGCAGGTCATAGCTCCACTGGGTCTTTTCCTTCTTGAAGTAATCTCCCAGGGACCAGTTGCCCATCATTTCAAAGAAGGTGAAATGGGTGGGGTCGCCAACGCTTTCGATGTCAACCGTACGGACGCAGCCCTGTACGTTGCACAGGCGCTTCTTTCCGCTGGGATGATCCTTACCGAGCAGGTAGGGCATCAGCGGCTGCATGCCGGCGACGTTGAACATAACGCCGGTGGTTCCATCGCCGATCAGCGACACGGCACCGATGTTGATGTGGCCCCGTTCCTCATAGAAACGGATCCAGGCGTTTCTCAGTTCCTTGGAAGAGATCTTGTTCATATACTTACACTCCTTTTGGCGGTGAAGAATACAACCGTTTTCCCACAGGGGCTGCAGCCATTTCGGGCATGCGGGCCGCGATGTGTGCGATAACTTCAATATTATATCAAACAGGGGTTTGGTTTGCAAGGCTGCTTTTCCTGTGTTCTTTCGCTCCCAATCCGTTGACTTTCATCGCCTGTGGCAGATAATGGAATGGTACAACAGCACGGTTTGGACAGAGAATGGTCTCATGTGAAACCGCGACTGGTTTTTTTATCGGAGGAATGGTATGAATTTAACACAGAAGATCCTGAACGCCCATCTGGTCAGCGGCAAGCCCGTGGCAGGGGAAGAGGTCTCCATCCGGATCGACCAGACCCTGACCCAGGACTCCACCGGCACGATGGCTTACCTGCAGTTCGAAGCCATGGGTATCGGCAGGGTCAGGACCATGAAGAGCGTTGCTTATATTGACCATAACACGCTGCAGACCGGCTTTGAGAACGCGGATGACCACCAGTACATCCAGAGCGTGACGAAGAAGCACGGCATCTTCTGTTCGAAGCCCGGCAACGGAATCTGCCACCAGGTTCACCTGGAGCGTTTCGGCGTACCCGGACTGACCCTGCTGGGCAGTGACAGCCATACCCCCACCGGCGGCGGTATCGGCATGCTGGCCATCGGCGCGGGCGGCCTGGACGTGGCTGTGGCCATGGGCGGCGGCGCCTATTACCTGACCTACCCGAAGGTGGTTGGGATCCGCCTGAGCGGCAAACTGCCCTACGGTGTGGCCGCAAAGGATATCATCCTGGAAGTGCTGCGCCGGCTGACCGTCAAGGGCGGCGTGGGCAAGGTGATGGAATACATCGGCGAGGGCGTGAAGACCCTGACCGTGCCGGAGCGCGCGACGATCGCCAACATGGGCGCGGAGCTCGGCGCGACGACCTCTGTGTTCCCCAGCGATGAAGTGACCCGCGCCTTCCTGAAGGCCCAGGGTCGGGAAGCGGACTTCCGTGAACTGGCCGCTGACGCGGACGCGGAATACGATGAGATCGTGGATATCAACCTGGACACCCTGGAGCCCCTGGTTGCCCAGCCCCATATGCCGGATAACGTGGATACCGTGAAGAACGTCGGCCCCATCAAGGTGGACCAGGTGTTCATCGGCAGCTGCACCAACTCCAGCTACCAGGATATGATGCGTGTGGCCCGGATCCTGAAGGGCAAGACCGTGCATCCGGATGTGAGCCTGGTCATCGGCCCCGGATCCAAGCAGGTGCTGACGATGCTGGCCCGCAACGGCGCGCTGGCTGAAATGCTCGGCGCCGGAGCCCGAATCCTGGAAAGTGCCTGCGGCCCCTGCATCGGCATGGGACAGAGCCCGAAGACCAATGCGATCTCCGTGCGTACCAACAACCGGAACTTCTACGCCCGCAGCGGGACTGCCTCCGCTGGTATTTACCTGACCAGCTGCGAAACCGCCGCCATCACGGCGCTGACCGGTGTGCTTTCCGATCCCCGGACGCTGGACCTGGACCTGACGGTTGAACAGCCGAAGGAATTTGAAGTGAATGACAACCTGGTGATCCCGCCGGTGGCGGAAGGCCAGGAGGATACCGTGGACGTGGTCCGCGGCCCGAATATCAAGCCCTTCCCGCTGGGACACGACCTGGAGAACGCGGTAACCGGCAAGGTTCTGCTGAAGATGGAAGACAACATCACCACAGACCATATCATGCCCAGCAACGCGAAACTGCTGCCCTTCCGCAGCAACATCCCGCATCTGGCTGATTTCTGCCTGACCCCCGTGGATGAGACATTCCCGGCACGGGCCAAGGAAGAAAAGGGCGGCATCCTGGTAGCCGGCGCCAACTACGGCCAGGGCTCCAGCCGCGAACACGCGGCCCTGGTGCCGCTGTACCTGGGCATCCGGGCGGTGGCGGCCAAGAGCTTTGCCCGTATCCACCAGGCTAACCTGATCAACAACGGCATCCTGCCGCTGACCTTCGCGGATGAAAAGGACTACGACCGGATCGACCAGGGCGATACCCTGACCCTGCCGGGCATCCGTGAAAAGATTGAAGCCGGGGAAGAGATCCTCGAGCTGAAGAACGAGACGAAGAACGAGACCTACGCCGTGAAGATGCCGCTGACCGAACGCCAGCGCGGCATGATCCTCTCCGGCGGACTGATCAACTACATCCGCTCTCACAGCTGAACAGTATAAGAAAGAGGCACGGTCCGACAGGAACCGTGCCTCATCTTATATTCGTTTCTTTACTCCAGGACCAGCAGGACATTGCTGTGGAATTCCTTTTCGTTATGGGAGAATTCCGCTTTGCCGTGATACTTTTCCGCGGAAGCCCGGACGGAGTTGAGACCGATGCCGTTTCCGCTGTGACGGAGGGACAGATACACACCGTTCCGCTCCCGGACCTGACCGTTGAAGCTGTTGGTTGCCACGATATAGAGGCGGTGATTCTGCGTCAGGCCCGAAAGGGACAGCATTCTCTCTTCTTCCGGCAGGTCCATGCAGGCAGCGATGGCGTTTTCCAGGATGTTGCCGACGATGGTACACAGATCCACATCTGAAACGGAGATTTTCCGGGGAAGGTCGAAACGGAAGGAAGCGCGGATACTGCTTTCCTTTGCTTTTCCGGCGTAGAAGTTCAGCAGGGCGTTCAGCGCCCTGTTCGGACAGTACTGCTTTGTTTCCGGGCTGGGAAGGGAATCATAATACTCATCGATATACTCGCCCAGGCGGGAATAGGACCCCTCATGATAGAGGTTCTTCATGGTCAGGATGTGCTGACGGAAATCATGACGGGCGCGGGAAAAAGACTCCATGTATTCCTGCTGGGACTCAAACTGGCTCTCCTGCATCTCCAGCATCCGGACCCGTTCCATTGTGCGGGACGCGTTCATAACGCCCATAACAATCTGGTAGTAGATGACGCACAGCAGGTTCCACAGGATCAGGAAGGAAAAGATGGAGAACAGGAAAGACCGGAAGACATTGTTCACAAACAGGGTCTCATACTTCAGAGGCCGGATGAACAGGTTGCAGATGATCAGCACAGCAGAGAAGGGAAGGGTCATAAACCAGATCTTCTGCAGGTTCAGAAGATCCATCAGCCTGCTGCCGTATTTCAGGAAGGGAAAAGCCAGGATCCCGGCGGCCAGGGCGTTGACGCCCAGCTGGAGCAGGGCGGAACGGACGCTGAGGGTGTCCGCACCGATAGAAGGATCCATGGAGGCTTCGATGGCGCAGGTCAGGTTGCAGAGAATGGCCATCAGGGCGCAGACAGACAGGAAAGTGGACAGGGACTTGCTGACAGGGCATTTCAGGCAGAACTGATAGAACCCGAAAAAGACCAGCAGCAGGGGCAGCAGGACATAGTTGATGTCCAGCGAGAAATGCCAGGTGACAAAAGCGGCCAGCGGCAGGGAAACCGTGTTCAGGGCAGTCATGATCAGGATGGTCCTTTTCCAGCCGCGCCGGAACTGGTGGCACATGGGCAGCAGGCACAGGGCCTGGGCGGGAATGACCATCATAAATGAGAGCAGGGCGGGAATCACGGGTTATTGCCTCCATCCGCCATGCTTTCACGGCGTATCTTTGAGAAAGTATAGTCTGTCCAGAGCTGCTCGATTCTCCGGCGGTTCCGGACGCTGATCGGGAGACGAAGATCTCCCTGGAGACAGCAGGTGTTGCCGGAGATGTCGGTGATATAGTCCATGTTGACAATGACGCCCCGGAGGACCTGCAGGAAACGGCCATCCTGCTCCAGCTGCGGCCAGATGGAGGAAAGCGTCATCCGCGGACGGTACTGCATCTTCTGGCGGCTGTGGATGACCAGATAGTTCCGGTCGGCGGTCAGGCAGACCAGGTCATTATAAGGAAGGGAGATTTCCGTTTTGCCGGCGGAAAACTGCAGGGACGGACGTGTATCGCGCAGGTGCCTGCGGAGAAGACGGTCCATGACCCGGTATACCGCTTCGGAACCTTCATCCTTGTTGATGTAGTCATAAACGTGCAGGTGAATGGCCTGGGCCTGGTGCTCGTTGCTGGTGGTCAGGAAGACCAGACAGACATCCTCATCGGTTTCCCGGATCTTCGCGGCGGTTTCAATACCGGACATGCCGTCCATGAAGACATCGAGGAATATGACGGAAAAGCGGGTGGAAACGCTGGCTTCCAGCAGCGCCTCCCCGCTTGGGAAAGCATGAATATCAAAATGAAGACCATTCCGGAAAGCAAAGTCACTCAATGCTTCGGAAAGCTTTTTCCGGGCGTCCGGACGATCATCGGCAAGTGCAATGTGCATGCGCTGTTTCCTCCTTTACCTGTGCGGCGCACGGAACACAGTATAACACTCGTCCCGGATTTTTGCCACTCGTCCCAGTTTTCTTGTACGGAAAATACTGTCGGCATACAATATCCGGCGGACAGAACGGAGGTATATAGATATGAAGAAAGCGTGTATTGGCTTTGCTGTGCTGCTGGCACTGCTTCTTGCCGTAGCAGCTGCCTGCGCCGAAACCACCACCCTGCTGGTTTACATGTGCGGAACAGACCTGCAGGAAGATGCCTGCCAGGACCTGGTGGAGATGGCGGAAGTGGAAGCCGGGGATTCCATCAATGTGGTGGTGCTGGCCGGCGGCGCGAAGGAATGGCTTCTGGATGACCTGAAGGCCAATTCCCGGACGCTGGCTGTGATCCGGGACGGATATTTTGAAGAACTGCAGGACTGGGGCCGCGGCTCCATGGGCGACCCGGACAGCCTGGAGCAGTTCCTGAGCTTCGGCCTGAAAGAGTATCCGGCAGACCGGACGGTCGCGGTGCTGTGGGACCATGGTGCCGGTTCGGAAGGCGGCGTCTGCTTTGACGAGACTGCCGGGGATGACGGCCTGACCATTGTGGAGATTAATGAGGCACTTGAAAATCTGGAAAAGAGCGTGCCGGATTTCCATATTGATATTTTCGGCTGCGATGCCTGTATGATGGGTACCTATGAGATGGCGGCCATGCTGGCCGGGCATCCGGTTGACTTTTATGTGGCCAGTGAGGAACTGGAACCGGGAACCGGCTGGAATTATACCGGCTGGCTGGAGATGCTGAAGGATGATCCCGGTATTTCCAATGAAGACCTGTGCGGCGCGATCATTGATACTTTCATGGAAGCCGGACTGGCGAACGATCCGGACGATTACCTGACGCTGAGCGCGGTGCGGCTGTCCAAGGTCGGCGAGCTGGCGAAGAGCATGGAACAGTTTGCTTCCGTGATGACCGGGGAAATTGAGGGCGGCAACCTGTCCTTTATCCGCCGCGGACGCAGCCGGATGTATACCTTCGGCTCCTTTGATGACGGAAGCTGGGACATGGTGGACCTGGGCGCTGTGCTGGATGCCTACGCGCAGTTTGATACGGCAAAAGCCGCGGAGGCACGAAAGTGCCTGTCCGAAGCGGTGATCGCCAGCGCGCAGACGGACAACCTGGATACCTGCTGCGGCCTGTCCATCCTGATGCCCCAGGATACGGCTGAATCTTTTGATGAATATCGGGAAGGCTTCAACCTGACAGGAGTGATCCCCAACTGGGTGGAGTTTGTGAACGGATATGTGAGCGAACTGGTAGGCGGAAACTATCATTTCTCCGCTTCCGGAACCTGCCAGGTCGGCGCGGATACCATTGATACGCAGAGCATGATGTCCTCCTATTCCTCCATTTACGGCGGGTTCCTCTGGGACGACGAAGAGGAATGCTATGAGGAAGAAGAGGGATACAGCTGGTGGGATGATTTCAGCTATGACGATGATGACCAGGGCTTTACCGCGGAGCTGAGCCAGGAGGACCTGGCATATCTGGACTATGTGGAAGGTATGCTGCTGATGGACATGAGCGATGACGAGATGGAATGCTATGTGGACTTCGGCACGATGCAGAACAACCTGGTGGACTGGAACACCGGTACAGTGGTCAGCCTGTTTGACGGTACCTGGCCGGTGTTCGGCGGGCAGCCGGTTCCACTGTACGACCAGACCAGCAATGATCACAGCCGCCGGAGCCTGATTCCGGTGAAGCTGAACGGTGAGTATACCTACCTGGTGGTCGTGTTCCCGGCAAACGGCACAGAGGGCCGGATCATCGGCGCAAATGCCGGTTATGATGATAATGGCCTGCCGATCCGTACCACAACACGGCTGAAGAACGGGGATGAGATTATCCCGGTCTATACCATGTATTATGAGGAAGACGGCAAGGAAGACCTGCAGGAAACGGAGTTTGAGGGTGACCCGATCATCTGGCAGGACGGCATGACCGTTACCTATGAGGATATGGGCGATGAGGAAGAACCGACACCCATGCTCTTCTGCTTTGTTTTCAACGATATTTTCGGTGATTACACCATGAGCGATATGATCGCTTTTGAACTGTGATCTAAGGACAGGGACGGGTTCTGCAACTCGTCCCTGTTTTACGGACATTTGTCCCAGTTTTGTTGATTCAGGAAAGGAAAAAACCTATTATATACAACGTTGTGTGAGCCGAAAGGCCTAAAAAACGGGAGAATGACTCCCGAAAAGAAAGAAGAGGAACCCAATGAAGAAACTGGTAGTACTGATCCTGGCCCTGTGCATGCTGTGCTCTGCTGCTTTTGCTGCTGACCTGAATTGGTCCGACGTTGAAGAAGCTGCTTCCCAGATCGCCGGCGAGTTCAAGACCTTTGACGAAATCAGCGTCAAGATCTGGATCCCCGACACTCTGCAGGCTGTTGAGCTGAGCGATGACGACCGTGAAAACGGCTACATTGGATATTTCGCTGACGAGAACTCTGCTGTTGCTGTTCAGTATGTCGATATGAACGGCATGAGCCTGGAAGAATACGAAGCTGCGCTGAAGGAAGACGCAGAAGTTTCCGAAATCGAAGCCGGCACCGTAAACGGCCTGCCTGCTCTGAGCTACATGCTCAAGGAAAAGGATGTTGCCTGCGTGGCTTTCACCACTGAAATGGGTTATATCCTGGAAGTCACTTGCGGCAAGCTGTCTGATGAAAACCTTTCTTCTGTTGTTGCTTATATCGTCAGCTCCATCCAGTCCGCCAAATAAAAAACAAGATTCATAAAGGAAAGAAGAGGAAAAACCTATGAAGAAGCTGTTTGCCCTGCTCCTGGCCCTGTGCCTGATGCTGTGCGCCTGCGCGTACGCCGAAGAAACCAATGAAATCAACTGGGCCGATGTTGAAGAAAAGGCCGCCCAGATCGAAGGTCAGTTTGCTCCGATCGCCGATCTCGGCGTCATGATGTACATCCCTTCCATCTTCGGAAGCGTGGAAGTTTCTGACGAGCAGAAGGCTGCCGGCGTGATCGCCCTGCTGAGCACCGCCGACGGTGCCGGCCGTATCTCCTTCACCTATCAGGACCTGGGCGAAATGGACGGCGATGCTTTTGTGGCTGAGCTGGAAAAAGCCGGTGCCACAGACATTGAAGTGGCTGTCCTGAACGGCCGTAATGCCCTGTCCTATGACCTGGTTGTGAACGGCGTGAAGTCCTCCAACGTGGTTATCGATGTGGACGAGACCAAGATCCTGACCATCAGCTTTGCTCCCATGGACGATGAAGGCTTTGCTGAACTGGCCGGCATCCTGACCGCTTCCATCCAGGACGCTCAGTAATTTACAGCTTATACAGCCAGGACGTACCGAAGACACGGTACGTCCTGTTTTATTGCAATGAATGGCTAAAACCGGTATAATACACGGGAAAAGATGGACAGGAGGAAAACCTGCATGAAGATTTCCGCGGCACTGAAAGACGCGTTCCGGGTATATTTCGACCGCTTCGGGGCAACCGTGAAATTCCTGGTTGTGGAGGCCTGCATTACGCTGGCTGCCGTTACCCCGCTGCTGTTCCTGACGGATGACAAGCTGAAGATGCTTGCGCTGCTGGCGGTTCCTTTCTGGATCCTGCTGGTTTTCTGGGCGCGGGTGAACGCGGCAGATGCCATGCGGGATGCTTTTGGTGAAGGCAGCCTGTTCAGCTACCGGCTGGTGGATCCTTCCTCCTATGGGAAGAAGCTGCTTTACGGGCTGAAGCGTGCCCTGATGCTGCTGTTCTGGGCAGCTCCGCTGATCGCCTGTGTGGTGATCGTCCGGATCCACATGGCAGGCACAACGGACGGCATTACCGTAATGCGTATGATCAAGAGTTTCGGCGGCGGGGAGCTGATGACAGGTATCCTGTACCTGATCCTGATCCTTGTGGCAGCGCTGCTCCTGCTGGCTTTCGGATGCGCCTTCCACAGCGGTGACCGGCACGCGTTTGTCCGGAATAATCCAAAACTGGTAAAGGGACATCATGGAAAGATCGTGCTTTGCTGGCTGAGTTCCCTGATTGCCCTGCTGCCGATCATTATCGCGATCGTTGCGGTGATCATCCGTTACCTGCCGGCACTGAAGAACCTGAACGCCATTATCACAAATACAATGTCCCTGCCGTCCCTCAGGGGAACCCTGATCATTCTTGCGGTTGGCGCGATCCTGACGATCCCGCTGCTGCCGCTTCGTTCCCTGATCCCTGCTGCTTTTGTCAACGGCCTGGAGAAGGAGTAAGAATACCGGTATGAAGATGAGACTGGACCGCTGGCTGGCGACGCTGTCTGTCGGCAGCCGGAGTGAAGTCAAACAATGGATCCGCGGCGGTCAGGCAGCGGTGAATGGGCGGGTCATCCGGGATCCCGCCCTTTCTTTTGAAACAGAGGAAGACAGCCTGGCGGTGAACGGAAAGCCCCTGGACGGACGGGTGGTCCGCCATGTGATGCTGCATAAGCCCGCCGGACTGCTGACTGCGGCCCGGGACGCGAAACAACCCACGGTGATGGACCTGCTGCCGCCGGTTTACCGGAGTATCGGCTGTATGCCTGTGGGCCGGCTGGATAAGGACACGACGGGACTGCTGGTGCTGACCTGCGACGGGGAACTGAACCACCGGCTGCTGAGCCCCGGAAGGCATGTGGACAAGCGGTACCGGGCGCTGGTGGAAGGCGAACTGGAGCCGAAAGACATTGAAACCTTCGCGGCGGGTATGGACCTGGGAGACTTTACCGCACAGCCGGCGAAACTGACGATCCTGAAACCGTCCCTGGCAGAGGTGGTTATTTCTGAGGGAAAGTTCCACCAGGTAAAGCGGATGTTTTCCGCTGTGGGCCATGAGGTACTGGAGCTGCACCGCTGTGCTTTCGGTCCGCTGGAGCTGGATCCGGAACTGGCGGAAGGACAGTGGCGGGAACTGACAGACGAAGAGCTGAAAGCCCTGCGGGAGGCCGCAGGCATGGGGGACGCATGAACGATCATTATTACACCCGGGTACCGCAGAGCGAATCAAAGCCTGTGGACTGCGCGTTTGCTTACCGGGGCCTGAACCTGACCTTCCGGACGGACGCGGGCGTGTTTTCCAAGGGAGAGGTGGATACCGGCACCCGGCTTTTGCTGGAAGCGCTGCCGGAGGATATGAAAGGCGATATCCTGGACCTGGGCTGCGGCTGGGGCGTGATCGGGATCACCATTGCGCGGAAGTGGCCGGAAACCCGGGTCACCATGGCGGACGTGAACACCCGTGCGCTGGACCTGAGCCGGGACAACGCGAAACGGAACAAGGCGGAAGTCACCTGCATCGAGAGCGACGGCATGGCTGCCGTGGAGGGAAAGACTTTTGACGCGGTGGTGACCAACCCGCCGATCCGGGCAGGGAAACAGGTGATCTACAAGATGTTCGCGGATGCAGCAAAGAGCCTGAATCCCGGCGGGGCGCTGTATCTGGTGATCCGGAAACAGCAAGGCGCGGAAAGCTGCATGAAGTACCTGAAGACTCTGTTTGACAGCGTTGAGAAGCTGGACAAATCAGGCGGATTCTGGATCCTGAAGGCTTCCGAACCAAAGGCATGAGATATCTGAACGGACCCGGCTGATGAATACCGGATCCGTTTTTTTGTTCAAAGAACAGCAAGGCAGGAAATGATTCTGAACTGTGAACGGGTTATGATCTGTATGCGGCTGCAAAACCAGGGAAAGGAGGGATCAGCGTGTATAAGGAACAGATGCAGGAGATCATCGATTATATCGAAAACAATCTCCGCACGGAGATCACGGCGGCGGAGCTTGCGGATATCGCGGGATATTCCGTTTTTCATTTCTACCGGATCTTTCAGGGCGTAACGGGAATGCCGGTGATGCAGTATATCCTCAGGAGAAAACTGCAGAACGCGATTTACGATATCGGCTCCGGGCGGAAAAAGACGGAGGCGGTCGCTGAATACGGCTTTGAAACGTATGCCGGATTCTACAAGGCCTTTGTGCGGGAACTGGGCTATACACCTGCTGATTACCTCCGTGAATTCAGGACGAAAAAACCATACAGAATCAACCTTTTACAGGAGGAGCATATCATGATGAGCCACCGGAAAATCCAGGAGATCCTGGCCTGCTGGGGCCTGGAGGATGAAACCGTCGCGGATGTGGTATATCCGGAAAGCGGAGCGATCAGCGATACCGCAAAGTATATCGGAACAGACTATGTGATCAAATATACAGGAAATCCTGGCAATGTGGCCAGGGCGATCCGCATCACCAAAGCACTGGAGAATGTCGGGCTGTATGCGCCGGCCGTCGTGCCGACAAAGGACGGAAAAGAGTATGTGCAAAAAGGAGAACTGTATTTCTTCCTCACCCGGCGGGTGAAGGGAGAGCGCGTTCTTGCCAGCAAGGTTTACCTGGAAGATTTTGAGCAGAAAGGCCGGTTTATCGGCGAGATTATCGGCCAGCTGGATCTGGCGCTTCAGCAGATCGATGTGCCGGCGGATGAGGCGGATTCCTTTGCGGCAGTCCGGGACTGGGCACTTCCGGCATTGAAAGAAACGCTGTCCGCTGACAGCGCATTTACAGAGAATTATCTGCGGGCAATGGAGAGACTGTACGGTGCGCTGCCGCGGCAGATGATCCACAGGGATCCCAATCCGGGGAATATCATCGTCTCCGGAGATAAATGGGGGTTCATTGACTTTGAGCTGAGCGAGCGAAATGTGAGAACATTTGATCCCTGCTATGCCGCAACGGCGATCCTGTCTGAAACCTTTGAGGAGGGGAATGAGACAAAACTGGCCAGATGGACCGGGATCCTGAAAGAGATCCTGTACGGGTATGATTCCGTGGTGCGCCTGACCGCAGAGGAGAAAGAAGCTGTTCCGTACATGGTCCTGACCAACCAGCTGATCTCCACCGCCTGGTTTGCGGACAAGGACAGGTACCGGGACCAATATGAAACCAATCTCAAAATGACCCGGTGGATCATCCGGAACTTTGATAAACTGAAGCTGTAATTTCCGGGAGAAACAAGGAAACACCCCGTCTGTACGGACGGGGTGTTTCTTCCGGATTAACGCGGAGGGACAGCCTGAAGGGCTCTTTCCCGTATTATTCGTTTGCGCACAGCCCGGAATCGTAAAGAGTGGATTCAATAACACCGGTTTCCACGTTGACATCCACCACATAGATTCCGTCCTTTTCCACAAAATCCGGACGGGTGCCCGGAGTACTGCCGGTCTGCCCCTGACACAGGTTGAACCATACGGAAAAGACCGGTTTTTCGTCTTCAATACCGTAATAGCATGTATCTTCATCAATGTTCCCGGTTTCCTGGAAGCATTTTAAGAGATTCATCTGATCATCGGTCAGGTTATATACAGAGGCTATGGCCTGACGGGCCAGTTCGATCATTTCCTTTTCTGTAAGCTTTGCTACGGAACGTGACTGATCAGCCTCTTCCTGCCGAAGCTTTGTGAGGGTATTGATTTCATCTTCTGAAGGCATTCCGTCACAGCGGTATTCCGCCTGATGCCTTTGGGCAATCTCCGCAGCAAGCGGATAATAATCGGGCTGATTGGGATCGCGATTATTCTTATCCCAGTCCAGCATTGCATTCAACTGCTCCACGCCCCAGGCATCCGCCTCAAATCCTCCGGCTGTGTCTTCACCGTCGCGACTCCAGATCGCAGTTGCTTTTCCGTCCTTTACGGTTACAGTGTACTCACCGAGAACATAGCGCAGGTTTTCAAGGCCTGCAAATGAGACAACGGTTTCCTGATCGGTCTGTTCAACTTCTCTTACAAAATAGCTGCCCTGCATGGTGGATGTGATGCCATATGCTTTCTCAAGTTCCCGGCTTGCCAGAGTCATATCGTCCACTTTCCGGGAAAAGATAAGACCTGCTGCCAGGGCGGTCACACTGACGCAGATGATTGCGGCGAGCAGAATAAACGTAGCAGATATTTTTTTCACTGACTTTTCCTCCTTCTCAGATGCTTCGATGCGCTGAGCAAGCCAGGGATCGGGCTTCAGGCCGGAAAGCTGGCGTTCAACAGAAGCATGGAATTCATCGGCTGATATCTTCTTATTATTCATCAAGCTCTCTCCCTTCCAGAATACACTTAAGCTTTTCACGTCCTCGTTTCAGCCGCCCGGAAACAGAGGATTGTGAAATACCCAAGGCATCAGCAATCTCATTGACTTTCAGTCCCTGATAATAGTGCAGAAGAATGACTTCGCGCAGTTTTATCGGCAGCTTAGTAACGGCTGTTGTCAACTCTTCATCGTTTTCATTTGTTTGAACTTCTTTATCCGGCATCATTTCAGGCGTGACTTTGTGGTTAAAAAAGCGAAACCAGCCGGAACGATTGATGTTGCAGCAAGTATTGATGGCGATCTTCATGATCCATGTTTTCTCGCTGCTTTCATATCGGAAAGTTTCCATGCTTTTATAAACCTTCAGGAATGTATCCTGTACGGCGTCTTCGGCTAATGATTTGTCGCAGAGATAGAGATAACACATATGAAGTACCGGTTTCTGATACTTGTCTACGAGTTGTTCAAACTTCAGATTTCGATTCGGGGCAGTATCCGGGCCCGTAACACTGCTCACGTGATCATCACCTCCTGTACTCATATAGACAAATGAGAAACGAAAAATATCGTATATGTGACAGAATTATGCTGATGCCTGTCAAATTATAAAACAGTTTATCATTTCCCCGGAAAAGAAAAAAGACTGTCCCGGTGCTTTGCAGAGCAACGGGACAGCATGAATGACTTATGATGATTGTGTCAGCATAATCAACGTTCTACCAGCTCAAGGGTATAAGGAGTAAAGCGTTCCCCGGTGTCAGTGTCCAGCGGCTGGACGGTGATGGTGCTGCCAATATCAGCGGAAGGAACCATTACCTTGATCAGCAGATGCATCCATTCTTCAGCATCGCTGAATCTTTCCAGATCTTTCCACTCGTTTGTCATGCAGGGAATCTCTTTTCCGTCTTTATCCAGTACACGGAACCATGGACTGCCGTGGAGCGGCAGGGTGATGGTGGGAACGGAACAGCCTTCCTCATCCTCCACCATGGAGTTTTCATATTCCTCCGGATCATAATCATCTTCCACTTCCACTTCGACGTAGCATCCCATATCCGTTGTGATTACTCTGGCTGAAAGCACCTTGTAGTTTTCCAGTTTAATGGGCAGGTTGGTTGCTTCATATGTATGGGTCTCAACAGTCTGGACGGGCAGGGTCACACTGAAGGGCACTTTTTCAGCGGTCGGCATGGTGAAATCATCATTCAGGACAAACTTATAGAGCGAGAATGCACTGGAAACAGTCATGGTGTCGCCCAGTTCCATCTCATCAATAAAGAAAGTAATATCCATTGAGATGGAACAGGCTGAATCATAGCGCTCATCCAGGCCCTGCATTATTTCATACTGCTTGTCGCCGGTTTTAACAACCAGATCAGAGGGGTTAAGAACATATACCTTCGGGGCTGCCGCACGTTCGCCGGCGTAAGGAAGGGTATCCAGATCCTTATCCCAGTCAAAACCCCAGAGCAGTGCACCTTTTTCAGGATCAGCAATACAGGTGACCAGCATATGAACAGAGCGGCCGTCACACACGGCTTCGTCAACACGGATCTCCTTTATAATTCCATCTGCCTTGTAATCTACTTTGACATCCGGTTTCTGAATCTGTACTTCGCCGATATTATCTGTATGCAGGAAGTTCAGGATGTCCCCGCTGAAGGCAAGGGCTGTGGCCATCAGGGCCAGGATCAGAGCAATAGCGATCACCGCGGATCGCGGGATTATCCTTTTCATTTGTTTTTCCTCCTTGGTCTGCAGCGCATACCGGACGGAGGCCTCAAAAGCTTCCGGGGCAGGCTCAAAGCAGTCTTTCCAGTTCAAATCCTTCATTCCTTACACCTCCTTTTCCAGCAAAATACGCAGTGCAGTTCTTGCCCGATGCAATCGTTGCTTGACTGTGCCTTCGGGACAGCGAAGTATCTGTGCTGTCTCGCGCATGGAAAAGCCGTCGATATAAAAGAGTGTCACGGCGAGCCGCAGCTTTTCGGGAAGCTGCATCACAGCACTGTGAAGCACTTCATCCCGCAGGCGGTTATCCACGCCGTCCGGTTGTTCGATCTCTATCTCATCCACTGCCACTTCACGCCAGTGAGCGCGGTGCATCCGTTTGCATTCGTTGACAAGAATACGCATGATCCAGGCCTTAAAAAGACTCTCATCGCGCAACTGGGGCAGCTTGCGCCAGGCTTTCCATACGCATTCCTGCACGGCATCCTGCCGGTCCTGGGGGCTGCGCAGCAGGCTGGCAGAGACCCGGTACATTTGCTGGGTCAGCGCGGTTACCTGCTGTTCAAATTCGAATTCAGTCATGGACGTCCAATCCTTTCCTGTATCGGCCGATACACCCTATAGACACCCCGGACGGGAAAAAGGTTCACTGAATAAACGAAAAAAGCAGATCATTTTATCATTTTCCCATAAAAAAAGCTGCCCCGCTGCTTTCTAAAGCATCGGGACAGCTGGCTAACACAGGTTGGCAGGGTCAGCCGTTGCTGTTCAGATCGGGTTCATACTGAATGTCTTCAATTATGCCTGTTTCCACATTGATATAGACCCAGTAATAACCGTCTTTTTCAGTATAAGGCGGATAATCATCGGACTCACCAGCTTCCTTCTGCTGCAGGGTAAGCTGGATACTGAAGATCGGTTTTTCATCTTTCATATAGTAGGCGATAAACCAGTCTTCAACGTCTTCAGGATCAACCGGTTCCTGCGGATCGAAAGGATTGACATAGGGATCATACAGCTTTTCGCGCTGTTCGGATGTCAGGGCGTAAGCTTCGGTAACGGCGTCTTTGGCCAGCGCGATCAGATCGTCCTTGCTCCGTCCGGCAGCCTTTGCGGCGGCCATGGCTTTTTCCTTACCCAGCTGTTCACTTGTTTCCATGGGGTTGTTTTCCCGATTGTCGGGATTGTTGTGCTTTTCATCTATAGCGAGCGCTTTATAGGAGAAGGCACTGATTTCATGTTCTGTTGTCGCGATCCGGACCATTTCCTGCAATTGTTCCAGGCCCCAGGCTTCCGCGTCAAACATGCCGGAAGTGTCTTCTCCGTCGTGACTCCAGGAAACGGTAGCCTTTTTGTCTTTTATTTCAACTGTATAATCCCCAAGCACATAATAGGATCCCTTATAAACCACAGTTGCTTCGCTGTCTGTCTTTTCATTTACCGACGGGCTGAAGTAAGCTCCGAGCATGGTGCTGGTAAGGCCATATTGATCATATACTGCTTTTTCTGCAATCTGCTGCGTGGTAACTCTGTTGGCAAAGATCAGTCCGGCTGCCAGGGCAGTCACACTCAGGCAGACAATAGCGGCGATCAGAATAAATGTAGTAGAAACCTTCTTCACAGGCTTTTCCTCCTCGCTGAGAGCGTGAAGCACCTTCTGACGCTTCCGCTCGTCCCATACGAGCCCGGAAAGGTTCTGGTCAACGAGCTCTTTAAATTCATTGTTCTTCATTGTAATACCACTCCTTTAACCTGTCCCGTAAAAGTTCATTGGCCTTGTTCAGTCGGGACCGGACCCGGCCGTCAGATAATCCCAGCGCGCTTGCGACTTCCTTCAGCTTGAGTCCCTCGTAATACCGGAGAAGGATCACTTCCCGGTACTTTGCTGGCAGATGCATGACCTCGGTCAGTACCGTGTTATCCGGAAACTCAAAGTCAGCAGGCTGTTCGGGCAGCACATCGATATCTGTTGACCGGCTCTGGTGGCGGAACCACGCGGTTCTCAGCATGTCACGGCTGACGTTCATTGCGATGGCTGTCAGCCAGGTTTTCTCTGAGCTTTCCCCGCGATAATTGTCTAAATGCCGGTATGCCCTGATGAATGTCTCCTGCACAGCGTCCTGCGCGAGATCCGCGTCCTTCAGATAGAGGGCGCACATTCTCAATAGGCTGCTGCCGTACTGTTCCATCAGCCGCTCTATGACTGAACGGCTGCTTTCCTGAATCTCCTGAGGCACAGTACCAACTCCTTTCACCTATTAGACGGAGCAGAATCACAAAGCTGCATTTTTTTTGCAGAAGTTTTATACGGAATGCATTATACCCAATGAAGCGGGATTATTTAAGCTTCCAAAGAATTGAGAGAAATCTGATTTGTTTGAAAAACAATCGAAATACAAAAAACGGATGTCACAAAATGACCTGCTTGCGCATTTAAATATGTGTAAGGTTCAAACAAAGACCATACTCAGCTTTATGCTGTTAGATGGAATATACAAAGAAAGGAGAATGTACCGATGAGTATTCGGATTCGCAGCCCCGGCATGAAAAAAGTTCCCGCAAAACAATGCCAGCGAAGCATCCACCGCAAATGCGGTGACCGTTCTGTGGGAACTATATAAGTGTAAACCGATTTGGTATTTATGGCAAGTCCGTTAATGGGCAAGAAAGAAATAACTTATGAGATATTAATATGGAGGATATATATTATGAAACGTGTGATTTCTGCAGTTCTGCTGGTTGCTATGATTTTGACGATGTGTGTTACTGCTTGTGCCGATTGGACGAAAACCTGGAAGATTAATCCCACTGATGGCGGCAATTGGAAAAAAGGCCCGAATCATACTATGCCTGATTCTGGAAGCTTCTGGAAAGCCAAATATGTAGATGGTGTGTGGGAGACTTCTTCTGCCTATGTTTATAAGAAGAATGAAGGACGTGCGACACATATCGAAGATTTCAGTAAGGGAACAATGAGAACCCATCTCAATTATCTGGAAAACATGAAAACGGTTGGTAAAACATACTGGCTTGTTGGTAAAGGAAAGCGCAACACTTCTATAACGTATACTTATAATTTCTAAACAAAACCAGGAAGGTTACGCAGTTTATACTGCGTAACCTTCCTGAAAGCTGCAGATCGGAGGAAATAAAAGTGACTAGGAAACCATGTTCTGGACTGTTTGTACTTCTCAGTATGATACTATTGTTTTCTTTTACTTGCATAATACCTGCAATGGCGGAAGTTCCTATCAGAAAACGGATTACAGAACTTGGTGACTCACACATGGATATTGATGTAGACGTATTACCTGAATGGCCGGAGACTGTATTACAGATGAAAGTTGAGCGGAGCAGCTTTGATAGAAATAAAACGATGGAACTGGTAAAAAAATATAGTCTCTCCCCGAAGAAAGGGGAATCTTGGGTTTGTGAGATTGGTGGCAAACAAAATCCCGACTATGAATTGTATTTCTGTGAGGAATCTGGTGCTTATGGGAGTATAGCTGTTGATCTATATGCACCGCATACCCTGATGGATGAAACAGACGAAGGCCAGTGTAAGGCTAACGCAACAACCAAAGCATTTCTGGATGAATTGGGACTCGACTATGAGTATCCATTCTATTACGTTGCTCCGATGGGGAAGAATGCTGGGGGTGTGCGGTTAATCGAAATTGTAGCCAGGCTTACCATTGATGGGATGCCATGTAATACAACAATCGGATGGACTCGTGATTCTGACAGCATGGGGGATGGAGATCCTACGCCGGGAGCGTTTTTCGTTGTGACTGAAAGTGGAGAATTGACAACGGCTATTATCCGAAATCCTGTGAATGTAATCAAAACTAAGGAAAACCAAACAATGATCAAAAGTTGGAATGCTGTCCTTGAGGATAATAAGGGATTGATCATGGAGCAGTTTGGTACTAAAGAAGATGCTGGGGCAACTCTGACACTGAAACAGATTGAATTTGTGATGATGGTTGACGCCCACCAAATAGCTTATCCTGCATGGGCTTATTGTTTTGACTGCTATGTACCTGCGGATCCAAACAGTTCGGGTCCATTTTCATACGACTTACTACTAACCTATGATGCCAGAACGGGTCATGAAGTATGGCGGTATATCAATTAATTCTTTATTAGGATGACTATACGGTTACTTATTATATAAATAATGATATGGACATTTTGTCTGATCCGAAAATAGTCGTGCTTTAGATGAAGGCAAAACGGATCGGCTTCGATAGAAAGAGAGAAAAGGAACGAACCAAGAGATACAGTAGTATTTCAAAAAATACAACTGAAACATGATATCGGAATTGGCAAGGAGGCGTGATGATATTGAGAGATATCGGTTTACAGGTACAGCGGGGTCTGCGGAGTAAAGGATGCCTGTTTTCTATCTGCCTGATGTTGTATTCATTATTTTTTGTACATACAGATACGCCGGTTTTTTTTCGGATGCCTCTCATTTACTTTGGAAAAGATTGTACATTCTATTACCACTTTATTATTTCTTTCTGGTTGGGATTGTCACAGTTTGTTGTCCCTATTGCGGCTATGCTACCCTTAACGTTTTTTCATTGCGATGATCTGAACAGCGGGTTTAAGAACCTGAGTGAATATCGTTTATCAAGAAGCCGCTATTTTATTCACCGTGTACTTGCAGCGGCTATTACCGCTATGGTTGCTGTATTGATTGCCTGTGTTCTTTTTACACTTTTCCTTTTGTGCGTATGTACGCTACAGGGAGGTGAAAACGAAGCTTGGCTCAATAATCGACATGGATCTGCTTTTGAATGGCTTGCCACAGTTGAGCATTTTCCTTTTTTTATTTTGGTTCAATATGGACGGCTGATGGTTTCTGCCGCAACTTGGGCATTGGTTGCATCATGTTTCTCTATTTTGTGGGCTAATAAGGCGTTTGTAATAGTTGCCACCTTTGGTTTAAGCATTTTCCTGGATGTGGAACTGGAAAAGATGCTTGGGGAAGAGTTTACTGTTTCTTTCTTGCAAACGCCCGATTTAAACACTCATATTCCGCTTCAAGATTTATTTGGGAGGCAACTGCTTTATTTGGTGATTGCTGCAGCGGTTTGCATGATGACAGTAATCCTGTTTTCCTCCAAACGAATTTTGAAGCTGAGACAGAAACTGGTACTCATTTTGGCGGCACATTTGCCCGGACGGGAGAAAAAGATTGAGTGGAATCTTGCAAACCGGAGTCGGGGCACATTTGCCGGAGAGGTATTTACCGATATCCGGGCATTTACTTCATTTGCTACGATTTTGCCCGCTATTCTGATTCCTATTCTGGTAGTGGTGTGCAAGAATGTGTTTCATATACACCCACATAGTATCGGAGATTTGTGGCTGGATGTTTTTGGTGGATTCTATTGGTTTGAACCAGAGGTTAACTTTACACCGATTGGCCTATGGATTCTGCTGTTGCTGCCGCCCATGATGGGGGTAGCCCTGAGTCTTGATCGGGAATTCAGCAGCCGTACGCAAATGACGTTATACAGATTTCGAAATAAAACACGCTGGTGGGGGAGCAAGTGCGTTGCGACACTTATATATACCATAATGTGCTCCGCGGTCATGTTTTGCTCAGTTGCTATTTTCGGATGGCTCACAGGTGCCGATGGTATTGGTGTGCTTCTTGAGGATGAGGATGGTTTCCTGACAAGCAATTACTTTGTGCTGCTCCAGACTTTTGGCCTTTTTACAGGACAGATTATCATGCTGACTCAGCTGCAGGCGCTGATCCATATGCTGACCGGGCGGATGCAGTTGGGGATTATTTCCTATATTCTGCCATGCATTGCCTGCCTGATTACTTTTTCTGTTTTTGACAGGCTGAGGAATATATATGTTCCATACAATTGGGGAATGATTCTTCGAAGCAGCATTTTCAGTCCGGCTTTTGATTATGAGGAGTCAGGAGAGATAAGTCCGCTTTGTGCTACTAATGTCAACGGAGCGTTGGGAGCGCAAGCGGGTGTGTCGATAATCCTGGCAGGGATCAGTGTGCTGGCAGCCAGGATAGTTAAAATCTCAGAACGTGAGGTGAAGGAATGATGGATAGCATTATTACACTGGATCATGTTTCCAAAAGCTACAGGCAGCAACAGGTGCTAAAGGATATCAGTGTTTCTTTCGCGAAAGGACGTATTCACGGGATCATAGGCCGGAATGGCAGTGGAAAAACACAGATGTTTAAAGTGATAGCAGGCTATGTGCTGCCTGATCATGGAACTGTTGTTGTCAATGGTGAAAAAATCGGTGTGAAGACAGATTATCCCCGGCATCTGGGTATGCTGATCGAAACACCAGGATTTCTGCCGGCATACAGCGGGCTGTTCAACTTGCAAATGCTGGCGGCGATGAATACGAAACTGACCAGGGAAAAACTCCTGAATACGCTTCACAATGTGGGACTGGATAATGCGATACATAAAAAGGTCGGCCAGTATTCCCTGGGAATGCGGCAGAGATTAGGAATTGCCCAGGCTATTATGGATGAACCCCAGATTATTATTCTGGATGAACCGTTTAACGGACTGGACAATGCTGGCGTAAAAGAAATACGGAGCCTGCTGGTTAATCTGCGGAATGAGGGCAAAACAATCCTGCTATCCAGCCATCACGCAGAGGATATCAAGGCATTATGTGATACGGTTCATGAGATGGAATCCGGAAAAATACAAACGATACAGGGCATTCAGACGGGAGATTAATGCTACAGGGTGTCGTTAGCTGGTGAAAACCAGCACAGGTATTGTTTGATCTGCACACGTATGTGTGGACAATATAAACAAAAAATGAGGAGGACAAAGGCATGACAAAAAAAAGGATTACCGCCCTGGCTTTGCTATTGATCCTGGTATGTGTATCCAGCGTATCGATGGCATCTACACACTTGATTTCACGACGCGCAATTGTAAGAAACAGTATCACTGTCGATATCTGTGTACAGAATGGCAATATTGTTGCTTCATGCAGGGCGAATCTGTATTATGGTTCTAATCCTTCTGTGAGCATTTATCTTCAGAAACAAATAAATGGAGTATGGATAACGGTGAGTTCAGGAAGCGGCACACTGGATGCTAAAACATCCACATGCGCGATATCTGGATCATATCGTGCATGCGCCAGTCTGAAAGTAACAGAAAGTAAAGGCAATGCTTCATCATCGGCTACACTCGATTACTAAACAAAGTGATCGACATAGCATAAAATTTAAAATATGTAAAATTTGTACGTGCATCTTTGACATTGTTTTCTGCGGTCGGTATAATCAGTTCTTACAAAAGCCTATTGACGATCTGAAAAGAAATGATCAGATCAACAGGAGGGAAAGAGAAATGATTGTACCAATCTTTATCCAGATGATAGAAGACCCCGTGGATCAGGATTGGATGACCGATTTATATACAAAGTACTATAAACTGATGATCTCTACTGCCGCCTTTTATCTGGGTGATCATCAGGATGTTGAAGAAATAGTCAATGACAGCTTGCTGTCTCTGTATGAAAAAATAGATCGTATCCGATCCCTTGAACCCAAAGCTCTTACATCCTATATTGTCATTACGGTGCGCAATACTTCCTTCAGTTATCTGAGGAGGAGAAAGCTAATTAATAAGCATTTTAAATATCTTTCCGACTCCGGTAAAGAAAACATATCTGCAACAGATGATGTTGAGAGACAGGTTGAAGCCCGGGATCAGCTGGAAATCGTACACGGGATTATCAACACTTTATCTGAAAATGAGCAAGCAGCAATTCGCCTGAGATTTGAAATGGGACTGGACTGTAAAGAGATAGCGGAAATACTGGAAGTTTCCCCGGATGCAGTCAGGCAAACGATTCTCAGGGCAAGAAATCATATTCAGAAAGCGCTCCACAGAGGGGAGGTGCGGGCATGAATAGACAGGAGGATGTATCATACGAATTTGAGGATGAATATATTGATGATCTGATTCGCCTGGTATACAAACAGGAAAGACTTCGTGAAACCCAGGAAATAATAGAAAAGAGCGAGAAACCGTTAACTCCTGAGCAGGAAGAAATTGCCGCAAGACTTCGTGAACGGATACCTGCGGAATTGAAAGAAGCTGATCGTCAAAAAAACAAAGAGAAAAGAAAGTCAAAGATACTTCGGATTTTACCGAAGATCATGGAAATTGCTGCCTGCCTGATTCTTGTCGCGGCTATTGGCACGACCATAGCAATTGCCAAAGATGAATCTTTCAGATCAGCGGTTATGCAGCTCCTGATCCAGATAGATCAGGAGGAAGGCGTGGCAAATATCAGCTTTGAGGAAAATGTCGGGGAGGCATTCGATGTCCCTGCGGACTGGCTTGGGCTGTATTATCCCTCGAAAATCCCGGATGATTTTGCGGTGTCAGATATGTATGTCCATACAAACATGCCGTCTGTAGAATATAAGTCAGCAGACGGACGAATTATTCGTTTTGACGAGAATTCGCTCAGTACAGTATCCACACAAGGTATCGAAGAGGCTGAGGTAAGCCATATCACGATTCACGGCAGACAGGCGCTCATGGTGGCGGATGACACTCCCGGGGATACATTCTACAGGATTACATGGTCCAATGATGAGAAATGGTTTGCGTTAACCACACTGAAAATGACCAGGGAAGAGACCGTTGAACTGGCGGAAAGTGTACGCAAGATCCTACCCAAAGACGAAAAAGGAAAGTAAGAGGATATAAGAAACCCGGATATCGCGTTTGCGGTATCCGGGTTTTTGTGACAGGAGAACCGTCCTCTTGTCACATATTCAGAAGATACTTGGGTTATACGATGACGATCTCGCCGTTGGTGTCCAGGTCGACGGTCAGTTCTGTGCCGGGAGCCACGTCGGCAGCGATGACCTTGCGGGCAATGAGGGTTTCCACCTTGCTTTGCAGGTAACGCTTGAGGGGACGGGCGCCGAAGACGGGATCGAAGCCCCGGTCAATGACGGCATTCAGGGCGGCGTCGGTCAGGGTGACCTTCAGCTGCTTATCTTCCAGGCGGCGGTTCAGGTTTTTGATCATCAGGCCCACGATGGAACCGATCTCGTTCCGGGTCAGGGGCTTGTAGCAGACGATTTCATCAATCCGGTTCAGGAACTCGGGACGGAAGCGGGTCTTCAGCAGACGGTCCACCTGCTCCCGGGCTTCCGCGGTGATTTCACCGTCGGCAATGCCTTCGAGGATATATTCGCTGCCCAGGTTACTGGTCATGATCAGGATGGTGTTCTTGAAGTCCACGGTACGGCCCTGGCTGTCGGTGATACGGCCGTCATCCAGCACCTGCAGGAGGACGTTGAAGACATCCGGGTGGGCTTTTTCCACTTCATCGAACAGCACCACACAGTAGGGACGGCGGCGGACGGCTTCGGTCAGCTGGCCGCCTTCATCATATCCCACGTATCCGGGAGGTGCTCCGATGAGCCGGGAGACGCTGAACTTCTCCATGTATTCGGACATATCGATCCGGACCATGTTCTTTTCATCATCGAACAGGGCCTGGGCCAGGGCTTTGGCCAGCTCAGTCTTACCGACACCGGTGGGGCCCAGGAACAGGAAGGAACCGAGGGGACGGTTCGGATCCTGGATGCCGGCACGGGAGCGCAGGATGGCTTCGGAAACTTTCTTTACGGCCTCATCCTGGCCGATCACCCGCTCATGCAGGACGTCTTCCAGGTGGAGCAGCTTCTCGCGCTCGCCCTCCATCAGCTTGGAGACGGGGATGCCGGTCCAGCGGCCGACGATCCGGGCGATTTCCTCTTCGGTGACCCGGTCGCGCAGGAGGCTGTTTTCGCCCTTGCTTTCCTCGGCGATTGCTTCTTCCTTTTCCAGTTCCTGCTTCAGCTTCGGCAGTTCGCCGTATTTCAGTTCCGCGGCGCGGTTCAGGTCATAGGAACGCTCCGCCTGTTCGATCTCGGCATTGACGCGCTCGATTTCCTCCCGCAGGGCGGTGACTTTGCCGATGGCGTTCTTTTCCGCTTCCCAGCGGGCTTTCATGGTGTTGAACTCATCCCGCTGCTCTGCCAGTTCCTTCTGAACCTCTTCCAGGTGCGCACGGGAAAGGGGATCATCATCTTTCTTCAGGGCGGCTTCCTCGATCTCCAGCTGCATGATGTGGCGGCGGATATCGTCCAGCTCTGTGGGCAGGGAGTCGATCTCCGTGCGGATCATGGCACAGGCTTCGTCCACCAGGTCGATGGCCTTGTCCGGCAGGAAGCGGTCGGTGATGTAGCGGTTGGACAGGGTGGCGGCGGCGATCAGGGCGTTGTCCTGGATCTTGACGCCGTGGAAAACTTCATACCGTTCCTTCAGACCGCGCAGGATGGCAATGGTATCCTCCACAGTGGGTTCGGAAACCATGACGGGCTGGAAACGACGTTCCAGGGCGGCGTCCTTCTCGATATACTGACGGTACTCGTTCAGGGTGGTGGCACCGATGCAGTGCAGCTCACCCCGGGCCAGCATGGGCTTCAGGATGTTGCCGGCGTCCATGGCACCGTCAGCTTTGCCGGCACCGACGATGGTATGCAGCTCGTCGATGAACAGGATGATGCGGCCGTCGCTCTTTTTGATCTCCGCCAGGACGGCCTTCAGGCGCTCCTCGAACTCGCCGCGGAACTTGGCACCGGCGATCAGAGAACCCATATCCAGGGAGAAGACAGTTTTATCCTTCAGGCTGTCCGGGACATCCCCGCGGACGATCCGCTGGGCAAGGCCTTCGGCGATGGCGGTTTTACCGACACCGGGCTCACCGATCAGGACAGGGTTGTTCTTGGTTTTCCGGGACAGGATCCGGATGACGTTCCGGATTTCGCTGTCACGGCCGATGACCGGATCCAGCTTCTGCTTCCGGGCAAGGTCCACCAGGTCAGAACCGTATTTCTTCAGCGCGTCATAGGTGTCTTCCGGGGTATCGGAAGTGACACGGGCGGCACCGCGGACTTCGCTCAGCGCTTTCAGGAAGGCGTCATCACGGTAGCCCTGGGCTTTCAGCAGGCGCTTCACATTGGCGGACGCCTTGGCGGTCAGGCCCATCCAGACGTGCTCAACAGACAGGTATTCATCCTTCATCCGCTGGGCGATCTTTTCAGCCTCTACCAGGGCCTGCTCCACATCATTAGCGATGTAGACCTTGCCGGGCTCACGGCCGGAACCGGAGACACGGGGAGTGCGGTCCAGATTTTCTTTCAGGCCGGCAACAAACGCGGGCACGGAAATACCGCACTTGGAAAGCAGCTGCGGAATCAGCTCGCTTTCATCTTCGGTCAGGGCGAGCATCAGGTGCTCCTGCTCTACCTGCATATGCTGATATTCGATGGCAAGAGACTGGGCCCGCTGCAGGGCATTGACGGTCTTTTGCGTGAACTGGTTCATATTCATAGGGCATTCCTCCTTTGAAGGCGGTTTGACTAACTTTGACCTTCGAGAACATTATACATCTTTCGGGGAGGATGTCAAGCGCAATTCGAGAATTGCGCAATGAATTATTTCAAAGCATCGGGAATGCTTTGAAATATGAATTATCAACTTCGTCGATATGAATTATTGAACAGCAAGCTGTTCAATATGAATTATGCCCTCCGGGCATATTGCAGTAAGGCATTTCCCGACGCGGCCTGCGGATTTGCTCAAGATGACACCCTAGACAGGCAGGAAGTAGGAGGTAGGAGGGGAGAGAGGGAAGTGGTGCCACGGTGTGGCATTCTGCGAAGCAGAAAACGACCCGAACGAGTCAACAGAAACGAGCGGCAAGCGCGCTCCAAGCGTGAGCAGCGACGATTGAGGTTGCGGATAGGAAGTAGGAGGTAGGAGGTTTTACTTAAAACTTAAGACTGAAGATTTAAAAATGAATAATGGTGGATGGATGGCTCCGCCATCCTTTGAATTGATGAATTCTTCAGTGAAAAGTGAAGAGTGAAGTGCGATCGCCGTTACCAAAGTGCCTAAGGCACTTTGACGGCTGTAGCATGGCAGCCGTTACCCAAATCAAAGATTTGGACAGCTGCTCAACTTAAGAGTTGCCGTTGGCAACCGGGAACGGCAGGGGCGCGGAAATCGTTGCTTTTGGAGACGGGGTGTTTTTGGACATCCCGGGCGATCTATGGTATTATATACTGTCTTGGTTTAGACCTTTTTGCACAGTAATGAACCGGAGGAGAAAGATGTTCGGAAAGAAGAAACACGAAGAAGACTTTGAGGAATACGAAGAGTTTTCTTCTGAAGAAGGCAATGAGCCGTTTTTTCCGGAAGATGAAGACGCGGAAGCGGAATATGATTCCGCGGACGAAGCGTATTATCCTGAGGAATCCGGATATGATGAATATGAGGAAGCTTATGATGAGGGAGAACCCTACGAGGAAGAAGCTTCCTGGGGCAGAGATGACGAGGAGTACGACGAGGAACCGGAAGACAAGCTGAAGACCCGCACGATATTCCGGCCTGAAACCCGGAAACCGAACTTTGTTGTCAGCGTTCTGCTGAATACGATCCGTGTGCTGCTTGTGATCCTGGTGCTGGCCGGTGTGGCCGGTCTCGGCGCGCTGGCGGGAATCGCCAAGGGCTATGTGGACACGGCTCCCGAGCTGAACCTGGTGGCAATGGACACCCAGGCGCAGACCTCCTTTATCTATGATTCCAACGGCAACCTGATCACGGAATACAAAGGAACGGAAAACCGCGTGCTGGTGTCCCTGGACGCCATGCCGAAGATGCTCCGCAACGCGTTTATCGCTGTGGAGGATGCCCGCTTCTATTCCCACAGCGGTGTGGACCTGAAGCGTATTGTCGGCGCGCTTGTTTCCAACCTGACTTCCTCCGGAACCCAGGGCGGATCCACCATTACCCAGCAGCTGATCAAAAACACCCTGCTTTCTTCGGAACAGAGCTATAAGCGAAAGATCCAGGAAGCCTACCTGGCCCTGCAGCTGGAGAACCGGTATACCAAGGACCAGATCCTGGAGTGCTACCTGAACACCATTTTCCTGGGTGAAAACTACTATGGTGTAGAGGTGGCGGCACAGGGCTATTTCGGCAAGGACCTGGGTGACCTGACCCTGCGGGAATGCGCTATTCTGGCCGGCGCCACCAACAATCCCTATTATTATAATCCGCGGCGGAACCTGTATACCCGGAAGAGCGATGATAAGGACTACGCGAAGGTAACCAACAACCGGACAGACTATGTGCTACGGTGCATGTATGAGAACCAGTTCATTACCCGGGAACAGTATGAGGAAGCCCTGAACCCGGCTACGGCCCATGTGCTTGAGGAAGCTCCTTCTTCCGGCAACAGCATGTACAAGTATCCCCATTATGTGGAATACGCCGTAAAGGAAGTTGTGGACATCCTGCTGGAGCTGAACGGACTGGAGGATAATGCCAAGAACCGTGCCGCGATGGAAAACAAATTCCGGACCGGCGGATACAGGGTAAAGCTGGCTATTGATACGAATATCCAGGAAACGGTGGAATCCACGCTGCAGAACTGGAGTAAATATCCGTCCCTGCGTGATCCGTCCGACAAGGTGTTCCGGACCAAAAATTCCGATGGTACCTATACAGAAACCATTCAGCCCCAGGCGGCCGCTGTTGTGCTTGATTACCGGACAGGCGAGCTGAAGGCGATCGTCGGTTCCCGGAATGAAGTGACGGTAAAGAAGACCCTGAACCGTGCCACGGACATGAAGATGCCGGTTGGCTCGTCCATCAAACCGATCGCGGTATACGCTCCGGCACTGGAACTGGGCGCCAGCCCGGCCACTGTGGTTTACAATATGCCGCTTCCCATTGAGGGATGGAAAGACGCCAAGGGCAACAATTCCTTCCCGAAGAACTACGGCGGTGGAGGCTATGCCGGTCCGGAAACGCTGCGGACCGCCATGGCGAAATCCCATAATACCGCCGCGGCATACACGCTGATGAACATGGTCGGCGTGAACCGCAGTGTCGATTTCCTGCACCGGCTGGGTATTGATGACGGCCATATTGACGCGACACCCTTTGGCCTCAGTCTTGGTTCCTCCGGTATCACACCGCTGCAGATGACCGTTGCCTTTGGCGTGTTGGCCAACGGCGGCGTTTACCAGAAACCGATCTCCGTGCTGGGCATCTCAGACTCCGCGGGCCATGTGGTCTGGGACGGACACCAGCACCAGGAACGCCGCACGGTTTTCCAGCCCAGTACTTCCTGGATGATCGTGGACATGCTGAAGAGCGTGGTCCAGAGCGGTACAGGTACAAGCGCGAAGATCAGCGGACAGATCGTGGGCGGCAAGACGGGTACCAACTCCGACCAGAAGGGCGTTTTCTTCTCCGGCATCACCGGGTATTACGCTTCCGCCGTATGGGTCGGACATGATAACTATAAAGCCCTTTCCTCCAAGTCCACAGGTTCCGGTGCGGCCGCGCCGCTGTGGCAGGCCTATATGAGCAAGATCCACCAGGGCCTGGAGAAACGGGATATCCTGGACGGCAATCCTTCCGATTACGGCCTGGTCAAGGTGAAAACCTGCGCGGTCAGCGGTCAGCTGGCTACGGCGGCGTGCGAGAATGACGCCATGGGATACGGCACAGTGACAGACTGGTGGGCGAAGGGAACGGAACCGACAGTCAACTGCTCGATGCACACTATCCAGATGGTCTGCAGCGAGACAGGAATGATCGCATCCGAGTATTGTCCCAATCCGGTTCAGCGGGGTGTTGTGACGATCCCTATGGGTCATCCGCTGTACAACCTCAAGGACCAGTACCAGGATGTGATCGAGCAGTATCTCGGATCAACCGCTGCGGCAAGCAACCAGGTCTGTACCCTGCACAGTCAATTCTACCAGGGCTACCAGGATTACCAGAACTATCAGGACTACCAGGATTATCAGAACTATCCGGACTATCAGGATTACCAGAACAACCAGGGCAACCAGGGATATCAGGAATCGCAGCCGTTCCAGGATGCACGGAACCTGCTCAGCCAGGCGGACAATAAGATGGCATACATGGATCAGAACAGCGAGCAGTACCGCGCAATCCAGAACGCGGCGGATTATCTGCGGCTGCTGATCGGCGGCGGAAGCGCGAGCCAGACTGAAGTGATGTCGGCCATGGAGGCTTTGGTACAGGCCATGGGAGGCATATACTGATTCAGGATTTATGATCCTGAATCAATGAACAATGAATAATGAACAATGAACAATGAATAATGATTTTGTCGGCATTCTGAATTGTGCATTCTGATTTGTTTATGGAGGGGCCATGAGACGACTGGTACCGGCGGTGCTGATCTGGATAATGCTCTGGATCGGTACTGCCCTGGCGGAAACACCAGGCCTGAGTATCGAACCGTTCCGGGAGGAAATTCATCCCGGGCGTGCGGTCGTCGTGTCCTTTACGGTTCCAGAAGACGGTACCTGCAGTATCGGACTGACGGATGAAGTAGATAAAGTATTCCTGAATGTGACAGAAAACAGAACTGTAACGGCGGGGTACAACGCCATGTACTGGAACGGAACCTGCAACGGGGTGCCGGTGCAGGCCGGAAACTGGCGGATGATCATCCGGATGAACGAAATGACAGCTGAAACACCTGTTACAGTTGGTAAAAAGGTTCCCTGCCTGATCTCCGTCAGCGTGGAAAACCCGGTGGCGGAGGAAGGAGATACGGTTCTGTTCAGCTTTTACTCCACGGAGGAGGGAACGCTGGTGCTTCAGGAAGGAAGCGAAGCGGAACCGCTGTACTGGGATAACGTGGCTGCCGGAGCCGGGGAAGCCGGTTTCCAGGCGGAGATGGCACCCGGGCTGCACGAACTCACGCTGACCCTGGTTGGAGAGGACGGGATGGCTTCCGAACCGGTGAACCTGACCCTGGAAGTACAGGCGAAGGCGGACGCGGAAGCGACACCGGCATCGGAACTCCTGCCGGACTACCTGCGGGAAAAGGCCGAAAACGGATTCACGCCGGCCCATACCAGTCCGTACCGGGGAGAAGACAAAACCCTGAACTACTGGACGCTTCCCATGGACATTACGGATGAGGAAGCGGTCTGGAAAGCGCTGACCGTGCCGATTACCGTGCTGGATAACGGCAGGAAGAACGCGGAAAAAACGCAGGTCATTATCCGGTCGGAACCCCTGGATACCAGCGACGGTGTGGGAATGGTCACCTGTATCAGCCAGGGAGTCCATGTGCTGGAAAGAGGAGAAGAATGGTCCCTGATCGAATGCTACTCCTCATCCTTCCATGACAGCGCCATCCTGAACTGGAATGTACTGGTTCAGGGATATGTTCCGACGGCTTACCTGAAGGAGGTTATCCCGAACCAGGAGATGGGACTTGTGGTGGACAAACTGACCCAGCGGCTCTATGTGTTCCGGGAAGGAAGGCTGTTCTCCACCCTGTCGGTCTCAACGGGACTGGCCAACGCGAAGCAGCCCTATAACGAAACCCGGTCTGGGGAGTTCCTGCTGGTCAGCAAGGTAGGGGAATTTTCCTCGGATAACATGAAATGCGCGCTGGCCCTGCGGTTCAATGACGGGGACCTGCTGCACGAAGTGCCTTATATCACCGGATCGGACGGGAGATACAAGGATTACAGCATCACTGAGCCGAAGCTTGGCACCAAGGCCAGCCACGGATGCATCCGGGTCCAGCGGCAGGAGTCGCCGGAAGGGGTAAACCAGAAGTGGCTGTGGAACAACTATAAGAAGAATACCCGGATCCTGATCTGGGAGGACTGGCAGGGAAGGCAGATTCCGGTACCGGAGGATGACATGGTCCTGTACAGCCTGAAAAAGAAAAGCGGGTATTACCATACGACGGATCAGTGCGGTACGGTGAAAGGCAAGAAAACGGAAACCCTGACCTACGGCCAGCTGGAGGAAGAAGCCTACCGGAAGCTGAAGCCCTGTCCGCTCTGCGCCGCGCCGGGCAGGCAGGATACGATCCAGTCGATCAATACGAAATACGCGGAGGGCGGCGACCATGATCCGGTGATGACCGAAGCACGGAAGAACTGCCCGAGGAAGCTGAAGGGAAAGTGACAGAGATGAATGTAGTTGACATTGTGATCCTGGGGATCCTGGGACTGAGCGTCCTGGTTGGACTGTACAGGGGGTTTATCTCCTCTGTGGCTTCCATGGGCGGATGCCTGCTGTCCCTGGGACTCAGTTTCTGGCTGAGTCCGAAACTGGCAGCAGCGATCCAGAGCAATCCGGATATCCTGAAGACACTGGCATCCTATACCGATGCCGCGACAAAGCTGGGAGACCAGGCCCTGGCAAGCAGCAACGTTACCACGCTGACGGAAACCGGCATTTCCGAGATCATTAACAAAGTCTCCCTGCCGGCACCGCTGAACACCCTGCTGCAGAACAACCTGACCAACCAGGTTTACGGCGCGGCCGCTGATGTGGGTACCTATGTTTCCCAGACGATTGTCGGAGCCATCCTGAATGTGATCTGCTTCATCGTGTGTTTCCTGGCTCTGCTGCTGGTGATCCACTTTGTGATCAATTTCCTGAAGGTTGTCTTTAAGTTCCCGGTGCTCAAGCAGCTGAATTCCATTGCCGGCGGTGCTTTCGGACTGATCCGCGGCGCGCTGCTGTGCTTCGTGGCGTTCGCCATGCTTCCGCTGATCCAGACCCTGCTGCCGGTGGAAAACATCAACCAGCTGGTGGAAGCCAGTACGCTGGCACCGCTGTTCAACAGCGGGAACCTGATCCTGGCGATTATGAATGGGAAGCTGTTCTGATTTTTCATGGAAAAATCAGAACAATGAAATATTTGCCTTCGGCAAATGTGAAATATTATGCGGCTTATGCCGCATAATGTGAAATATCGCTTCGCGATGTGAAATATTGGCCTTCGGCCAATGTGATATTTACTGGCGGCCTGTAAACGGGGGAGGAACAAGACTCTTCCTCTGATGACATTGATAGTATAAATGCAGAACGATGAAAAAACGCTTACGAATCATTCGTAAGCGTTTTTTCTTGACTGATACTTTTGTCTGATTGACAGCGTCAGGCGTCGATCAGACTTTTCTCGGTGGTGGGATCGAAGAGGTGCATGACCTTCGCGGGGAAGGTGATGTACAGCTTATTGCCGAAGGTCAGGCTTTCACGTTGTTCCTTGGTCAGATCCACGGTGGGGAGACGGACGATGATCTTGTCATTATTCTGGCTGGACAGGTGCAGGTGCAGCTCGCTGCCCATCATTTCATTGACATCGATGGTGCATTCGATAGCGCCTTCCTGATTATCAAACAGGACGGCGGTATGCTCCGGACGCACACCCAGGACGATTTCCTGGGAACCGACGCCCTTCTGCTCCAGGACCGCGTTCTGATCCTCGTTCAGCGGAAGTTTTACGCCGAGGATATCCACAACATAGCCGTTTGCTTCCTTGATCAGGTTGGCTTTCAGGAAGTTCATCTGGGGGCTGCCGATAAAGCCGGCCACGAACAGGTTCACGGGCGTATCGAACACTTCCTGGGGAGTGCCGACCTGCTCAATGAAACCATCCTTCATGATGACGATCCTGTCACCCAGGGTCATGGCTTCCGTCTGGTCATGGGTCACGTAGATGAAGGTAGTGTCCAGTTTCTGACGCAGGAGGATGATCTCGGCACGCATCTGGTTGCGCAGCTTGGCATCCAGGTTGGACAGGGGTTCGTCCATCAGGAATACCTTGGCGTTGCGAACCATGGCGCGGCCGATGGCCACACGCTGGCGCTGGCCGCCGGAGAGGGCGCGGGGCTTCCGGGTCAGGTACTCGGTGATGCCCAGTACCTGGGCGGCGTTGGTCACGCGCTCATAGATCTCATCTTCCGGCATTTTTTTCAGCCGCAGGCTGAAAGCGATATTGTCGTATACCGTCATATGCGGATACAGGGCGTAGTTCTGGAAAACCATGGCGATATTCCGGTCTTTTGGCTGAAGGTCATTGACCACTTCACCGTCGATTTCCAGTGTGCCTTCGGAGATGTCCTCCAGGCCGGCGATCATCCGCAGGGTTGTGGATTTGCCGCAGCCGGAAGGTCCGACGAAAACCACGAATTCTTTATCCGCGATTTCCAGGTTGAAGTCATGGACTGCCGTGACTTTATTGTCATAGATCTTTTTGACATCGATCAGTTTTACACTTGCCATACTATAACTGCTCCTTCCGAATTCTTGATGCTTGAAGCTTTCTGAACAATCCCGCAAGCTCAATCGTCGCGGCTCCACACTGTGGAGTCCGCTTGTTTCGCTTGACTTCGCATCCGATGAAATTTCTGCCACTGGCAGTCATCGAATGCTCACCCCTTAACAGCTCCTCCGGTGACACCTTCCACATAGTACTTCTGTAAGAACAGGAACAGAAGTGTTACGGGAATGGCCACCAGTACACCGCCTGCGCAGAACATGGTGTAGTTGTTGTTGATCTGGTCCGGCGTCAGCCAGTTATACAGACCGACCGCCACGTTCATACCGGCGGAAGCGCCGAAGGAAATGTAGCGGGCAAAGACATAGTCGCCCCAGGGGCCCATGAACGCTGTCAGGATCGTGTATATAACGATGGGTTTGGCCAGCGGCAGGATGATCTTTTTCAGCACCTGGAGACGGGTAGCACCGTCTACGCGGGCTGCTTCATCCAGGGATTTGGGGATGGTGTCAAAGAACCCCTTGGACACATAGTAGCCCATACCGGAGGAAGCAACGTAGACCAGGATCAGTCCGGGTACGGCGTTGGCCTGGGTCAGGCCCAGATCCTTCAGAACCCGGTAAAGGATAAGCATGGTCAGCATACCGGGGAAGAAGCCCAGGACAAGCATGAACCTCATCAGGGGCTTGCGCATCTTGAAACGGAAACGGCTCAGCGTGTAGCTCATACAGAGCACGATGACCGTCTGGAAGAGCGCGGTAAAGACGGAGATAATGAAGGTGTTTGTATACCAGCGGGTAAAGTCTGAGGAGAACAGCTTCCGGTAGTTGTCCAGGCCCCAGACATTCGGCTTAACGTAGCCTACCTGCCAGGTACTTTCCACCCGGAAGGACTGCAGCACGATGCAGAAAAACGGGATCAGCCAGATTGCACTGATGGTGATCAGCAGAATATAGATCAGCGTGTTGCCCATTTTTCTGGAGGCCCGCAGTCCCATGTGACGCTTCATACTTGTTTCACTCATCACTGGAAGTCCTCCTCATTCTTAATACTCGGCAGCACATTGTAGACAATCAGGGCGATGATCGATACCACCACGAAGACCAGGATACCGATTACGGAGGCCAGGTAGTACTTGGATTCCGCACCGGTGGAGATCTTGAACAGCCAGGTGATCAGCAGGTCCGTATAACCCACGGAACCTGCGGCTGAGGATGCTGCCGGGTTTGCCGGCGCGCCTCCTGTGAGCAGGAAAATTACGTTGAAGTTGTTGATATTGCCGATAAAACTTGTCAGCAGATACGGCCCTGTGATGAACAGCATATAGGGCAGGGTGATCCGGGTGTACTGCTGCCAGGGATTTGCACCGTCAATCCTGGCGGATTCGTAAAGGTCCGCCGGAATATTCATCAGGATACCGGTGGCCATCAGCATCAGATACGGAATACCGATCCAGATGTTGATGATGATGACGGTGATCCGGGCCCAGGTTGCGTCTTCCCAGAAGGGAAGGGCCTTATTAATCCAGCCCAGGCTCAGCAGGGCGCCGTTCACGATACCGTCCTTGGCGAACATTTTGGACACATACAGCAGGGAAATGAACTGCGGAATAGCGATGGTCATAACCAGGATGGTCCGCCAGATCTTTTTGCCCTTGATACCCTTTTTGTTGATGGCCATTGCCACGAACATGCCGAGGAAGTAGTTGGTGAAGGTGGCGAAGAAAGCCCACATCAGCGTCCAGGACAGGATTTCACCGAAGGTGGCAGCATAGCTCTGGGTCCCGTTGGCGCTTTTCCAGGAAAGCAGGGTGTTGAAGTTATCAAGTCCCACCCAGTGGAAAAGGTTGCTGATGTATCCGTCATGGGCACCGTCATAGTTGGTAAAGGCAACCAGGATCATAAAGATAAGCGGCAAAACGGTGAAGACGATGATGCCTGTCATGGGCAGTGCCAGCAGCGTCTTGTGGAAGGATTCATCCACCATGGAGCGCAGGTCTTCTTTTGAGCTCTTCAGCTTTTTGCCTGAAGCAAGGATCTTCTCCGCCATCTTGTTCTGGCGGATATTGACGCGCCAGGTATAAATGAAGGCGATAATGAAGAAGATGGTCAGCACGCTGTAGAGCAGGATCTGGAAGGAGTTATCGTTGTACTTGGTGACATAAGCATCAAAGATCTCGTTATACTCCTCGGTGGGTCCAACCTTGCCCAGGGAGGGCATCATGGACAGCCAGTATGCTCCGGACAGGATCATGTATCCGATAAAAACAACTTCAAACAGCAGGAACAGCAGACCCCGCAGGATCTGCCCCCTGGCCAGGCAGCCAAAGCCCATGACCAGGTAACTGAGTTTGGTTTTCCAGTCGCCGTTGACAAAGGTCATCACAATGTCCTTTATCTCCCGGCCGATGGCGGTGACGCCCTTCTTCAGCAATTCCCCGAGCCGCCGAAAGACATTCAGGACCGCCACGGGAATCCCGGCGAAGAAGCGCCCTGCCTTGTACCCGAGTTTCCGTCCT
Source organism: Aristaeella lactis (assembly GCF_018118585.1). Lineage (NCBI taxonomy): Bacteria > Bacillati > Bacillota > Clostridia > Eubacteriales > Aristaeellaceae > Aristaeella > Aristaeella lactis. The sequence goes on from NZ_CP069421.1 coordinate 3,063,538, forward strand.
TTGGACAGCTTCAGGTATTCCAGGTCACTGAGCTGTGCCATATCCGTGATCCACTCCTCTCCTGATGGGAAATCCGAAATCGGCCGGAGCCGAAATGTTCTTCAGCTCCGGCCGAAAGGGTTCGAGTCAGATTATGCTGGTTCTGCTATCAGTTCTTGACGATGGTGATGGCTTCGCCGTCCCAGGTCACGGTGTAGTTGCCGGGCTCGAGGAAGACGATGTTGTTGTCGCCGACGTCATCGCCCAGATCCTGAATCAGTTCCTTGCCTTCGGTGACCTGGAGGAAGCCCTTGTCATTGCCCCAGTCAGCGGGCTTGACGATACGGCCGCCCATGTAGTCGCTCTGCGGCACATCCAGGGTCACGCTGCCGTCCTTCAGGTAGTAGGTGTCAGCATCATCAGCGTTGTTCCAGCCGTTCCAGGCACCCACGAACAGCAGGGCGTTGGCATCCAGGGACAGGGATTCGCTGATCTTGTTCTGATAATTGACCAGAACCTGCTTCAGGCCTTCTTCATCCGTGGCGTCCTTCGCTTCGTCAGCGATGACGTTGCCGATGTTCCACCAGGCACCGCTGATAGCGCGCTGAATGGCACCGTAAGCCTTCTGCTCATACACGGCGGCCAGGATCGGGTCGTTCTTCACAGACTCATCAGCCTGGGCTTCCAGGTTGGCGGGGCCCCAGCCGTTGGATTCATGACGCTCCAGGGAGCATTCCTTGCCGGTCAGGTACTGGGCCAGCTTGTTCAGGGCGGCGTTCTTCACCGGGTCTTCCTGCGGCTTGATGCCCATGAGCTTGAAGCCGAAGAAGCTGCCGACGTGATATTTAGCATCGTCCACTTTATAGGAGGGCAGATCCGCAACGCCCAGGTTGTCGCCCAGGATCTTCTTCGCGGTATCGGAACCCCAGGTACCGGAAACTACGATGGCGGAATTGCTTTCGAAGGAGGAAACTTCAGAGCTGTTGTTCCAGACATCGGAATCCAGCAGCTTCTTCATGCCCTTCAGGGCGATCAGGCCCTTGTCGCTGTTGAAGGTATCCACAACGTCGGTGGCATTGCCTTCGGAGTCCATGATCCAGGTGGAGGTGCAGCCGGTTCCGAAGAAGAAGCCGGCGGAGTACCAAACGTTCCGCAGGTCGAAGGAGAAGTACTTGCCGGCCTTCTCGCAGTCTTCGATCAGCTTTTCAAGGGAGTCAACATCCTCGTCCGGAATGACGCTCTTGTCATAGTACATGAAGTAGCCGTTGTCCGCGGTCAGCGGGTAGGCGTACATGGTGCCGTCCACGGTGACAGACTCAACGGAGTCAGCGTCGTAATTCGCGGTGACGAATTCGGCAGCCTTGGTTCCCAGCTTGGCCAGAGCCTTGGCAGTCAGCAGGCGGGACAGCTGGTCCTGCGCGAAGCAGTAGATGTCAGCGCCGGCTTCAACGTCCTGAACCATGTTGCTGGCGGCGTCGCCTTCACCCATCTTTTCGATGGTGTACTTGAACTTGATGCCGTCGGGGTTGGTTTCGTTGTAACGGTCGAGCTGTTTGGTGGTCAGGTCGACGATAGCATCGGCCACCCAGACCTTGATTTCGTATTCGCCGGCCAGGCCTTCAGCGGATGCGAAGGAAACCATGGAAAGTGCCATGACGGCCGCCAGTACGATAGCGAGGAATTTTTTCATGGAGAGATCATCCTTTCATAAAAATATCATTATTCTTTTTCGTCGGACGACAAATTGTTCCAAAGAGCCATGTGACTTTTGGTTCAATTTATTCCGTTTCGACTGTGTGCTTATCATAAAGCACAGTTACCGTTTTGTCAACAGGAAATTTTCTGAAACCCCTTATTTTACGTAATTGGTATCGTTTCCGAAGATTTGAGCCCCGGAGCCCTTTTACTGCAAAGAATTGAGCATCGCGTCATCAATTTTTCCCCAGGCTCCGTTTCCGGTTCCCTGGCATCTGACATAGATTCCGACGGTCACTTCGCTTCCGGCAGGATGATCAAATGCCGGAACGGTACCCGTGTTCCAGCTGTTCCAGCCGGTGATCGGGATCTGTTCAGAACGGGCGACCTCTGTACCGTCGACCTTTACATACGCATAGATATCGGTGGCTCCGCAGTCACCGCCCATAACGGATATGGAGAACTTAAACCTTCCTTCGGGCAGGTCACTGACGGTCTGCTCGGCAGTGAATTCCACGCTGTCCTGCGCGGCGCTCCAGAAGTGCAGGTGTTTGCTGCCGGTCAGGGAATCCGTTTTCTTATCTTCCACATACAGTTCGCTGGCGCTCTTCAGGTCGGTGACGATCCAGGCATCGCCGCCGTCTTCAAAGCTGTAATCCTCCAGGTAGTTATACTCGATCATGGAAACAAAGCATTTCGCTTCCATGCCGCCGGCATCCCCCGTGACCACATACTGCGCGGGGCCGCCTTCATGCATCTTCCTATCCTCTTCTTCTGACAGGTTCCAGGTGACCGGAACGGCCTGCCGGCTGTCATCTGTCATGACGGCATTGACCGTTTCCGGGAGGCTGAGGGGCATGTTCAGGTCGCAGAGGACGGAGGGTTCCTCCAGGGCGTCCGGAACCGGGGTAATCTCATTACCGGTCCGCATGAGCCGGAAAACCTTCAGTGATTCAAGAGCGTGCCCCGCAGCATCAAAGAAGGCATGGTTGTCAACGGCACTTCCGCCATAATACTTGCCCGCGTCTTTGGGATCGTATACGGCGGCATAGCTGGAGGCCCAGCCGGAACCGTACTTTTCCCAAAGTGCATGATTCTCTTCCCAGCTGCTTGTGCCGACAGTGATCCAGGCGCCTTCCCAATAGCAGACGCCTATGCCGGCGGGAGTGCGGTTGACAATAGTGTCTGTGATATTCCGGATGCAATTTGCCTGCCCCTGGACGGAGAAGGGATAATCCTTCACAATGCCGCCGGTGTCGCCGATGGTATTGGCGGAGAAGTCAGTGTCCTCCGCGGTGAAGGCGTAGGACGTTTCCATCACCATGACTTTCTTGTTGTATGTTTCAGCGATCTCCGTCAGGATCGCGGAAAGGTTGTCCAGGGTTCCGTGCCAGTAAGGATAATAGGAAGTGGCAAAAACGTCATATTGAATCAGACCGTACTGCTCATAGTAGGCCATTTTGGAAGCGTAGGTACGGTAGCTGTCGGGATTTTCGGGGTTGGCAAAATGAAGGGCGATCAGGGCATCAGGATAGATTTCCCGGACGGCCCGTGAACCGGCGTCCATCAGGTGGGCGATATCCCGCCAGATCTTTTCTCCGCACAGGGCACCGTTGGTTTCATTACCCAGCTGCACCATGCCCACGTCCACGCCCGCATCCTTCAGCTGCTTCATGCAGTCCAGCGTGTATTCGTACAGTTTGATTTCTTTTTCGTCGATATCCAGGCCTTTCCAGGCGCGGGGAACCATCTGCTTGCCGGGATCCGCCCAGAAATCAGAATAATGGAAGTCCACCAGCAGCTTCATGCCGCAGGCGGTGGCCCGCCTGCCGATCTCCACCGCGTTGCGGATGTCACAGTTGCCGCCGCCGAAACCGCGGCCTTCGGCATCCCATGGATCATTCCAGACCCGGACACGGATATAGTTGATACCGTTATCCGCCAGCAACCGGAAAAGATCGGTTTCTTTTCCTTCATAATCATAGTATTTCACGCCGCTGGCTTCCTCCGCCAGGACGCTGGAAATATCCATGCCGAAGATGAAATCCTCCGGCAGGTTTTCCACTTTTTTCACATAGAGGGTGTCGGAAACGGCTTCCGCCCCGGCACACAGGCAGTGCAGGAGCAGGAAAAGGACCAGGGTCAGGATCAGCAAAGTCCGTCCGTTCATTGGATTTCCTCCTCTGTATTCAGATTCATCAGCAATTCGGCGCCTAGCTGTGCCAGGCCGTCTGTCAGATGGGGGGATCCGGCACCGATATACAGCCGGTAGGTTTCCTCCGGCGCATAGAGGATCCAGGTGCCGGCAACGGAAACTCCTGTTTCCGGATCATATACCGGGAGGCCTTCCTCCCCGGGGGCAAACCAGTCAGCATACTGTTCCCTGTCGCTGTCCGGGACGATATAGAGATCAGCAGTTTTGAGGGCTTCCGATCCGAACATGGCATACATGAAAGGATGAACCTGCACCATACGGATGGGTTCACCCAGTCCTTTTTCCAGGCGGGCGGCCAGCTGCGCCTCATTGCGCACCTCTCCGTCTACATAGAGCGCCAGCTTATGGACCGGATCCGTATCCGTAATCTGGTAGAAAACAAAGGAGCTGAAGAAGAACGCGGCCAGGGCCCAGATCCCCAGCAGGGGCAGGAGCTTTTTCAACTGCCAGGAGCGGGCAGGACGGCGGGAAGCGCTGCTTTCGGCTGTATCAGCGGGAGCTTCTTCCAGGGTTTCCACCCCGGCAATGTAGCTGTGAACGACGGACAGGTTCACCAGGCTTCCGTCGGCGGGCATACGGGAAACCCAGCGTTCATCCAGGTTCAGCCGCTTCGGTTCCCCTTCACCGGTGTCCAGCAGGACCTTCCGGATCCGAATACTCTTCGGGATCGATATGGATTCCCGGGTCAGGGTCATGCGGCCGGTGTACGTTTCCTTTTCTCCCTGGAGAAGCATATCCAGATGTCCCGCCTGAGTCCTGGCTTCCTGAATGCCCGGAACATGGAGCGAAATACAGATCCATCCCAGGACACAGGTTACGGCGATAAGGATCCAGTGGAGAGTCTGCGCGTTCCCGGTATGTATCATCAGGCACAGCACAACGAACACGATAACGGCACATAAGGCCAGAATCCGGAAAACGGCGGTCAGCCTTTTTTCACGTTTTTGCCACAAGGACAGTTCTTCTGCGGTAGAAAACCATTCCATATAAGCGGTACATCCTTTTTTCCTTTGTTTAACCGCAATATAGCATCTTTTGCTTTCCTTGACAACCTGCCGCCTTTTGGTTCATGATACAGGTGAAAACTGCGGAAAGAAGGGAATAACTGTGAAACGATTCGTCATCCTGATGCTGGTGCTGACACTGTTGACCGGTGCTTCCGCCGCGGAGGAAAAGAGTCTGGATATGGAAAATAACAATCGGATTTTTTATGAGATCTTTGTCGGATCTTTCTCGGATTCCAACGGGGATGGTATCGGCGATATCCGGGGCGTGATCAACCGGCTGGATTACCTGAACGACGGGGATCCGGAATCCGGAAACAGCCTGGGTATTGAGGGCATCTGGCTGACGCCGGTCTTTGCCTCTCCTTCCTATCACAAATATGACGTGACGAACTACTACCAGATCGACCCGGCGTTCGGGGCGATTGAGGACCTGAAGGAACTGATCACCCTGTGCCACGAGCGGAACGTGAAGCTGATTCTGGATCTTCCGTTGAACCATACAGGTGAGAACAACGAATGGTTTATCAATTTCAAAAAGGCGCACCAGGCAGGAGATCCCGAGGATCCGTTCTATGATTTCTATACCTGGATCCCATCGGACGAAACAACGCCTGCCGGCAGGCGCTTCCGGAAAATGAGCAATCCGGACCTGAAAGTGGAAGCGAATTTCTCCGACCAGATGCCGGAACTGAACTTTGACAATGAACAGGTACGGCAGGCTGTTCTGGATGTGGCGGCTTACTGGCTGGACATCGGTGTGGACGGTTTCCGGTTTGACGCCGCGAAATATCCCTATTTCGGGGAGCATGACAAGAACGCGGAGTTCTGGACCTGGTATATGGGTGAACTGAAAAAGATCCGGCCTGAGATCTATGCCGTGGCGGAGGTCTGGGACGGGGATGCCATTACGGACCGGTACCTGAAGGCTTTCAACTGCTTCCGCTTTGCCACCGCGACGGTGGACGGCCTGATCGCGGAGACCGCCCTGGGCGGGAACGTGAACAAGTTTGTCCAGTCCACCCAGGCTTACCTGGACAACATTCATTCCATCAATCCGGAAGCGATGAACATTCCTTTTGTGGCCAATCACGATACAGACCGGGCGGCGGGCTTCCTGACCGTGGCCAGCGGCTGTATGCAGATGGCGGCGAACCTGTATATCCTGATGCCCGGATCTCCCTTCATCTATTATGGAGAGGAAATCGGCCTGCGCGGTTCCCGGGGCGGATCCAACACGGATGCCAACCGGCGCCTGGCCATGCCTTGGGGAGACGGGGATACCGTACAGGATCCGGTGGGCAGCAATTATGACAAATCCAAGTTCTCCACGGTGGAAGACCGGATCAAAACCGGCACGTCTATCCTGTGGCATTACCGGAAGCTGATCGCGATCCGGAAGGCATTCCCGGAGATCGCCCGGGGTGACTATACCGCGCTGGAGTTCAAGGACACCAAGCTCGGCGGGTTCCTCTGCACGCTGGACGGCAGCACAGTCGGCGTTTTCCACAACACAACGGAGAAGACGCTGAAGGTGGACCTTGCCAAGGCAACGGACTATCCTTTCGCGGAGATCGCCGCGTTCCTGTCGGTGGATCCCTTCGAAGGCTATGCCGAACTGGACGGAACCGTGCTGACGCTTGGAGCGCAGACGAGCGCGGTTATAAAGTAATGAACAATGAACAATTAACAATGAACAATTAAATGTTTTTTCTGAATACCGTGACGCGGTATTCAGAAAAGTAAACGGAGGAAAGAACAATGCCCTGTACAACAGTGCTGGTGGGACGGAAAGCCAGCAATGACGGTTCAACCATGATCGCCCGGACGGACGACGGACATTTTGATGTGAAGAAGCTGATCGTGGTCAACCCCAAGGATCAGCCGAAGAAATACACCAGCAAGATCTCCCATGTGGAGATCGACCTGCCGGACAATCCGCTGCGCTATACTTCCTGCCCCAGTGTGGATCCGAAGGAAGGCGTCTGGGCAGCCACCGGCATCAATGAAGCCAACGTAGGCATGACGGCTACGGAAACCATCACCTCCAATCCGCGGGTGCTGGCGGCGGATCCGCTGGTGGTTTACAAGAAGGCAAAGACACGGAAGGAAAAAGACGTGCCCGGCGGCATCGGGGAAGAGGATATCGTGGTGCTGGTGCTGCCCTATATCCGCACAGCGCGGGAAGGCGTGCTGCGGCTGGCAAAGCTGCTGGAGGAATACGGCACCTATGAGTCTAACGGGATTGCCTTCAATGATGATCATGAGGTCTGGTGGCTGGAGACCATCGGCGGACATCACTGGATGGCCCGGAAGATCCCGGAGGACTCTGTGGTGATCAATCCAAACCAGTTCGGGATGGACGGCTTTGACCTGAAAGATGCCTTCGGAAAACAGGAAGCAAACCTGTGTTCCGCGGACCTGAAGGAGTTTATCCGGGATAACCATCTGGACCTGAACCAGGACGGTGTGTTCAATCCCCGGTATATATTCGGAAGCCGGCGGGATATGGACCATATCTACAACACGCCGCGGGCCTGGTTCATGGGCAGGTACCT